>CAZXGB010000119.1:0-9522 GCA_964640005.1 uncultured Actinomycetes bacterium | reverse complement strand
CGTCGAGCGAGAGGCTGAGGTCCGTGATCAGGGGCGGAACGGCGCCGAAGGGCTTCAGCACGTCGGGCAGGACCGAGGGGTCGGCGGGCTCGGCCGGGATTGTGATCACCTTCACCGCCTTCCAGTCGTTGGCCTCCAGGTGCCAGAGCCAGACCGACGCCGAGAGGTCGGCGAGCGACAGGGCCACCCCCACGAACCCGTACGGGTTCTTCCCCGGGTCGTGCGCCGGCCTCAGCTCGAGCGTTATCTGGTTCTCCTTGCCGAGATCGATCGCCTTTATGTGCCGGCGCTTGGGCAGGTCCCAAAAGTGGATCTGGTGCCCGTACTCGCCGGCGAGCAGGATCTCGCCGTCGAGGCCGTTCTCGACCATCTTGGGAGTACCCCACTCGCTGGTCACCGCGACGTCGTGGCCGAGGTGCCACCAGAAGTCATACGCGAGCCGCTGCGGGCCGCGGTCGATCTCCCAGCGGCCTTTGACCTCGAGGGTGTCGTGGTCGATGACGAAGATGCCGCCGGGGGCGTCGCCTTCCGGGTTGCCGAGGGCGTTGACGTAGATGCCGTCCGGACCGCAGTGCACGGTGTGGGGCCGGCTGTAGCCGGCCTTCCTGGCGATCTCCTCGGCGGTGATCGTCTTCACCAGCGACGGCTGTCGAGGATCCGGGCGGGTGTCAAAGACGTGAATGTTTGAGGAGCGGAGCCCGGGCAGCAGCAGGTAGCGGCGCTCGAAATGGGGGTGGGGCGCGTAGGGGCAGAGGGCCGAGCTGCACGCATTCCAGCCGAAGTGATGGAGCTCGTCGCCGGCGTCGGGCGCATCCACCCGATTGATCGCCTGACCGTAGGTCGGCGACGAGGGGTCGACGTCGAGGGTCACGAGGCCGTCCGGCGTGCGCCTCGTGGGGTCCAGGCTGACTGTGTAGGCGATCGTCTCGGGCGGCGCCTCGGAGGCCAGCCGAGGCGACGGATAGAAGGTCGGATCGGGCTTCAGAAGGGTAGCCATAACGTGCTCCTCCAATCGGGATTGCTGAGTGCACGTGACAGCCCGCGACAGGCCCGAGGCAGCCGGGCCGGCGGGCCTATCGGCTACAGAAGCAGCAGGGGAGAAAGACGACCCGCTGGGCGGGCCAGATGAGCCCATCCAACATGGGGCTCATCTAATCACGAGCGGCGACGATTGCGCGCTTGTGGATTCCCGAGCCGACGAGCGCATCCCGAGCGGATCTGACGCTGCTCGATCCACCCGGTACATTGTGGGGGTGAGCCCACGTGAGGTGCGCAAGGCGGTGTTCCCCGCCGCCGGTCTGGGGACCCGCTTCCTGCCCGTCACCAAGGCTCAGCCGAAGGAGATGCTGCCGCTGGTCGACAAGCCCAGCATCCAGTACGGCGTCGAAGAGGCGGTCGACTCCGGTATCCAGCACATCGTGATGGTCACCGGTGGCGGCAAGCGGGCTATCACGGACCACTTCGACCGCTCGCGCGAGCTCGAGTACTACCTGGAGCAGCGCGGCAAGGACGATCTCCTTGCGCTGCTCGCGGAGGTCGACGAGCTGTCCAATCGCTGCGCAATCAGCTACATCACGCAGAAGGAGCCGCTCGGCCTCGGTCACGCCGTCCTGACCGCGCAGCCGATAGTCAACGACGACCCCTGCGCGGTTCTGCTGCCCGACGACGTCATCCTGGGCGGCTCCAAGCCGTGTCTCCGCCAGCTCATTGACGCCTACGTGGAGACGGGTGGCACGGTGCTCGCCGCCCGGCGAGTGCCAGAGAACCAGATCTCGCGCTACGGCATCATCGCCACCGGCTGGAGCGATGGCCGGCTCCACGAGGTCACCGACCTGGTCGAGAAGCCGAGCCCGGCTGACGCACCCTCTGACCTGGCGATCCTGGGCCGCTACGTGCTGGCGCCGGACGTCATGGGCGCCCTCCAGCGAACCGAGCCCGGAGCGGGTGGCGAGATCCAGTTGACGGACGCCATAAAGGGCACGATTACCAGCGGGAAGGTGGTCGCACTCGAGTTCGAGGGTGAGTATTACGACACCGGAACCATCCCGGGCTACCTGAAGGCGAACCTGGGTTTAGCCCTTCAGCGGGAGCACCTGCGAGAGGAGCTGCTTCAGATGCTCCGGGATACGGTGAGCGCCGACGAACTACGCCGGCAAACCCGCCAAACGACCGTATAATCGGGTCCTGCTCGATGAGCTGTTTACCCCAGCGAGTGCTTTTGCTATGGCGATTTCAGGAAGGCGACGGTTCGACGACGATAAGGTCGTGCGCTACACCACAGCCGAGAACGACTTTGAGGTGGAGGTGGCACGCACCCTCAACAAGTGGTGCGTCACTGTCTACCAGCTCCCGGATCGCCAGGTGCTCGCGCAGGACTTCTTCCCCGAGCGGTGGAAGGCGCTGGCTCGCGCGCAGGACTTCACGCGGCTGCTGAACCAGCGGAACAAGAAAGAGGGCGAGGAAGAAGAAGAGGAGTAGGGCGGGCTCCGAGCGGCCTACCCTCCGGACTTCTCTAGTGACCTGCTGCGTAGGCTCGTGCCCGCAATACCGCCAGGTGCGCGCAGCGCACCGGTCAGGGGCTCGAGGCCGGGTGAACGGGTGGCGTGAGGAGGAGGGCATTGGTGGATGCCTGACGACGAAGCGCCGGGCCCCGTGAACCCGGTATCGAGGTCCGGAGGCGGTCGATTGGTCACGAGCGTGCGCTGCAGGTCACTACACTGTCGATCTCGTGGATTGGGGTATGTTTGTGCGCCGCGAATGGGGCGCCGTCCTGTTCGTGATCACCGTCGTCGCCGGCCTGGTCGTGGTGCCGCTCGGTCTCGTGCTCAACGGGCAGCAGCCGGCCGGTGCGGTCGCGGTGGGAACGCCGACTCCTGCGAGCGCGCCCCGAACCGCCAGCGGCGCGACCATAGCCACGCCGAGCGCCTCGCCGACGAAGTAACTCCGGACACCGCTCCGCGGTTGCCGGTGGCGTCAGGCGGCGTCGCCGAGGAGATCGAAGCCGTTTTCGGCCACGATCTGGGAGACCAGCAGCCGGAACCGGGCGACCGGCCAGCCCGCGGCCTCGACCGCCACCTCTATCCGGTCGGCGAGGCGGAGGTGAGCGACGCGGGCGCAGTCAGCCAGGAACGGGAACACGACCGGGCGCACCAGGTTGAGGAAGTAGTCGCTGAACGCCTGGGCGGACTCCGCCAGCGGCCCGCTCGCGGAGAGGTCGCGAAAGGCCAGAACGAGCACCTCGTCGGCCAGCTGCACGGGGTCGCTCCACGCGTAGGTGTCGCTCGTGGTCTCGTGGAGCATTCGCAGGTGGTGTAGCAGGCGGCGCATCGGCGGTGGCGGACCCTCGATCCAGAGCGGCACGTCGCGGAGCGGCTGGAACAGGTTCTGTTCCGGATAGCGGGCCGAAAAGCCGAGATCGCCCACACCCGCAAAGGGCCCGGGAACGCGGATCGTGAGCTCGGACGTGCTGTCGGGACGCATCGGAGACGCTGCCGTTATCAATTCATTAACGCATGAGAGGATGGAGCTGGCAATGGGTTTGGAAGGCGTCCGCGTCCTCGACCTGACCCGGCTGCTGCCCGGACCGTTCTGCACCATGCTCCTGGCGGACATGGGCGCCGACGTGGTCAAGGTCGAGGAGCCGGGCCGCGGCGACTACATGAGGTGGTACCCGCCGCTGCAGGACGGCCAGAGCATCGTCTTCAACGCCATCAACCGCAACAAGCGGTCGATCACCCTCAACCTCAAGTCGGACGCTGGCAGGGTGGCCTTTCTCAAGCTGGCGTCCCGGGCCGATGTGGTCGTCGAGGGCAACCGCCCTGGCGTGATGGACCGCCTCGGCGTCGGTTGGGCGGCGCTTTGCGCCCAGAACCCCAAGCTCGTCCTCTGCTCGATCACGGGCTTCGGGCAGACCGGGCCCTGGGCCCAGCGCGCGGGCCATGACCTCAACTACATGGCAATCGCGGGTGCGCTCGGCCTCAACGCCGAGCCGGGGCGTGACCCGCACCCTCTCGGCGTGCAGGTCGCCGACATCGGAGCCGGCGCCCAGGGTGCCGCCACCGCGATCCTGGGCGCCCTGCTCGAAGTCGCCCGTGGTGGCTTGGGGCGGCACCTCGACGTGTCGATGACCGACGGAGCGCTCTCCTGGCTGGCGGTGCCGATCGCCCAGTTGGTCGCCGAGGGTGGACGCCCTGCCCCACGGGGCGATCTCCGGCTCACCGGGCGCTACGCCTGCTATCGCGTCTACCGAACCAAGGACGGCGGCTACTACAGCGTGGGCGCGCTCGAGCCCAAGTTCTGGCAGGAGCTCTGCGAGGCCTTCGGCCGCCCCGACCTGGTCAGCCGCCAGTACGAAGAAGGCGATGCGCAGACCGCCCTCCAACTTGAGGTCGAGGAGATCTTCGGCACACGGACGCGGGACGAGTGGCAGGCGCTGCTCGGGGACCGTGACGTCTGCTGCGAACCGGTGCTCGAGCTGGACGAGGTGCCGAGCCATCCGCACGTCAGAGCCCGGGGCCTTGTGATTGACACGCCGGCCGGCACCGAGCTGGCGCCGGCGGTTCGCTTGCAGGAGGACTGGCGGCGGCTGCCGCCGCCGGGACTGGGCGAGCACACGGCAGAGGTTCTGGCCGAAGTGGGGATCGAGGGCGACGAGCTGGAGCGGATGCGTGCGGAGGGCGCGATCTGACTGGCGAATTTGGGCCCCTTTTCTGGAAAGCGGGAGCCCGAACCGGGTCCACCTTCGCTCGGTTTCTGGAAATCGAGCGCAATTGATGTACGTGAATCTGCGCTTAACGCTTAACAGGCTCTCTTGACGGCTTGGGACGAGCGCGAGAACAATCGTCGCGTCCTTGAGGGTGGCGTGCCCCCGGTCGGGGCGGGGCCTCAGTCTTAGGGGCTCTGACAGGGGATCGTGAGGCTTTACCACATCACCACGGCCGGAGCTTGGGAGGCCGCCCGCCGGTCGGGAACCTACGCGCCCGACTCGCTCCGCTCAGAGGGCTTTATTCACCTCTCCACGGCGGATCAGTGGCCGCGGGTCCTCAGCGCGCGATTTGCCGGGGCGGGCGATCTCGTGCTCCTCGAGGTCGAGGGCGCGGACCTGGCCTCAGGGCTGCGCTGGGAGAACACCGAAGGCGGCGAGGAGCTCTTTCCCCACCTCTACGGCGCGCTCGATCCCTCCGCCGTGATCTCCGTCCAGACCCTCTCGACCTGAGCCCGCGTCGCCTCCAGCCCGTCCGAGTTGTCGATGACGATGTCCGCCATCTTCCTCTTCTCCTCGATCGGCATCTGGGCCGCGATCCGGGCCCGAGCGTCGGCTTCGGGGAGGCCGCGGCCGATCAGCCGGGCAAGCGCCACGTCGGGCGCAGCGTAGACGAGGATGACCTTTTCGTAGAGCCCGCGCCGAGCCGGATTTTCGAAGAGCAGCGGCACGTCGTGAACGATCGCAGGGGCGCCCTCGGCGTAGGCCTCTTGGGTGCGCTCCGCCATCCAGAGGGCGACCCTCGGCCAGGTGATCTCCTCCAGCCGGCGGCGGCGCTCGCGATCGTTGAAGACGATCGCGGCCAGACGCGGCCGGTCAAGCGCTCCATCCGGTGTGAGCACGCTCGGGCCGAACGCCTCCACGACCTCTCGCAGCCCGTCGGTGCCGGGCTCGACGACCGCCCGGGCTGCATGGTCGGCGTCGATGACGCGGGCGCCGAGCTCGCGCAGCATCGAGCTGACCGTGCTCTTGCCGGTGCCGATGCCTCCCGTCAGCCCGATCAGCCGCACGGCACCACGTTAAGCGCGGACGCTGACCCGGACCTGGTGGTAGCCGGACGAGCCGCTGGGGAAGCTGGGCCGGATATCCGTGGTTTGGAGCGCTCCGTGGGCGTCGGTGGCCCGCACCGCCAGCGTGTACTCGCCAGGATGGGGCGACCACGCGAAGGTCCAGATCACCCATGTCAGAGGCGACAGCGGGGGCCGGAGCTCTGCCGGCGCCCAAGACCGGCCCCCGTCGACGCTCAGCTCGACGCCCGCGATGCCCCGGGTTCCCCCAAATGCTATGCCGCCGACGGTCACCGTACTGGCGCTGACGATCGCCCCGTCCAGCGGTGTGTCGATCCTCGACATCGTCTTGACCACCGCCTGCCGGTCCCAGCCCTGCGACTCCCAGTAGCCGCCGTTCTCATTCGCCGCCAGCTCGATTTCCTCCAGCCACTTCGGTCCTTTCATGCCGTAGCGTCCGGGGATCAGGACTCGGGCCGGGAAGCCATGTGCGGCGGTCAGCGGCGCGCCCCCCAGTGAGTGGGCGACCAGGATGTCGGGATCGCCGAGGACGAAGTCGAGCGGGAGGCTCTCGGTGTAGCCGTCCCGCGAGCGGAAGTTGACGAACCTCGCCTGCGCCGCCGGCTGCACGCGCTGCACCAGCTCCGCGAGCCGGACACCGGCGAACTCACCGGTGCTGATCTGGTTGCCGCCCACGTTGTTGGAGATGCATTCGAGGGTGGTCAGCACCGTGACCGACGGGAGCGCCTTGAAATCGGCGTAAGCGAGCCTCATCGGGGTGGTGACCAGGCCGTGGATGTTCAGCGTCCAACCGCCGGCCTCGACAGCCGGGTCGCTGAAGTTCTTCGAGACGACATAGAAGTCCTTGACCGGCGTCAGCTGGTCGCTCAGCTCGCCCCCCTTTGCCGGCTGCGCCAGGGCCTGCAACCAGCCCGGGACCAGGCGTAGGGCGAGATAGCCGGTCGAGACCACCGCGATGACGACGGGCGCCCGGCCGATCAGCCGCCGGCGGCCCTCGTCGACCGGCTGCGGCTGCTGTGCTTGCATGCCGAGTCCCAACTCGAGCACGAACGCGTAGACGGCGAGTACGACCGCCCAGACAACCGGCGTCGCGAGCCCGTCGCCGAGCCCGAAAAGCCCGACACCGCCCAGCGGGAGGGCGAGGAGCATCACCACCAGCCAGGCGGCGGCGGCACCGGCCAGCGGTAGGCGGGCGCCCGGCCAGCGCAGCCTGAGAGGGGCGATGGCGGCGCCCAGTCCCGCCAGCAGAACGACCATCGCGAGCAGCAGCCCGAGCTCCTCGAGCACCTTGCCGAGGTGCTGGAGCCGGTCGATGAGGAAGCCGAAAATCGGCCCCGGCAGCACAGCCAGGAAAGGCTCGGAGAGAAGGGAGGGGAGGGTTCGCGTGCCGGCGAGGGAAGCCAGCAGATACATCACGGCCACGGCGGCCGCGCCCGCCGCGCCGCCGGCCAGCGCCCCCCTGGTGATTTCGGGTCGCGCGCGCATCGGAGAGGTCACCGTACTCCGATCCGACGGCAAGTCACGAGGAGACCTTTACATGCCCATCGGCATTTCGCGCCTTGGCCTCCCCAGCATTGCCATCCGTGGACCAGCTAATCCTGCGGGTGCTCGCCGCTGAAGTTCAGCGCCGCAAGTGCCCGGGCTGCGACAACTCGCTTCGCCAGGCGGACATCTCCGCGCACTTCTCGGGTGCGGACAAGGTCCAGCTCCACTTCCGCTGCCGCTTTTGCGTGTTCGAGGGGGGCGGTGAGATTGAGCTCACCCCCGAGATCTATGAGGAGGCCGCGCGCTCGGCGCGTCGCGAGGAGCGCAGCGAACTGCTTGCCGAACCGATCAGCGCCGATGAGATGCTGCACGTGCACGAGTTCCTCGACGGGTGGCGGGGAGGCCTTTCGGAACTGTTCTCGACAGTCGAGGTACAGCCTCAATAAGGCTGGCCGCCGGCTCCGCCGGCGTGTGAGTCGCACCTTTTAGGCTGCGACATCGAGAGTGGGGGTAGGTGCGCTGGGGGGATCCGATGGTCCCCTCCGCGCATTAGCCATGCGCCGGCTCGATAGTATGCGTTGACGTTGGCGGGGATCAGTCCAGAAGACCTCTACCGGTTCCGGTGGGTCGACCACATACGGCTCGACCCGTCCGGCACGAAGATCGTGTTCAGCAGCAGCCAGGCTGACGAGGGTGCGCGTGACTATCGCTCCCGCGTCAGCATTGCCGGCCTGACCGGCGCCGAGGACGATCGCCCTCGTGAGATCTCCGGTGGCCCGCGCGACCGCTCTCCGGAGTGGTCGCGGGACGGCTCTCGGATCGTGTTCTCGAGCCGGCGGCGGGGCCGGGAGCAGGTCTTCGTGGCTTCCACCGAAGGCGGGCAGGAAGTCCAGCTCACGAAACTGCCCGACGGCGCCGGATCGCCGCGCTGGTCGCCCGACAGCGGCCGGGTGGCCTTCCTCGGCGTCTGCGTCGGCGATCCGGACGGCGTGGTCGACGATCCGCGGCCGCCCGAGGTCGAGGACGCCCCCCGGCGGTCGCCGGTTGTGCGCGTCGCGCGCAGCCTCGACTACAAGCACGACGGCCAGGGCTACAACGACGGCCGCCACCGGCACCTCTTCGTGGTCGACGTGCTCGACGATGGTGGAGGAGAACCTCGCCAGCTGACCGAGGGAGCCTGGTCGGTGCAGGACTTCGACTGGTCGCCCGCCGGCGACCGCTGGGCGGTTGCCGGCAATGCCGAGCCGGATTCCGACCTGACGACGGTCGTTCACCTTTACGTCGTGGACGAGGGGGGCTCGCTGAGCAAGCTGACCGAGGGCCTCTGTGTGTCGGCGCCGGCCTGGTCGCCGGCGGGTGACGCGATTGCCTTTTTGTCACCCGAGTCGCCCGACGGAGGCCGTCACGACCGCGTGTGGGTGGTCGATCCCGCGGGCGGCGGCGCTCGCTGCCTGACCGCCGGCTTCGATCGCAGCGCCGCCGGTACCCCGGTCTCCGACATGCGCGCGGGGCACTCGAAGTTCCTGCGCTGGAGCGACGACGGCAGCCGCGTGTACTTTCAGGCCGTTGGAGCCGGCAACGCCGAGATCTGTTCGGTCGACCTCGACGGGAACGTACGGGTCGAGGTCGAAAGCCCGTACCGCTCGATCTTCGACTTCGACGTTCGCGCCGGCACGATCGCGTTCCTGGCCACCGATCCCTGGAGTCCGGGCGACGTCTACGTTCGCGTGGATGGGGTCGAGAGGCGGCTCAGTGAGTTCAATCCCTGGCTGCGCGAGCGCGACCTGGCGGTTCCGGAGAAGCACCTCTTCCGCGCCGAGGACGGCCTCGTGATCGAGGGCTGGCTGCTCAAGCCACCGGGGTTCGACGGGCGCCCCGCGCCACTCGTTCTGCAGGTGCACGGTGGCCCCCACAGCCACTACGGGTGGGCCTTCTTCCACGAGTTCCAGGTGCTGGCGTCGATGGGCATCCTGGTCCTCTACTGCAACCCGCGCGGGTCCGACGGCCTGGGCGAGGAGTTCAAGCGGGCCGTCGTTCGCGACTGGGGCGGCATGGACTACCGGGACCTCATGACAGCGCTCGACCAGCTGATCGAGCGGACTGGATTCGTGGACAGCGACCGCCTCGGGATCGCGGGCGGCTCCTACGGCGGGTACATGACGAACTGGGCCATCGGCCAGACCGACCGCTTCGCGGCGGCCGTCACCATGCGCTCGATCTCCAACCTGGTCTCCGAGTACGCGCAGC
>CAZXGB010000118.1:0-9637 GCA_964640005.1 uncultured Actinomycetes bacterium | reverse complement strand
ATTGGCTAGAGTCATTCGGCGTGAAGCTCCTCGAGTACCAGGCCAAGGAAGTGCTGTCCGCACTGGGCATCCCCATACCGCCGGGCAAGGTCGCCCGCACCCCGGATGAGGCGGCCCAGGCAGCCTCCGAGCTGGGCCCGGTGGCCGTCAAGGCGCAGGTCCCGGTCGGCGGTCGCGGCAAGGCCGGCGGCATCAAGCTGGCCCAGACGCCGGAGGAGGCGCGGGCCGCCGCCGAGCAGATCATCGGCATGGACATAAAGGGCTTCAAGGTGCCGCTCGTTTACTGCGAGGGGGCGCTCGACATCGCGCGCGAGATCTACCTGGGCTTCACGGTCGACCGCGACAACCGCGCCAACATCCTGATGCTCTCGGCCAAGGGCGGGATGGACATCGAGGCGGTGGCCGAGGAGGACCCGCAGGCGATCGCGCGGCTCTACCCGAACCCGTGGCGAGGTCCACTCGACTACGAGCTCAACCAGCTCGTCTTCGAGGCCGGTCTTGGGGAGTACGTGCGGGGACTGGTGCCGGTGATCAAAAGGCTCTACCGGGCCATTCCCGAGTACGACGCACTGACTGCCGAGATCAACCCGCTGGTGATCACGGGCGAGGGCAAGGTGGTGGCCGGCGACGCCAAGATCGAGACCGATGAGAACGCCTCCTTCCGCCAAAAGGCCCTGGAGGAGAAGTACGGGGCGGTGCTGGAGGCGGAGGGCGACCCCTACGAGCGGGAGGCCCGGAAGCGGGGCCTGACCTATGTATCCCTCGACGGCGACATCGGGATCATCGGCAACGGGGCCGGACTCTGCATGGGCACGCTGGATCTGGTCCAGCGGGCTGGCGGCGCGGCGGCCAACTTCTGCGACATCGGGGGCGGCGCGCGCGCCGAGGTCGTGGAGAACGCGATGGACGTGATCCTGATGAACCCGAAGGTCAAGGGGATCCTGGTCAACATCTTCGGCGGCATCACGCGTGGCGATGAAGTCGCGCGCGGCCTGATCACCGCCCGTGACAATGTCGGCCTCAGGCTGCCCCTGGTGGTGCGCCTGTCGGGGACGAACGAGGAGGAGGGAAGGGAGATCCTCAAGCAGAACGGGATCGAGCCGGGGGCCAACGCCTGGGAGGCGGCGACCAAGATCGTCGAGCTGACGGGAGGCGCCGCGTGAGCATCCTCCTCAACGAGAACACGCGGGTCATCATCCAGGGCATCACCGGCCGCGAGGGCTCGTTCCACGCGCAGCAGTCGCAGCTCATGGGGACCAACGTCGTCGGCGGCGTCACACCGGGGCGCGGTGGCAGCGAGCACAACGGCGTGCCCGTCTTCAACACAGTGGCCGAGGCGGTACGCGCGACCGGCGCCAACGCGTCGGGGATCTTCGTTCCGCCGCCCTTCGCCGCCGACGCCATCATGGAGGCCGCGGCCAACGGGATCACGCTGATCGCGTGCATCACCGAGGGCATTCCGATCCAGGACATGATCCGGATCAAAGACTTCCTCCGCGTCTACCCGGACGCGCGCCTGATCGGCCCCAACTGCCCTGGCCTGCTGACGCCGGGCGTGGGCAAGATCGGGATCATCCCGCAGCGCTTCTCGTCGCCGGGACCGGTCGGGATCGTCGCCCGCTCCGGCACCCTGACCTACGAGACGATGGCCGCCCTTACGGCTGCCGGGCTCGGCCAGTCGACGATCGTCGGGATTGGCGGCGACCCGGTCAACGGAATGTCTTTCGTGGACGTCATCCAGCTCTTCGAGCAGGACCCGCAAACCACCCACCTGGCCGTCATCGGTGAGATCGGAGGCAGCGACGAGGAGCGGGCGGCCGAGCTTCTGGGCCGCGGCACCCGCCTCAAGGCGGTCGCCTTCATCTCCGGCCGCACAGCTCCGGAGGGCAAGCGGATGGGGCACGCAGGCGCCATCGTGTCCGGCAACCGGGGCACGGCCCAGAGCAAGGAGGCCGCCTTCCGGGCCGCCGGGGTGCCGGTCGCGGAGACCACAGACCAGATCGTGGAGCTGCTCTGCCGCTGAGCCGGGGCGTGCTTACAAAGCGTTGACGGATCGCCGACCTTTCTGCTTCCGGCGACCGCTATACACGGAGCAGAGATGTTCGAGGAAGTCGCCGCCTACCTGGTCCTGGCCCCGCTCGCGGGCGCGGTCCTGGCCGCGGTCTCGCTGATTGGCTGGGCTCGACGGCCTCGTGTGGCCGCCGTTCACGTCGAGAAGGAGCACGGGCTGTCCGATTAGACTCCGGGCCGTGGGTCCGGTGTCGATAGTTCGGTCGGACCGCGACGAACGGCTCCGCGTCTTCGCCGCCCTCTCCGGATTCCTCGCCTGGCTCTTCTACACTCGCCTCTTCTGGGGCCTGCACGCGGTTCACGCGACGCTGCCACCCTGCCCGTTCCTCTTCCTCACCGGGCAGCCGTGCCCGCTCTGCGGCGGCACCCGTTCATTCGCGCAGATGTGGCAGGGCGACGTTGCCGGAGCCGCGCGTTTCCACCCGCTGGGGCCGGCCCTCTTCGTCCTCAGCATCGCCGCGACCGCCGGCCTCGCGCTGCTGCTGGGCACCGGACGCTCCCTTCGCTGGACTGGCGGCCAGGCGCTCGAGCGCCGTGCGTGGCTGGCAGTGGGTATCGTGTTCATCGCCGCCTGGCTCTTCCGCCTCGCGTTCCTGCCCCTGCCCAGGTGAACTTCGACCTCACGGACGAACAGCGCGCCGTTCGCGAGCTCTGCCGAGAATTCGCCCGCGACGTCGTCGCGCCGGCGGCCGAGGAGCTCGACCGCGCGCACCGCTTCCCAACCCAGATCGTCCGCCAGATGGGCGAGATGGGCCTTTTCGGGCTTCCCTTCGGCGAGGAGTACGGTGGCGCGGGCAGCGACTTCCTCTCTTACTGCATCGCGATCGAGGAGATCGGGCGGGCTGACGCCGGCGTCGGGATCACGCTGGAGGCGGCGGTTTCTCTGGGTGCCAGCCCCATCCACGACTTCGGGACCGAGGAGCAGAAGCAGACGTACCTGCCCGACCTGCTCGCGGGCCGCAAGCTCTGGTCGTTCGGGCTCACCGAGCCCGAAGCGGGCTCCGACGCCGGCGCCACGCAGACGCGGGCCGAGCTGGTCAACGGCGAGTGGGTGATCAACGGCGCCAAGCAGTTCATCACCAACTCGGGCACCGAGATCTCGGCCGGCGTGACGATCAGCGCGCTGACCGGGAAGCGCGATGGCTCCTCGCGAGGTGAAATCAGCGCCATCCTGGTTCCCGCCGGTACGCCCGGCTACGAGGTGCTGCCCGCCTACCGGAAGCTGGGCTGGCACTCGTCGGATACGCACCCCCTCGCCTTCGATGACTGCCGGGTGCCGGAAGTCAACCTGCTCGGCAAGCGAGGTGGGGGTTACGGGCAGTTCCTGCACACGCTGACCGGCGGCCGGGTGGCGATCGCGGCGCTCTCGGTCGGCCTCGCCCAGGCCTGCCTCGACGCCTCCCTCGCCTACGCGAACGCGCGCAAGGCCTTTGGCCGCCACATCTCGTCCTTCCAGGCGATCCAGTTCAAGCTCGCCGACATGGCCACCGAGGTGGAGCTGGCCCGGTTGATCACCTATCGGGCGGCGGTCGCCTACCAGCAAGCGGTGGAGACGACCGGGGAGGTTCGCAAGCTGGCCGCGATGGCCAAGCTGTACGCGTCTGAGGCATCGAAGCGGGCGGCCGACCAGGCGGTCCAGATCCACGGCGGCTACGGGTTCATCGAGGACTACCCGGTGGCGCGCTACTGGCGGGACGTGAAGATCAACGAGATCGGCGAGGGGACGAGCGAGATCCAGCGGATTCTCATTGCGCGCGAACTCGGCGTGGGAGGCGATTAGTCCTCGGACCCCTCCGTCGCCGCTTTGCGGCGACACCTCCCCATCAAGTGGGGAGGAGGCTTGAGTCCTACCGGTAGACCCCGTTGTGGCCGATGGAGCGCGAGCCTACGTTCGGGAAGTAGGTGAGGCCGTGGGCGCCCGGGCCGGCCGCGATCCGCGCGATCACGTGCCCGTCGCCGGTGTCGATCACGATCACCCCGCCATCGAAGCGGCTCGACACCCAGAGCTGCTTGCCGTCGGGCGAAAGCTGCGTCATGTCCGGGCTGCCACCCACCTTCCAGGTCTCCACCACCGCCCGCTTCTGGAAGTCGATCACCGAGATCGTGCCCGCCAGCCGGTTGGTCACATACAGCTTCGTGGTGTCTCGGGAGACCTGCAGGCCGTGGGCCCCCGAGCCGGTGGGGATGAACCCGACCTCCTTCATCTGCTGCGGGTCGACCACCGACACGCCCTGGCGGCCCTGGTTGGCGACGTAGAAGGCGCCGCCGTCAGGCGAGAGCCGCACATCGACGGGCAGGCCGCCGACCGGCACCGCGCCCTCGAGCTGCATGGTCTCCACGTTCACCCGCGCCAGCATCCCGCTGTACTCGGTGCTGACGAAGAGGTATTTGCCGTCGGCGGTGAAGTCGAGATGGTCGGCGCCCGGCCAGGGGATGTCGACGATCTTGAGCTGCTTCCATTCCCTGGCGTCCCAGAACTCGAGCCGCCGCAACCGTTCGGCGACCACCACCGCCTTGGACCCGTCGACGGTGAAGTAGAGGTTGTAAGGGAAGGTGACAGGGATGTTCCGGAGCGGCCGGCCGGTGTGAACGTCGATCTGGGTCAAGCTGCTCGAGCCCTCGTTGTCGACGTACAGAGTGGAGAGGTCCGGAGCCGGGGCCACGTGGTGGGGGATGCTGCCGGTCGCGAACCGGTCGATCACCTTCATCGTCTCGGGGTCGATCACCGAGACGGTGTTCGAGAGGCTGTCAGGTACGTATACGCGGGGCTTGATGCCGGCCAGCGCCGGCGGCACCGTCGTGGCCATGGTGGCGGCGTAGACGTTGAGCGGCGTGTCGGCCGGCGCCGGTCCCACCGCCAGCGGGCTGTAGATCTCTTCGGGGGGAGTGGCCGGCGCGCTGAGCGGGACCGGTGACGGTGTGACTGCGGGGGCCGCATTTGCGAGCGGCGCTGGGGGCAGGGCGGAGGGGATGCAGCCAGCGACGAGCAGGGTCGCGAGGGCAAGCAGGCGCCAGTACGACCTGACCACGAACCCGCCTCTCTCCTTTCTTGCGTTTGTTGAGTTGTCAGACGAGTCGGTTACTCGTCCGGCACGTCCTCGAGCTTCGGCGTGAGTTCGCATACCCACCGCCCATCGTCGAGCCGCCTGATGAAGCGCGAGTAACCCGCGTTCCGGGCGACGTTCAGGAACTGCTCCTGCGTGATCAGGCCGCGAAGGCGCGCGAGGTCGCCATAGTTGGGGTCGCGCATGATCCCGCCGACGACGCCCGAGAGCTCCCGCCACTGTCCCTCGGACAGCGGTTCGCCGTAGCCGGCGATGGTGACGAGGAGTGCCGCCGTGGCGCCGGTGATCGTCTCCGGCAGGATCCTCTCGGACTTGGCGCGCTGAATGATCTCGCGACCCTGCTCGATGATGGCCGCGATCCGGTCGCGCCGCACTCCGATGATGTCGCGGCCGCTACCCACGGTCGTTCCTTCGAGGTAGCGCGGCCCAGCTTGCATCAGTACCGACATATTCTAAGTCGCGACTTGAACCTCGACCTGCCGACCGAGCACGCCGCCCTGCGCGACGCCGTCCGCGAGTTCGCCCAATCGGTCGTGAAGCCGCGGGCCGCGGACGTGGATCGCGACCAGCGGTTCCCCGAGGAGGCGATCGCCGGTGCGCGCCAGCTGGACCTGATGGGAATCCTGCTCCCGCCCGAGTACGGCGGCGCCGGCCTGGACCATCTCGCCTTCACGATCTGCATCGAGGAGATCGCGATGGCGTGCGCGAGCACGGCGGTGATAGTCGACGTTCACAACTCGGTTGCCTCAGAGCCCATCCTGCTCTTCGGCACCGAGGAGCAAAAGCGGAAGTGGCTGCCGCCAATGGCGTCGGGCGACCTGATGGGAGCTTTTGCTCTCACCGAGCCGGCGGCCGGCTCCGATGCGGGCAGTCTGCAGACCTCGGCCCGGCGCTATGGAGACGAGTACGTCCTGACCGGCACCAAGGTCTTCATCACCAACATCGGACGTGCTGGCATGTACCTGGTGTTCGCCCGCACCGGCCCCGACGAGCGGTCGGCCGGCGTGAGCGCGTTCATCGTGCCCGCACATTCGGAGGGGCTGAGGGTGGGCAGCGTCTTCGCGAAGATGGGGCTGCACGGCTCCCCGACTGGCGAGCTGATCCTGGAAGAGGTGCGGGTTCCCGCCGCCAACCGGCTCCACGCCGAGGGCAAGGGCTTCACCGTCGCCATGCGCGCTCTCGATTCGGGGCGGATCGGCATCTCGGGCCAGGCTCTGGGAATCGCCCAGGCCGCCCTCGACGAGTCGATCGCCTATCTCTCCGAACGCGAGCAGTTCGGCCAGCGGATCGCCGCCTTCCAGGGCCTGCAGTTCATGGTCGCCGACATGGCCACGCGCGTCCTCGCCGCCCGCCAGATGACCTACCACGCGGCGGTGCTCTGCGGGGCGGGCCGGCCATTCACCCGCGAGGCTTCGATGGCCAAGCTTTTCAGCACCGACACGGCGATGGCGGTCGCCACCGACGCCGTCCAGCTCGCCGGAGGCTATGGCTACGTCGGTGACTATCCGTTTGAGCGCCACTTCCGGGACGCCAAGGCGCTCCAGATCTACGAGGGCTCCAATCAAGTCCAGCGCGTAGTGATTGCTCGCGAGGTGCTGCGGTGACGGTGGCTGCCGGTTCCGAGCGCGCGCGAGGTGGCGCTGTAGTCCGCTTCGAGGCCCTGCGCCCGCTATCGGGCTGGCTGATGGCGCTGGCGCTGGCCTGCGCACCCGCCTACACGGTGCGGTTCCACGCCGGCCCTCTGCCGACCACCCTGCTCGAGGTCTTGCTCGTCGTTGCGATCGCGGCCGGGCTCGCCGCGTACCGGGAGGAGATCCCCTGGCGCAACCCCTTCACGTGGCCGGCCCTCGTCTTCCTCCTGGGCGCCACCCTCGATGTCTGGTTCGCGCCCGACCACCGGGCCGCGGCCGGGCTCTGGAAGGCCTACTTCATCGAGCCGGCGCTGGCGGGCCTCGTAGTGGCGGCGATGGCGCCGCGCCACTGGCGCCTGTTCCTGCTGGCCCTCGGGATCGGCGCGCTGGTGCCGGCGCTCGCGAACATCGCCGTCGAGGGATCAGCCCTGGCGACCGGCACCTTCAACGAGCGCACGCCGCAGGTGGCGATCTACAACAGCGCGAACGCGATCCCGCTCTTCCTCGAGCCGTTGGCGGCGTTCGCGCTGGCCATTGCGGTCCATGGGCCCGTGCGCCGGGACCGGATCGTCGCGGCGGGGTTCTTCGCCGTCTACGCCCTGGCGATCCTGACCAGCTTCTCCCGGCTGGGCTGGATCACGCTCATCGTGCTCTGCCTTTTCGTCGCCGCCTTCCACCGGCTGCGCTGGGTGGCCTTCGCCGCTGCCGTTCTGGCGGCGATCGCGCTCTTCGCCGTCTCGCACCGTGTTCGAGACCGGATCCTGGTCGAGTTCGACTTCTCGAGCCGCTTCAACACGCTCGCCATCCGCTTCCCCCTCTGGCGAGCGTCGCTCGACATGCTCCGCGACCATCCGCTCTTCGGTGGCGGGCTGGCGGGGTTCAAGGCGGCGATCGTTCCCTACGCGAAGAGGGAGGGCTACGGCGAGGACCTGATCTACCCGCACAACCTCCTCCTCAACGCCTGGACCGAGACCGGTCTCCTCGGCCTGATCGGCTTTCTGGGAACGCTCGTCCAGGCGCTGCGGCTCGCCCTCCGGAGGCTATGGGAGGACGCCTGGGGGCGGGCGCTGGGCATCGGAGTGCTGGCTATGCTCCTCACCTTCGCCGTCCACGGAATCGGCGATGTGCCGTACTTCAAGAACGACCAGGCGCTCGTGTTCTGGGCTCTCCTCGGCGTGACGTTGGGTGCCGGCCGGGCGGCCGATAATCCCTAGTTGGAGATGGACTTCGAATTCAGCGAGGAGCAGCTCGCGATCCGCGACACGATTCGCGAGCTGGTCACCGATCGCGTGGCCCCGCGCGCTGCCGAGGTGGACGCCAACGCCGCCTACCCCGAGGACATCCAGCGCCTGTTCGCCGAAAACGGCGTGCTTGCGATCCCGTTTCCGGAGGCGTACGGCGGCATCTCCGGCTCCAGCGTGACCATCTGCATGGGGGTCGAGGAGATCGCCAAGGCGTGTGCGACCTCCTCGCTCATCCTCGCCGTCCAGGCACTCGGCTCCTACCCGATCCTGATCGCCGGCAGCGAGGAGCAGAAGAAGCGCTTCTGCACACCGCTGGCATCCGGCCAGCTGGCGGCCTATGCACTCACCGAGCCCGCCTCCGGATCCGACGCCGCGGCAATGCAGACGGTGGCCCGCCGCTACGGGGACGAGTACGTGCTCAGCGGCACCAAGTCATTCATCACGCACGGGAGCATCGCCGACACGCTGGTCGTCTTCGCCCGGACGGACCCTGACCCGTCGTCTCGAGCTCGCGGCATCTCCGCATTCGTGCTCGAGAAGGAGAAGAGCCCATGGAAGACTCTCAAGCTCGAGCACAAGCTCGGCATCAAAGGGTCGCCAACCGCGCAGCTGGCCTTCGACGAGGTACGCGTGCCGGCCGCCAACCGGCTCGGCGAGGAGGGCCAGGGCTTCAAGATCGCGCTCGCCGTCCTCGACCGCTCGCGGCCGGCCATCGGCGCTCAGGCGCTGGGCATCGCCGAGGGCGCCTTCGACTACGCGGTGCGCTACGCGAAAGAGCGGCACCAGTTCGGGCAGCCGATCGCGAGCTTTCAAGGCCTGCAGTTCATGCTCGCCGATATGGCGACCGCCATCGAGGCGTCCCGCCGGCTCGTCTATCTGGCCGCGACCAAGGTCGACCGGAAGGCCGCCGACCTGACGCAGGTGGCGGCGATGGCAAAGATGTTCGCCTCCGACACGGCGATGAAGGTCACCACGGACTGCGTGCAGATCCTTGGGGGATACGGGTACACGCAGGACTATCCACTCGAGCGAATGATGCGCGATGCCAAGATCACGCAGATCTACGAGGGCACAAACCAGATCCAGCGGGTCGTGATCGGCCGCGCCCTTCTCGGTTGATCCGCGCGTGGCACGATTCGGTGCCACACAACGCCCTTACACTTTCGCGCCGACCGTGAACAATCTCGGCGATGCGATCGCGTGGCCGACCCGTGACCGCGAATGGATCACCAAGGTGATAGTCATCGGCCTGATCTACCTCATCCCGATCGTCGGTGCGATCGTCCTGCTGGGGTGGATGCTCGCCTCCCTGGGAGTGCTGGTCTTCCTGACCATCGCCTACGGACACGCGGTCGCGGCGGCAGTCATCCGCCGCTTTGAGCTCGATCTGGCGCCGCCGGCGCCCACCCAGGTGCCGGCCCCGCCGGCGCCCCACTAAGGAGGTTCGCATGAGCGAGAATCCCCCGCCGCCGGGCGGCTGGCAGCCGCCGCGGCAGGAGCCCGAACAGCAGCCTGAGGAGCCCCAGAAGGGGCCGCAGCCGCCTGAGCAGGGTGGCGGCGCTCCGCCACCGCCGCCGCCCGGCCAGTACCAGCCGCCACCGCCTCCGCCAGGTGGCGGCTACCAGCC
>CAZXGB010000117.1:0-9686 GCA_964640005.1 uncultured Actinomycetes bacterium | reverse complement strand
CCAAGTACCAGGCGGTCAAGAGCGCCAAGCAGATGGCGTTCTTCATCGAGCTCCCGCTGCCGGCGGGCATGGAAGAGCTGTTCGCCCAGCCCGCGGCCCGCGCGGTGCCCGATCAAACGTGCGATCGCAAGGCTATGCTGCGAGGCTTCTTCCTGGGCTGTGGCTCCGTCAACGCGCCCAGCGGGCGCTATCACATGGAGCTGGTGCTGCCTACCTTGGGGTGGGCGACCGCGGTGCTCAAACTCCTCCACGACTCCGGGATTCGCGCCGGCATGATGGAGCGCGCGGGCCACCACGTCGTCTACCTGAAGGACGGGGACGGAATCGTGCATGCGCTCGGGATGATCGGCGCCAGCCGCGCGGTGATGGAGTTCGAGAAGGTGCGCGTGGTCAGGGAGGTGAGCGGCCAGGTCAACCGCCGGCTCAACTTCGAGACCGCGAACATCGACAAGACCATCGGCTCCGCCATGCGCCAGGTCTCGGCGATCGAGAAGCTCGAGCGGGCGGGTCGCCTGGACCGCCTCTCGCCCGCTCTGCAGGACATGGCGCGGGCGCGGCGGCAGAACCCTGAGCTCAACCTGAGCGAGCTGGCCTCCCGGATGAAGCTCTCGAAGTCCGCCATCAACCACCGGCTGCGGCGGCTGATCGAGATGGCGGAGACGCTCCCAGAGACGCCGCCCGCGAACCGCCCGTCGCAGCGCTCCGCCTAGCGTTCGTGGCCAATGGGCCGCCTCAGGACCTCGATCCCGGGCTCACGGGTCCCGGTGCGGCGTCGTCACGCACCTTTAGTGCGCTCCTCCTAGCACCACCCGTTCCCCCGGTCTCGAGCCCCTGACCGGTGCACTTCGCGCACCTGGCGCCATGAAGGCCACGAACGACCTACCCCGAACTCCGGGGCTGCGTAGCATTTCACCCGAGTCTTTTCATGCAATTCATGCCAGCGGTTAGGGGCACAACGGAGGCGTTGTAATGGCGGTAAGGGTCGGAATCAACGGTTTCGGTCGCATCGGCCGGAACATCTACCGAGCAGCGTCGCAGATGGGCGCCGACTTCGAGATCGTGGCCGTCAACGACATCGGTGACGCCAAGACCTTCGCGCACCTGCTGAAGTACGACACCGCGCTGGGCACCTTCCCGCACGACGTCGCCGCGGCCGACGGCGATGCGATCACCGTCGACCAGAAGCCGATCCAATTCCTGTCGAAGAAGGACCCGGCCGAGCTGCCGTGGAAGGATTTGGGCGTCGACATCGTCATCGAGTCGACCGGCCTCTTCACGGACGCCCACAAAGCGCGCGTCCACATCGACAGCGGCGGCGCCAAGAAGGTGATCATCTCGGCGCCGGCCACGAACCAGGACTACACGGTCGTCATGGGCGTCAACCACCAGGGCTACGACCCGGGCCAGCACAACGTCATCTCGAACGGCTCCTGCACGACCAACTGCCTGGTCCCGGTCGTCAAGGTCCTGAACGACAGCTTCGGAGTCGCCAAGGGCATGATGACCACGATCCACGCGTACACGGCCGACCAGCGGCTGCAGGACCTGCCCCACAAGGACCTCCGCCGGGCGCGGGCGGCGGCAGACAACATCATCCCGACCTCGACGGGCGCCAACCGTGCGGTCGCCGAGGTGCTGCCCGAGCTCTCCGGCCGCTTCCAGGGGCTCGCCTTCCGGGTGCCGGTGCTCGACTGCTCGGTGATCGACCTCACCGTGCAGCTGGAGAAGGGCGCCACCGCGGAGGAGATCAACGGAGCGCTCGAAGAGGCGGCCAGCGGCACGCTGAGCGGCGTCCTCCGCGTCGAGCACAACCAACTCGTCTCCTCCGACATGAAGAGCGATCCGCACTCGTCGATCGTCGACGCGCCGCTGACAGCGACACTCGGGGAGGACTGGGCCAAGGTGGTGTCCTGGTACGACAACGAGTGGGGGTTCAGCTGCCGCATGGTGGACCTCGTCAGCCTCATGGGCTCGAAGCTCTAGGCCTTCTGGATTTGGCCAGGTCGATCGCCGACGCCGACGTCGCGGGCCGGCGTGTCCTGGTTCGCGAGGACCTCAACGTCCCGATCAAGGACGGCCAGGTGCAGGACGACACACGTATCGATGCCGCCATCCCGACCATCAAGGACATTGCCGGCCGCGGCGGCCGCGTGGTCGTCACGTCGCACCTGGGCCGGCCCAAGGGCATGGTTGACCCCCAGTTCTCGCTCCGACCGGTGCAGGAACGCCTGGCGCAGAAGCTGCACGACCGCCGCGTTCTCTTCGCCGACGATTGCGTGGGCGATCGCGCGCGCGAGGTCGTCGGCGAGCTCCATGACGGTGACATCGTGGTCCTCGAGAACGTGCGCTTCCACCCGGAGGAGGAGGCCAACGATCCGGACTTTGCCAGGGAGCTGGCGTCGCACGGCGACATCTACTGCAACGACGCCTTCGGCTCTTCGCATCGCGCCCACGCCTCGGTGGTCGGCGTGGCCGACTACCTGCCGGCCTATGCCGGCTATCTGATGCTGGCCGAACTCCAGGCTCTGCACGACGCCCTCGACGAGCCGCGGCGGCCGCTGGTCGCGATCGTGGGCGGCGCCAAGGTCTCCAGCAAAGCCGGCGTGCTGGGCTTCCTGCTCCCGAAAGTGGACGTGCTCATCATCGGGGGCGCCATGGCCAACACCTTCTTCAGGGCACGGGGCATCTCGATGGGATCGAGCTTCGTCGAGGAGGAGGCGCTGGACGAGGCGCAAAGGGTCGAGCAGGCGGCGGGCGGGAAGCTGGTGCTGCCGGTCGACTTCGTGATCGCCCGCAAGATGGAGGCCGCCCAGGAGACGCGCGTGGTTGGCGTCGACCAGGTGCCGGAGGGCTGGATGGCGCTCGACATCGGTCCCGCCTCCCGCGACCTCTTCGCCGAGAACGTCGCCCTGGCCGAAACGGTCGTCTGGAACGGTCCTCCTGGCGTGTTCGAGATCCCGGAGTTCGCCGCCGGCACGCGTGCCCTCGCGGAGGCGATCGCAAGCGCCGGGGCCTACTCCCTGGTCGGGGGCGGCGACACGGCGGCGGCAGTCGAGCAGCTCGACATGGCCGGCCGCTTCTCCCATGTCTCCACCGGCGGTGGCGCCACGCTGGAGTACATGGAGGGAAAAGAGCTGCCGGGTGTGCGAATCCTGAACAATTCGTAGTCGTGGGCGCTCACCTCGACGGCAAGAAATGCCTGCTGGCGGGCAACTGGAAGATGAATCCAGCGACGGCGGCAGAGGCCGGCGACATCGTCGAGGGCATACTCGGCGCCGCCTCCGATCACAGCGACAAGGTGGAGGTGGCGGTCTTTCCGCCCTTCCCCTGGCTTTTGGGCGTGCTCGAGCTGCTGGATGAGACGCCGATCGAGCTCGGGGCCCAGAACTGCTTCTGGGAAACCAGCGGCGCCTTCACGGGCGAGGTATCGGCCGCCATGCTGGCCGGCTGGTGCCGCTGGGTGATCCTCGGGCACTCGGAGCGCCGCCAGCACTTCGGGGAGACCGACCAGGACGTGGCCCGGAAGGCGGCGGCCGCGGTGGGGGCGGGCCTGGAGGTGATCGTGTGCGTGGGCGACACCGCCGAGCAGCACGCGGCGGGGCAGACAGAGGCCGTGGTCAGCGACCAGGTTGGGATCGCGCTATCCGAGCTGTCGGCCGACGATTCGCCGCGCCTCGTGATCGCCTACGAACCCATCTGGGCGATCGGCACCGGCAAGAACGCGGATCCCGAGCACGCCTACAAGACGATGCGCGTCATCCGCCGCCAGGTGGCGCAGACGATCGGCGAAGGCGCGGCGCGCCGGGTACGCGTACTTTACGGGGGTAGCGTCAACGCGGCCAACGTGGAGGGGTACGTGGAGCTCCCGAACTGCGACGGCTGCCTGGTGGGAGGGGCCAGCCTGAAACCGCAGGAGTTCTCGCGGATGATTGAGAGAGTCGCCGAGGTTTACGGGCATATGCCCGCGGGTCGCTAGGTTGTACAGGTTCAGGAGGTAAAGAGATGCCATACACACTTCCCCCGCTTCCTTACGGATTCGACGCCCTGGAGCCCTACATCGACGCGATGACGATGGAGATCCACCACGACCGTCACCACGGGACCTACGTCAACAACCTCAATGGGGCGATCGAGAAGCATCCCGAGATCGACGGCAGCACGCTGGACGACCTCGCGAAGCTGCTCGGGAACCTGAGCGGGGTGCCCGAGGACGTGCGCACGGTGGTCCGCAACAATGGCGGCGGCCACCTCAACCACTCGATCTTCTGGGAGATCATGAAGCCCAACGGCGGCGGCGACCCGAGCGGCGAAGTCTCGGACGCGATCAACCAGGATTTCGGCGACTTCGCGAGCTTCAAGGATGCCCTGAGCAAGGCCGCAATCGGCCAGTTCGGCTCCGGCTGGGGCTGGGCCTACCTCTCGGGCGGCAAGCTCGTCGTCAAGGGCTTCCCGAACCAGGACAACCCGGTCATGGAGGGCGGCATCCCGATCATGGGCGTGGACGTCTGGGAGCACGCCTACTACCTCAAGTACCAGAACAAGCGGCCTGACTACGTGTCCGCGTGGTGGAACACGGTGAACTGGGAGGCGATCAACGCCCGCCTCCGGAGCGCTCGGCAGATGGCGCGCTAGCGGCGAGGAGCGGATCGCGGGCCGGGTGCGAACCCCGGCCCGCTAAACTCCGGCAAAGACATGGACAGGGTCAGGAGCGCTCTCATCATCCTCGAGGTGGTGATCGCCGTCTTGATGATGGCCGGCATCCTCCTCCAGACGCCGAAGGCGACCGGCCTCGGTGGCACCATCGGCGGCGGCGACGGCGGGCTGGGCGGCGGCTACCGCACGCGGCGTGGCCTGGAGCGCCAGATCTATCTAACGACGTGGATCCTGGTCGTGGCCTTCTTCATCGCCTCGGTCGCCAACATCTGGGTGTCCACTCGTCACTAGTGTCCGTTTAGCAGCGGCACTTCTCGCGCTCGCCCTCCTGGCGGGTTCGGCGTGCGACGTCAACTCGCTGCTGACCAAGCAGGGTCCGCAGCGCGGGGGCACGTTCGTGGAGGCGATGGTGGGATCCATCACCTCTCTAAACCCCTTGTTTGCGGGCGACGACAACAGCCGCGAGATCGACACGCTGATCTACCGCGGCCTGACCAAAGTCAACGCCGGGCAGCAGGTGGTGGGCGACCTTGCCAAGACCATCGACGTCAGCGCCGACCAGCTGACCTGGACGCTCAAGCTGCGCTCCGACGTCAAGTGGGCGGACGGTCTGGCCTTTGGTCCCGACGACGTCCTCTTCACCTATCACCTGATGCAGGACGCGGCCTACGACGCGGCCGCGGCCCAGTACTGGAAGCAGGTCCAGGTGCAGCTGGCCGCCGTCGACGAGGTGCGTTTCCTCCTCAAAGCTCCCGACGCCTCGTTCGGCACGGCTCTGCGCCAGGGCATAATCCCTCAGCACGTCTTCAAGGACCTGCCCATCGGCCAGATGGCGGCCGACGTCCACAGCCTGGTCCAGGCGTTCGGCACCGGTCCGTTCATGGTCGCCTCGATCTCTTCCAACCAGAGGGTGGTGACCCTGCGCCGGAACCCGTACGCGCGCCCTCAGCCCTACCTCGACAAGGTCGTCTTCCGGGGCTACCCGACGCTGGCCGACGCCGTCGACGCGGTCTCCCACGCCGAGGCCGACGCGGTCGGCTCCCTGCAGTTCCCACAGCTGGGCTCCCTGGGTTCGCGCCCTGACCTTGGGGTGCACGAGATCAAGACATTCAGCTTCGCGGCTGTCCTCCTCAATCTCACTCCCGACCTCTCCGTCTACTTCAACCCGCCCGCTGTCCGGCAGGCGATGGTGCAGGCGATCGACCGCCAGCAGCTCGTGAGAGACGCGCTCGAAGGGCGGGCCGACCCGGCACCGGGACCGATCCCGCCGACCGACTGGGCGTTCAACGCAAAGAGCGCGGGCAAGTACCCGTTCGACGCTGTCCAGGCGACCAAGACGCTGCAGGCGGCGGGCTGGGTGCTGCCCGCGGGCGGGAAGGTGCGCCAGCGGCAGGGGAAGGACTTCTCGATCAGCCTGGTGACCGCGGACGCCTTTCCCTTCCAGCAGGTGGCGGACTCGATCGCCAAGCAGCTGGGAGCGGTCGGCATCCAGGTCAGCGTGGAGGCGGTGCCGGCCTCGATCCTGGTTTCCCGCTATCTCGTCGGAAAGCACTACCAGATGGCGCTGGTCGCCTTCGACAACGGGCCCGATCCCGACCAGTTCGGCCTCTGGCACAGCTCCGATGCCAGCGGCCCGCTCAACTTCGCCAGCGTCCTGACTCCCAAGCAGGCGCTTATCGACAAGGACCTGGAGGATGGGCGAGGGGGCACCGATCGCCGGACGCGGCAGGCGGCCTACGACGACTTCCAGGACCTGATGTCGGACGCGGCGCCCGCGATCTTTCTCTACGAGCCGCACTACTCGTACGTCGTCTCCCGGCGGGTTCACGGGTTCCACACCAACGCGGTCGTCGAGCCCCTGGACCGCTTCCAGTACATCAGCGACTGGTGGGTCGACGTTAAGAGGGGCTGAGTTGCCGCCCGCGCGTGCGATCCTTCCGGGCATGACTCGTGTGGCTGCCTGGCGGATTCCAACCGTCGCGATTCTCCTGCTGCTGCTGGCCTTCCTTTACTTCATCTCCCCCACCTATCTGGGCGGCGGCGGCCCAACTCTCGTCTTCGCGGTCATGCTCCAGGTCGTCCTGGTCGTCCTCATGGCCGCGTCCCTCGCGTTCATCGTCGGCTACTTCTTCCGGCTCGGCTGGGAGGCGGCGCAGCGCAAGTAGCGGCGACCCCGACCGCTGAGCCGCGCCCGGCGATCAGCCGATAATCGACGCGTGGATCTCGGACTGTCGGGCAAGCGGGCACTCGTAACGGCGGCGAGCAAGGGCCTGGGGCGGGCCTGCGCGGAAGCGCTCGCCGCCGAGGGCGCCCGGGTCTTCATCGCCGCCCGCACCGAGGAGACGCTGCGGTCGTGCGCGGAGGCGATCGGCGCGGCCGGCTGCCAGGCCGCCGATCTCAGCCAGCCCGACGTGCCGGGCCGCCTGGTCGAGGCGGCCGTCCGGACGCTCGGCGGCCTCGACATCCTGGTCTCGAACGCGGGCGGGCCGCCGCCCGGCACCTTCGAGTCGACGCCCCTCGAGGCGTGGGACACCGGCTACCAGCTGACCCTGATGAGCACCGTGCGGCTCTGTAAGTCGGCGCTGCCGCATCTCGAGGATTCGGGCCAGGGAAGGATCGTCGTCATCACGTCGACGTCGGTCCGGGAGCCGATCCCCAACATCCTGCTCAGCAATGCTTTCCGGTCGGCGGTCGTGGCCATGCTGAAGACGGTCTCCAACGAGGTGGCCGGCAAGGGCATCACCGTCAACAACATCGCCCCCGGCCGCTTCCTGACCGACCGGGTGGTGGAGATCGACACCGCGGCGGCCGAGAAGGAGGGCATCAGCCGGGAGGAGGTGACCGCGCGCTCCGCGCGCAGCATTCCACGCGGCCGGATCGGCGACCCGCGCGAGCTCGGCCAGCTCTGCGCATACCTCTGCTCGGAGCAGGCGGGCTACATCACCGGACAGACGATCGCGATCGACGGCGGAGCCACGAAGGGGGTCTACTGATGGTGGAGCAGAAGGCTAGATGAGATTCGCCGAGCGCATGAACCACATCGGGACCGAGGGCGCGTTCGTCGTGCTGGCGAGGGCACGCGAGCTCGAGGCCCAGGGCCGCCATGTCGTCCACCTCGAAATCGGCGAACCCGACTTCGCGACCCCCGACAACATCGTGGAGGCGGCGGTCGGTGCCCTTCACGCGGGCTACACCCACTACACGCCGGCGGGCGGGATCTACGAGGCGCGCGAGGCGGTGGCCGGGTTCGTCCAGCGCCGGCTGGGCGTCGAGGTCGATCCCTCCGAGGTGGTGCTGGTGCCCGGCTCCAAGAACGTTCTCCTGTTCACACTGCTCTCCTGCATCGAGCCCGGCGACGAGGTCATCTACCCAGACCCGGGCTACCCGGTGTACGCCTCGCTGGTCAGCTTCGTCGGCGCTCGCGGCGTGCCCATCCGGCTCCGTGAGGAGAGGCAGTTCCGGATGGACGTCGAGGAGCTGGCGGCGCTCGTGACTCCCCGGACGCGAATGCTGATCGTCAACTCGCCGCAGAACCCCACCGGCGGGGTGTTGACGCGTGAGGACGTGGAGGCGATCGCGCGGCTGGCGCTCGACCACGACCTGGTTGTGCTGACCGACGAGATCTACTCGCAGCTCGTCTACGACGGTTTCCAGCACGTCTCGCTCCTGGCGCAGCCGGGGATGAAGGAGCGGACCGTGCTGATGGACGGCATGTCGAAGGCTTATGCGATGTGCGGCTGGCGGCTCGGTTACGGCATCTCCCCCAGGGAGCTGGCCGCCAAGATGGAGACGCTCATGATCAACTCCAGCTCTTGCGCCGCGGCCTTCAGCCAGATGGCCATGATCGAGGCGCTGGAGTCGCCGGAGTCGGAGCGGGCCGTGAGCGCGATGGTCGAGAAGTTTCGGGCGCGCCGCGACCTCGTGGTCGACGGTCTGAACAGCATCCCCGGCTTTTCCTGCCTCAAGCCCCAGGGCTCGTTCTATGCCTTCGCCAACATCACCGCGACCGGGCTCGACGAGCGTGAGCTGGCGGACGGCCTGCTGGAGGAGGCCGGTGTCGCCGTTCTTCCGGGAACGGCCTTCGGGCCGGCCGGAAGAGGCTACATCAGGCTGGCATACACGCAGGGTGAAGACGACCTGCGGCGCGGACTGGAGAGGATTGACGGTTACGTGCGCAAGCGCACACACTCAAGTGTGGTGGGATAGCGGACGCTCTAACAGAGTGGTCATCCACTCAGGAGGGTTGGTTCCATGGCGACGATCGAATCGAGGGCTCCGGCCCCCACAGCTCCGGCGATCGCCAACCCGGCCGCGCTCGGGCTCGCAGGCTTTGCGCTCACAACCTTCGTCCTGAGCACGCATAACGCTGGCTGGGCGCCGGACCTCACGTGGGTCGGACTCGGTTTCTTCTATGGCGGCCTCGCCCAGCTCTTGGCCGGGATGTGGGAGTTCAGGACCGGCAACACCTTCGGCGCCACAGCTTTCTCGAGCTACGGCGCCTTCTGGATGTCGCTGGCGGCGTTCGTCGTGTTGGTCCTGGCGGGAAAGGTCCCGGCTGCGAACGAGATGCCCGCCCTCGGTTGGTTCCTGCTCGCCTTCGCTATCTTCAACACCTACATGCTCTTCTTGAGCACGCGGACGAATGTGGCCACATTCCTTGTCTTCCTGACCCTGGAGCTGACCGAGATCATTCTCTTCATCGGTTTCTTCGCCAAGAACACTGGCATCGTCCAGATCGGCGGTTACGTCGGCGTGATCACCGCCCTGGTTGCCTGGTACACATCGATGGCCGTGGTGGCGAACAGCATGCGAGCAACCCCCATTTGTCCGGTCGGTGGCCCGCTCTGGTCGGAAGAGGTGGGCCCGGCGCTGGCGCCGAGCCGGCGCGGCGTCGAGTAGATACACAGCAACCCAAAGGAGGCGGCGGCGGATGAGCGTCGAACCGGGAACCGGTCACGCAATCGACACACTTTTCCTCGAGGAGCGGCGCTATCCGCCGCCGGCCGAGTTCGCGAAGAACGCGAACGCCAAGG
>CAZXGB010000116.1:0-9695 GCA_964640005.1 uncultured Actinomycetes bacterium | reverse complement strand
CCGACGACCTTCGGGTTATGAGCCCGACGAGCTGCCGCTGCTCCACGCCGCTCCCCGATTATACCCAGCCCGGCCGGGCCCCCAACGCGGCTCAGCCACCCCGATGCAACAGGCCCGCCCACCACGACTGGACGGCCTCGCCGAAGCTCGGCGATGCCTGGTGGATCCTGGCCGCGGCGGCCGGCGGCGCCGCGGGCGCCGCCGGCTGCGACACCACGTACACCTTCTCGTCAGGCTTCGAATACCCGTTTGACCGCGCGACCTCCTCTGCCGCGGCTCCCGACTGCACGGTAGCAATGTCCCGCTTGTAGTCCTCGTTCTGCGCCTGGACCGCTGCGTTGCGTTGGCGCAGATCGGACGCCTGTGCGGCAAGCCGGTTGGCCGTCCAGGCCTCCTGGGCGAACGTCCAGCAGACCCAAAGGCTGAACAACACGAGGCCGGCGCGAACCAGCAAGCGGCGCCCGGTCAGAGGGCGGCCGCCGACCACGCCCGCGGTGGACTGAACTCTTCTGTGACGCATGGGAAGGACGTAAGAGCGATGACCGGCACGAGGGCGCCGTCCAGCCGAACATAACACATGGGTCGCGCCCGCAAGCCGGGAGAAGGCACTCGGAGCGAGCTACCGCGTCGCCGCCCAGGCCTCTTCGAGTTCCTCGGCACTCATCTCGCGAAAGGATCGTCCCGACTCCCGGACGGCGCGGTCCATCTCCGTGTACCGCTCTCGGAATCGCTGCCCAGCCACGCGCAGCGCGTCCTCGGGGTTGACTTTCAATTTCCGAGAGAGATTCACCACCGCGAACAGCAGGTCACCCACCTCGTGGAAGACGTCGTCCGGGACGTCCTCGGAAGCGTCCTCATCGCTCGACGTCTCAGCCTCGGCGGATGCCCCTGCCGGGGACGCCCCTGCCGCGGCCACGCGCGCGGCCGCTGCCGCCAGCTCCGTGGCCTCCTCGGCGACGTCCCGCACCGCATCTTCCGCGGAGGCGAAGTCGAAACCGACCCGCGCGGCCCGCTTCTGCAGGCCGAGGGTCCAGGCCAACGCGGGAAGGGTGCGCGGCACCCGATCCAGCGGTGTCTCGGAGGCGCGGCCTTGGGCCGACGCCTCCGAAGCCTTCTGGTGCTCCCAGTTGCGGAGCACCTCCTCCGCGTCGTGCACGGACGTGTCCCCGAACACGTGCGGGTGGCGCGCCACCATCTTGGCCGCCACGGCCTCCGACACGTCGGCGGCCGTGAACCGACCCTCCTGAGCCGCGATCTCCGCGTGCATCGCGACCTGCAGCAGGACGTCGCCCAGCTCCTCGCGGAGCTTGTCGTCGTCCCCGGAGTCGATCGCCTCCAGCGTCTCGTACGTCTCCTCCAGCAGGTACTGCCGGAGCGATTCATGCGTCTGCTCGCGGTCCCACGGGCACCCGTCGGGTGCCCGGAGGCGGTGCACGACGTCGAAGACGGCAGGCAGGCCAGGCCGATATGGCTTCTCAGACATCGGCCCCGATTCTCGCAGCCTCCCTCACCGAACGAACTCTGCGGCGGCGAGGTGAGCCTGAGCTCTGCGGCGCGGTAGGCGCTCGATCAGCCGGAGCCCGAGGCGGCACCGGCGCCCACCGGCACGCCGTACAGGTCCGCCATCGCGTCGAGGACGTCAAGCAGGTCCTGCCGCCACCCCTCTCCCTGCCGCCGCAGCCGGATCTTGTTGGGCGCGATCGACAGTCGCCCCGGAAACCGCGAAACCAGCGCCTGCACGTCGAGCACCCGATCCGGGTCCACCCGGAGCACGATGTCGTGGCCCTCGGCGACCACGGCTCGCAGCGCCATCGCCTGCCCGCGGATTTTCACGCGCAGCGAGAACGCCAGGTTCCCCAGCTGGGCGGGCGCCGGCCCGTAGCGATCGCGCAGTGACGCAAACACCCCCTCGAGCTCCGCCTCGTCCGCCGCCGCCGCCAGCTGCCGGTAGGCCCCCAGGCGCAGCCGCTCGTCGCGGATGTACGAGCGCGGAATGAAGTGATCGAGCGGCAGGTCGAGGTTCATCTCCATCGAGCCCAGGACGTCGCCGACGACCTCTTCCTCGGCACCACCGCGCAGCCGGGCCACCGTCGACTGCAGCATCTGCAGGTACATCTCGAACCCAACCGCCGCGATCGCGCCGTGCTGCTCGATGCCCAGCAGGTTCCCTGCCCCTCGAATCTCAAGATCGCGGAGCGCGATCTTGAACCCTAGCCCCAGCTCGTGCAGCCCCTGAATGACGTCCAGCCGCTTGTCGGCGGCCTCTGTCAGAGACCGCCGCGGGTCGTACATGAAATAGGAATAGGCGCGCTTCCCCGCCCGACCGACGCGCCCGCGCAGCTGGTACAGCTGCGCGAGCCCGAACATCTCCGCCCGCTCAACGACCAGCGTGTTCGCGTTGGGAATATCGAGCCCGGATTCGATGATCGTCGTGCATACGAGCACGTCGTACTTGCCGGCCGCGAAGTCGACCATGACCTGCGCCAGCTCCTCCTCGGCCATCTGGCCATGACCGACGGCGACGCGCGCCGAGGGCAGGAGCCGCCGCACCCGTTCGGCCGCCTTTTTGATCGTCCGGACCCGGTTGTGCACGTAATACACCTGCCCCCCGCGGTCGAGCTCGCGGCGCACGACCTCGGCCACCAGCCCCTCTTCGTCGGCGGTCACGTAGGTCTTGATCGGCTGCCGGTCCTCGGGCGGCGTCTGGATCACGCTCATGTCGCGAATGCCGGTGACCGCCATGTGGAGCGTGCGCGGGATCGGGGTCGCCGACAGCGAGAGGACGTCGAGGTTGGAGCGCATCCGCTTGAGCCGCTCCTTCTGCATGACGCCGAAGCGCTGCTCTTCGTCGATGATCAGCAGTCCCAACCGCTTGAAGCGCACATCGGACGAGAGCAGCCGGTGGGTGCCGATGACGATGTCCACCGCCCCTGCCTTCAATCCCGCCAGCGTCCGCTTCTGCTCCTCGTCGGAGCGGAAGCGGGAGAGCACCTCGACGGTGACCGGGAACCCGCGCAGGCGTTCCGAAAAGACCTGGAAGTGCTGCTGCGCGAGCACGGTCGTCGGGGCCAGAAGCGCGACCTGGCGCCCGCTCATGACCGCCTTGAACGCGGCCCGCAGCGCGAGCTCGGTCTTCCCGAAGCCGACGTCGCCGCAGAGCAGGCGATCCATTGGCCGGTCCGACTCCATGTCCGCCTTGATCTCGGCCAGGGCAGCGAGCTGGTCGGGCGTCTCCTCATAGGGGAAGGACGCCTCCAGCTCTTGCTGCCACTGCGTGTCGGGCGCGAAGGCGAAGCCCGAGCGAGTCTCGCGCTGGGCGTAGATGCGGAGCAGCTCGTCGGCGACGTCCTGCACCGACTTACGCGCGCGCGCGCGTGCCCTCTCCCAGTCGCCACTGCCCAGGCGGTGGAGAGCGGGCTTCTCATCGCCACCACCCAGGTACTTCTGGATGCGGTCGAGGTTTTCGACGGGGACGAACAGCCGGTCGCCCTCGGCGTACTCGAGCTCCAGGTACTCTCGCTCGACCTCCCCCGCGGCGCCGGCGCCTCGCGTTGCCCCATCCGACGGATCGCCCGACTCGATCAGCTTCATCCCCACGAACCGAGCCACCCCATGGTCGACGTGCACCACCAGCTCGCCCGGCTGGAACTCAAGCGAGAGCGGCGCCTCCGTGCGCCGCCCTCGAACGACGCGCGTGGCCGGCCGGCGGACGCGCCCGAACAGCTCGGCGTCCGAGTAAATCCAGAGCCCGATCGCGGGGGCGGCAAAGCCCGCCACGAGGTCGAGGTCAGCCTGCCAGAGCCCCTCGCTCGGCTCCCAGTCGAGGTCGATATCGACCTCGACTGGCGGCGAACCGCCAGCCTCCAAGAACTCGCTGACCCGCTCTCCCTGCTCTGAGGCGAGCACGACGGCCGCCTCCTGCGCCCGCTCGCGCAGCATCGCGGGCGCGTCGTCGCGGCCGACCATCGGCTCGAGGTCGACAAACCCCGGATCCACGAACGGGGACCCGTCGGCCGGCTCGCCGGCCAGCACCTCGACGACCGGTGGCCCTACGGACGCGCCAGACCCGCCGCCGGACCCGGCGCCCGACCCACCACCCACCACCGACCCGCCGCCACCCACGACCGCCAGCCGGTCCACCGGCACCATGGGCGGCACGAAGTCGCGCGGCAGCTCGCCGTCGCCCGCCTCGGCGGCCGCCAGCGTGAGCGTCTCCCGTTCCAGCTCGCGAGCCTCCGCGAGCTGGCGCCCGGGCTCGATGTCAACCACGACACATCCCTCGGGAAGGTGGTCGAGCAGCGAGGGCAGCTCGGGGTCGAGGTAGGCCGCGTAAAGCTCGACGCCGGGGAACGAAGCGCCGGACTCGAGCCGCGCCAGGTCGTCCTCCCACTCCGAGCGCACGTCGCCGCGCAGCCCCGACAACCCCGCGCCGGCGCGCAACCGCTCCACCGCGGCCGCGCCCCGCGACGGGCCGAGCAGGAGCTCGCGGCCCGGACGCACCGTCACCAAGGGCACCGACATCACCGAGCGCTGGTTCTGCGGGTCGTACAGGCGCAGGGTCTCGATCTCATCGCCGAAGAACTCGGCGCGCACGGGCGCGCTCGCAGCGGCAGGAAAAACGTCCAGGATCCCGCCCCGCAGAGAGAACTGCCCCTGCGCCTCGGCCAGCGCCTCGCGCGAGTAGCCGAGCTCGACGAGCCGCTCGGCAAGCCCGACCGGGTCCGCGCGCAGGCCCGACCGCAGCACGACGGTAGTCGCGGACAGAGCGGAAGGCGAAACTGTCGCCCGCATCATCGCCTTCCGTGAGGAGACCACGACACTCGGCCCCGACCCCGAACCCAGCGCCGCCAGCGCCTCCAACCGCCGCGCGACCGCGGGATCGAAAGCGGGCGGGCGATCCAGGAAGGAGACCGCGACCTCGGCAAAGAGATATGACGGCGGCGAGCTCGCGAGCCAGGGCCGCAGGTCGGAGAAGAACCGTTCGGGCGACGGCGCCAGGACGACCAGAGACCGCCCGGCAAAAGAAGACGCGCGCGCGAGAGCGCCGACCACGACCGGCCAGGCCGCGCGCGGCACCCGCGCAAGCCGCGATCGCAAAGACCAGGAGCCCAAACCACCGGAGCCCGCACCTGCCGCGGCCTCGAACACCCGTTCCCAAAGCGCCATCACGGTAGCTCGACGCACCCCAAAGCACCAGACCGGTTGTAAATTTCCTGGGCCCGCGCCAACCCCTCGCGCAGCGCGAGCCCCAAGGCATCCGCCACGCCCGCAACCACATCGGGGACCCGCTCTGCCTCCGCGCGCGACCATCGCCCCAGCACGTGCTGCACGCCGTGCGCCGAGGAGGCGGGCTTCCCCACCCCCACGCGAAACCGCCAGAACTGGTCGGTTCCCAGGTGCGAGATCAGCGAACGCACCCCGTTGTTGCCCGCTGCCGACCCTCCGAACTGGATCCGCATCCGGCACAGCGGCAGGTCGAGCTCATCGTGCACGACCCACACGTCCGACGCCGAAGCCTCGAGGTCGCGCACCGCTGACCGCACCGCCCGGCCCGACTCGTTCATGTAGGTCTGCGGCAGCACGAACCACACGCGGGCAGAGTCGAGCGAGCACGAGCCGACCAGCGACGACCAACGCTTGCGGTCGACCGCCGCCCCCATGCGAGACGCGAGCGCGCGCACGCACTCCTCGCCGAGGTTGTGGCGCGTCCCCGAATACTCCTTCCCCGGGTTCCCGAGGCCCACGATCAATACGTCACTCAAGGTTCAAACAGCAGAAGACACAGCAGTGCCCCGCCGGCCGGCGAAGCACGAGACTCCCAAGTTTAGGAGCGCAGGGGGGAGTCGCCGAAGGCGACGGGGGGAGGATGCTCCCCACCGCGCAGCGGCAGCCGCCCGCCGGCCACGGTCACGCCGGCCGCGGCCAGGCAGCGATGCGTCTCTTCCCACATCGCCCGCTCCTGCTCGGCGGTCTCGTGGTCCCAACCGAGCAGGTGGAGCAGCCCGTGCACGCACAGAAGCGCCAGCTCGTCCGCCTCCGAGTGGCCGAAATGCTCCGCCTGGCGGACCACCGCCGGCCAGGACACCGCGATATCGCCCAGATAGCCCGGCGACCCGGAGGGGAACGAGAGCACGTCGGTGACCGCGTCGATGCCCAGGAACTCCCGGTTCAACCGCCGCAGCTCCCGGTCGCCGGTCAGGCGGACGGAAACCTCACCCGGACCAGAAGAACCGATGTCTGCTGCAGCCACCCCCCATGCCGCCGCCAGCACGGAACGCACGGAAGACGGCGCCACGGGAGCGCGGACGGCCTTGGTGACATGTACCTGCAACCCCTCCTTCACAGCCCTCGACATCCTAGTAAAGCATCGCCTAACTTGACAGCGTTGCTGTCATGAAACATCCCGTGCTACAGTGATGCAAGCGGCTAGTCGCCGACCCCTATACGAGGAGAAGAGAGTGGCAGTCCAGGTCGGTAACAGCAAACGATCACCGGGTCTCTCGCGAGTCCCCGGACCCCGGCATCAGCAGCCCCACCTGTACGTCATCGACTTCACCCGCCCAGCCCGTCTGGCACCCCGAATTCCCCCGCACGTCGCGATGTTCCGCCGCCAGCGCCTGCTGCGCCGGCTGCGCAGAGCGGGCGCCGCCTTGAGCTGGGCGGCAGGGGCGGCGGTCCTCATGCTGCTGCTCATCGGCGGCTTGGCCGGCCTCCTCCACTAACCCGAAACCAACCCCGGGGGCGCCGGCCCAGCAACTACCCCCACGGTCGGCGCCCACCCCGGGAACCCCGCACCAGCTACGCTGATGCGCGACCGAAGTGCTCGCCACGATCGCCTTTTTCCACCAGCGCTTCGCGATCGCGCTCCTCGTATTCTCCGGGCTCCTCGGCCTCTGGGGTGGCTTCCAGTTCATCACCCGGCGCCAGCTGAGTGGCGGCTTCCGCTCCAGCTACCTCCTGATGATCGGCCTGACTGCCCTCCAGGGCGCCCTCGGCGTCGCCAGCTTCGCCGCCGGCGGCCGCCCGCGCGAGCTCCTGCACGTTGTATATGGCATCTTCGCGATTTTCTTTCTGCCCGGCGTCTACTTCTGGGCGGCGCGCCGCGCGCGCGACACCGAAGCGGCGATCCTGACAGCCTGCAGTTGGATCGTCCTCATCGCCTACGCAAGGGGAATCGCCACGGGCGCCTGAACCCTGCTATAGTCCGCGCGCCGTTCGACGACGTCGAAACGACTCCGAAATGACGCCGCCCACGCTCCAGCACAGAACACGAAAGCGCGAACGCATATGACGCGATAGCGACCGCCGACCGGTTTAGCTGCGCCAGACCGGCCATAACGCTCCGCAATTCCAAGCACTATGCCCTGCAAGTGCACGGAAGTGCGCCTAAGGCGTTGCCTTTCCCAATCCCCCTTCGGATACTGCCGATCGTTCTTCAGGGACTCATCCGTAGAAATCCCAAGCCCAAGACCAATCCCAGACGACAGAAGGAGGAAACCAAGCAAACCATGGATCGAACCAAGAAGGCACTGGTCACGCTCCTCGTGATCGGCGCCCTCGCAACCGTAGGCGTCGGGACGTACGCGACTTTCACCGCGCAGACGACAAACGCGGGCAACAGCGTCTCGACCGGCACACTGGTGCTCAGCAACAGCGCCAACAGCGGCACCGCCTGCCTCTCGACCGGCGGCGGCAACACCAACACCAACAGCAACGGCAGCTGCAGCGCCTTCTTCACGGTGGCGACCAAGGGCCCCGGCCAGTCGGCCTCGGGCACGCTGGCCATCAAGAACGACGGCAGCCTGGCCGCCTCGACCTACAAGGTCTTCTCGACCGCCTGCACCGACAGCAACGCTGCCGGCGAGACCTACCACGGCACCGGCAGCCTCTGTGGCGTGCTCGACCTCTACATCCAGGAGTACAGCGACTCCGCGTTCACGACGGCGATGAGCTCCTGCGTCTACCCGGCCTCGACCACGACCGCCTGCAGCTTCAACAGCGCCAACACGGCGGCCACGTTCGCCAGCAGCTACCCGAGCTCGGCCACCGCACTCGCCCTCACGACGCCCTTCAACGCGGGCACCTTCCACTACTACAAGGTCTTCGTCCAGGTCGACCCCAGCGCCACCAACAGCGTCCAGGGCCGCGACGCGACCTTCGACCTCAACTGGTACGTCGCCTACTAAAACCCTGAGCTGACAGAAGGAACATGATCATCCGGAAGGGGGGACGCTGACCGATGCGCCCCCCCGCCGAACTCCTCCCCGCCAGCCTCAACGGGCCGCGGCACAGCCGTCACTCGGGCCTCCTTCAGGCCCTGGCCGAGCAGGCGCCCGAGGCGCTCGTGCTTCCGACCAGTCCTCGAGGCGCGGCGCCGGCCAGGCGCGCGAGCCACGCGACATTCAAGAAGCTGATGGTCGCGACCATGCTGCTCGCGACTGTGGGCACGCTCGCCTCGGGCACCCTGGCGACCTTCACGGCGCAGACGGCGAACCCCAACAACACGTTCTCCACGGGCACGCTCGTCCTGCTCGACGAGATCAACGCCAGCACGGCGACCGACTGCTACTCGACGGGCGGGCCGCCCCCGATCAGCTTCACGAACGGCAACGTCAACTCGAGCTGCTCGGCGAACAACTTCACGCCCACCTCGCTCAAGCCGGGCGATGCTCCGGTGACGATGAAGGTGATGGTCAAGAACGCGGGCTCCATCGGCGCCAGCACCCTGGGCCTGTTCACCACTGCCTGCACGGCCGCCGACAACCCGAGCGAGTCGTTCCACTACGCCGGTGGCGATCCCTGCGCGCAGATCCAGATGTACATCCAGGAGTGGACCAGCAGCACCTACGCGACGGCCTCCAGCTGCGCCTACGGCACCACGGCCAACGCGACGACCTGCAACTTCCAGTCCACCAGCCCGACGCTGAGCACCTTCACCGGCGGCCACAACAGCTCCGCCAACGCGCTGCTCCTGTCGGGTGGGCTGAGCAGCGGCTCCGCCCGCTACTTCACGATCGCGCTTCAGCTGCCGCAAACCGCGAACAACCAGGTCCAGGGGCGCCAGGCGAGCTTCGACTTCACCTGGTACCTGAGCCAGACCTGAGCGAGAGGTAGTAAAGGCACCGCTAACATGAGCGCCGTTTTGACCTTCCCGACCCAGGAGCTCCCGACCCTCGACCTCGAATCCAGCCTGAAGCCCAGCTTCTGGTCGCGCCTGAACAGCCTGGCCAACCACGCCGTGACGGTGATCCTGGTCGTCGCCGTGGCCGCCATGCTGGCGGTCAACGTCGGCCCGCTGGTGCTCCCCTATCGGGTCTACACGGTGCTCTCGGGTTCGATGGCGCCGGCGATTCCGGTCGGCTCGGAGGTGATCCTGACCCAGGCCGACGCGTCGACGATCAAGAAAGGCGACGTCATCACCTTCCAGCGCCCTGGGCACGCCGGCCAGCTGGTCACCCACCGCGTCGTCTCGATGGCGACCGACCCGGCGACGCACCAGCGCAGCTTCGTCACTAAGGGCGACGCCAACGCCGTCTCCGACGACTGGTTCATCCCGGCCCAGGGAGTGGGCCTCAAATACGCCTTCCACATCCCTCTGCTCGGCTACGCCTTCGCCATGCTGCAGACGCCGATCGGGCGCATCTGCTTCATCCTGGCGCCCGCGATGCTGCTCGCCGCCGTCGTGCTCAACGACA
>CAZXGB010000115.1:0-9725 GCA_964640005.1 uncultured Actinomycetes bacterium | reverse complement strand
CCGCGGTGCATCTGAAGGGGATGTCGACGCGGCAGTCGACGCGGCGGATGCTGTACGAGTTCCACAGCGCCATGTGGACCTTCCACCACAAGCACTACGCCGAGGACATCCCGGCATTCGCGAACGGGCTCGTGTGGGCCTCGATCTGGGCCCGCTGGGCGGCCCTGAGCGCCCGGGCGTCCCTGACCAACGACCCGAGAATCTCTCCTTAACAAACCCGTCGCGCCGTGTAGGCTACCGGCCGCCATGTGCATTCTTAAGCGCAAGATCAGGCTGGCGCGGCAGATCTAGAGAAGCAGGGTGGTCCAGGACCTTCTGTCCGGCATCGGCATCTGCGTGGCAGTCGCTGCGCTGCTGGCGCTGCTCGGGCACCGGCTCCGGCAGCCGGTCATCCTGGCCTACCTGGTCACCGGGGCCCTGATCGGGCCGGTCGGCCTCAACCTGATCGGCGATCCGCACGCGATCGCGACCATCGCCGAGATCGGGCTGATCCTGCTCCTCTTCATCATCGGCCTCGAGATCGACCTTCGAAAGATCGCATCGGCGGGCCTGCCCGTGATCCTGACCGGGCTGCTCCAGGTGCCCCTCTGCATCTGCCTCGGTCTCGCCTTCTTCGCCGGTCTCGGCTATCGCCCTGGCGGCGGCGACTTCTCGCTCCTCTACCTGGCCGCCTGCCTATCGATGAGCAGCACGATGATCGTGGTCAAGCTCCTGCACGACAAGTTCGAGCTGGACACGCTGCCCGGCCGCGTCACCCTTGGCGTGCTGGTGCTCCAGGACATCTGGGCGGTGGCGATGCTCGCCGTCCAGCCGAACCTCACCAACCCCAACCTGGCGCCGCTGGTCGCCTCCCTTCTCAAGGGTGTGCTGCTGATCGTGTTCGCGTTCGCCAGCAGCCGCTACGCGCTCCCGCACCTCTTCCGATCCGTGGCCAAGGTTCCCGAGCTGGTCGTGATCAGCGCCCTCGCCTGGTGCTTCTTCCTGGCCGCGGGCGCGACCGTCGCCGGGCTCTCGCGAGAGATGGGTGCCCTGATCGCGGGGATCAGCCTGTCCACCTTCCCCTACAACCTGGACGTGATCGCGAAGGTCACCAGCATCCGGGACTTTTTCGTAACCCTCTTCTTCGTCGGTCTGGGCATGGAGATCCCGGTGCCGGGGGCGCACGTCGTTTACGTCGCGCTCGCCGCCTCGATCTTCCTGATCGCCAGCCGGGTTGTGGTCATCCCGATCCTCTACTCGCTCCGGCTCGGGCAGCGGGCCAGCATCCTGCCCGCCATCAACCTGGCCCAGCTGAGCGAGTTCTCGATCGTGATCGCCTCGCTCGGGCTGGCACGAGGCCAGATCCGGGCCGACGTGGTGACCGTCGTCAGTCTGGTCTTCGCGATCACCTCGGTGACGTCGACCTACATGATCGGTTCCAACCACGAGATCCAGGAGGCGATCGCGTCGCGGCTGCGGCGCCTGGGCGTCCGTGACCTCGACTACGAGCATTCGCCGAACGAGTCAGAGTCAGGGCACACGGCCAAGGACGTGGTGTTCCTGGGCTTCTTCCGGGACGCCAGCTCGATCCTCCACGAACTGGACAGGCGCGATCGCCGGCGGGCGAGCAATCTGCTCAGAGACCTGCTGGTGGTGGACCTCAACCCCCACGTCATGGCGGGCCTGGCCCAGCGGAAGGTGGCCTGCGTCTACGGGGACATCGCCAACCCCGACACCCTGCACCATGCCCAAATCGGGAGCGCGCGCCTGGTCGTGTGCACGATCACCGACGACGTCCTCCGGGGCACAACCAACCTGCGACTGCTGCGGCACGTTCGCGCCGCCGCGCCGAGTGCGGCGGTCATCCTGGCGAGCGCGCACATCGACCACGCGTTGAACCTGTACGAGGAGGGCGCGGACTGGGTCTTCATCTCCCGTCTGCATGCCGCCCCGGTCGCGGCAGACGTCATCGAGGAGGGCCTCGAGCGCGGCTTCAAGCACATCCGAGCGACGGCCATGCGTGAGCTCCGCCGGCGCGACGAGGTCCTCCGTTGAGTGAGAAGCTCAGCGGGCACTTCGTTGTCTGCGGGCTCGACGAGCTTGGCTTCCGCTGCGCTGAGGAACTGACCAATCTCGGGGAGAAGGTAGTGCTCGTGGACGCCAGCCCCGACCCCAAGCGCGTGCAGAGCCTGACCGCGATAGGTGTCCAGGTCGCGGCCGGCAACTACCGCGACGACGAGGTCCTCATCCGGGCGGGGATCCAGCGGGCGCGGGCGCTGATCGTGGCCGAACGCAACGACGCCGCCAACATCCACGCGACCCTCAGCGCGCGCGAGCTCAACCCGAATCTTCGCGTCATCGTCCGCCTCTTCAATTCGACACTGGGCAGGCGCATGCAGGAGGTGCTGCCCGACGGCGTCGTCCTCAGCTCCTCGGTCATCGCGGCGCCCGCCTTCGTCTCCGCCGCCATCCAGACCGATTTCGAGCAGCGCGTCGAGGTGGACGGCGAGGTCCTGATCCTTCGCCACATGAAGGCGGAGGAGGACGTTCTCATAAGCATCGCCCGGGTCGGCGACGAGGGTGCCATCGAGTTCTTTCCGCCCCCCGGGGAGGGAGTCCTCTGCCTGACCGCTGAGGCCGGGACCACGACCGGCGAGCTCATGCGTCATCACGCGCGCCGGCTGCTCCCGCATTCGGTCCTGGCCACCTGGCAGCTCCTGCGCTCGCTCGCCGACCGCCGCCTGCGCTACGTGCTGGGTACGGTCGCGGCGCTGATCCTGCTCAGTTCCGCCGTCTTCGTGGGCTTCGCGCACATGACCTGGCTGGACGCGCTCTACTTCACGGTCTCCACCGTCACCACGATCGGCTACGGCGACATCACGCTGGCGAACCAGGCGCCCACCCTGCGGATCTTCGGCATCCTGCTGGAGCTCCTGGGCGCCGCCACACTGGCAGTCCTGTTCGCTGTCGTCACCGACTCGCTCGTCGGCGAGCGGCTGCGTGAGGCACTGGGCGAGGTGCGGCCAGACCTCGACGACCACGTGGTGGTCACCGGCCTCGGCAATATCGGCCACCGGGTCGTGGAGCAGCTGCACGGCATGCGCATCCCCGTGACGGCCATGGAGGCGGACGCGAACGCGAAGGCGGTACCTGAAGTTCGCCGGCAGGGGGTGACCGTTCTGATCGGCGACGCCCGTGAGGTGGAGCACCTGCGCGCCCTACGGGTGGAGTCGGCGCGCTGCATCATGGTCACCACCGACGACGACGTCGCCAACCTCGAGATCGCCCTCACGGCGCGCTCGCTCAACCCGAGCATCAAGGTGGTCATGGAGCTGCACGATCCCGATCTGGCGGTGCGGGTGCAGCGCGGCATCGGCGTCGGCGTCTCGCGGAGCAGCGCCGCCCTGGCGGCGCCGGCATTCGTGTCGGCCGCGCTCGGCCACCAGGTCGTGAGCACGCTGCCCGTCGGCGACCGGACGCTTGTCCTGGCGCGCTCCGCGGTTGTCCCGCGCGCGCCGGCCGTGGGGCGCACGATCGCCTGGCTGGAAGACGGTCCGTACGCGCGCGTCGTCAAGCTCGACCGGGAAGGGACGGGCCACTGGAAGCCAGAGCCCGGGACGGTCCTGGAGGCGGGCGACCAGCTGCTCCTGGTGGCGACGCGGAAGGGACTCGACGGGGTGCTGCGCCGCACCGAAGCCGCGGCCCCGGCTAAAGCGGTGCCAAAGCCGGCGTAGCGGGGCGGGTCAAAGGGCGCATCCGCGGGCGTGTCACGCCTACGAACTCGCCTGCAGGGGCGCATCCGCGGGCGGATCCACGCCACGCCGGGGTGCTAGCGGGCTCGGCCGCCTCCTGGCACGGTGCCTTGCGCAGGGCCATCCCCAACGGACATGATCCCGCGGTTCCCGCTGCCCGCCGGCGGCTGGGCGGGAGCGCCCTCCGCTGCCGACATGCTGCTCCCGGCCGCCGGCTGCGTGGAGCCGGTCGCAGCGGACGCAGGATTGGCGGGCGCCGGCGCCGGAGCGCGCTCCTCAGCCGCCCCCAGAGCCGGCAGTGGATCGGCGGGAGCAGCGGAGGGCACCGCCTCGACCGCCCGAGTGGCATCTGGCGCGGCGATGGCGGGCGCGACGACCGGCGCGGCGGCGGGCGGCCGCATCCGTCCGTCGGGCCGGCTGGCGAGCGCACTCGCCACCAAGGAACCCACCACAGCAGCTCCCACCAGCGCCAGTGCCGGGATCAGCAGCGTGCGCGACGGGCGGCGGGCGATGAGCACGGCCACCGGGTCAGGTTACCGCGGGACAGCCCGGCCGCGCACGCTCCAAGATCCCACTGGACGTGGTCGGGCTGTATGGCTATGGTTTCCGACCAATCAGCGGCCGGAGGGCGGCCGCGGCAGTTGCGAGTGGGGTGGACCTATGCATAGACGGCGGATACTGGCCCGGTTTCGAGCCTTCACAACCAGCGCTGCGATGATGCTGCCCCTGCTGGCGGTAGGCGTCGCAACGCAGCCGATCACGGCCGCGGCCAGCGGCGAGACGAGGCAGATATCCGCCTCCGGAACGGCACAGTTCTTCAACACGCCCACGGGCAGCGACGCGATCGCCAACCCGGAGATCCGCGCCGGCGGCTCGGAGAGCGGTGGGCTGCCCGAGGGCTACGCCGGCACCATCGCGGATCGCAGCAGCAGCCACGGCGACGGCTCCCAGGAGGGCGGTAGCGACAACGGCGGCGAGCCCGCGACCAATGCGGCGGTCCTCAAGAGCTGGCAGGCGCTCAACCACCGCAACCAGCGGCTGGCGAATGGCGGCAATCAGTTCAGCGTCGAGCCGCCCGACCAGGGCCTGTGCGCGGGCAACGGGCGGGTCTTCGAGTCGGTCAACGACGTCGCCCGCGTCTTCGACGCCAACGGCAACCCGCTGACTGGTGTCACCGACCTCAACACGTTCTACGGCTATGCGCCAGCGATCCTGCGAAGGGCGCCCGCACAGCCGAACGTCTTCGGTCCGTTCGTGACGGACCCGACCTGCCTTTACGACTCGCAGACGCAGCGCTGGTTCAACGTCGTCCTGACCCTGGATGTGAAGTCAACCAATGGCCACTTCACCGGCACTAACCATCTCGACATCGCGGTCAGCAAGACCGCCGATCCGGCCGGCGCCTGGACCGTGTACCGCGTCAACGCCGAGAACGATGGCACCAATGGTCAGCCCAACCACCACTGCTCCAACGGGAAGGGAGGCTTCGGCCCCTGCTTCGCGGATTACCCGCACATCGGAGCCGACGCCAACGGCTTCTACGTCACGACCAACGAGTACTCGTTCTTCGGTCCCGAGTTCCACGGCGCCCAGATCTACGCCTTCTCGAAGAAGGCGCTGGCAGCGGGCGCCTCGACCGTCACCATGCAGCAGTTCGACACCCACATGTTCCGGACAGGCGAGAACGGGTTCGCGATCATGCCGGCCACCTCGCCGAGCTCTGGGAACGGCGATCAGAGCGAGGGCCGGGGCGTCGAGTACTTCCTCAGCTCCAACGCGGGCGCCGAGGCGACGGATCCGGGCAATGGGTCGAGCGCCGGCCGCGTCTCCAGCGAAGTCCTGGTCTGGGCGCTCGGCAACACCGGCTCGCTCAACAGCGGCACGCCTGCCCTGAGCCTCAGCCACAGCTCCGTGCGCGTCGGCAATTACGCGCAGCCGCCGGCGGCTGACCAGAAGCCGGGCAGCACACCGCTGGCCGACTGCATCAACGACACCGCCTGCGGGAACTTCCTCATCGGCGCCTCCAAGCCCTTCGGAACCGAATCGGAGTACAAGCTCGACTCCAGCGACACCCGCATGATGCAGGTCACCTACGCAGCTGGGAAGCTGTGGAGCGCGCTCGACACCGCGCTGACCATCGGCGGCAAGAACAAGGCCGGCATCGAGTGGTTCCAGATCGAGCCTTCAATGGGCGACGGGGCCGTCAGCGCCGAGCTCGCCAAGCGGGGGTACCTGGGCCTCGCCAACAACAACCTGATCTACCCGGCGATCGGCGTCAACGCGTCCGGCCGGGGCGTGATGGTCTACACCGTGGCCGGGGCCGACCACTTCCCGAGCGCCGGCTACTCGTCGATCAACGGTGACCACGTCGGGTCGGTCCAGATCGCGGCCGAGGGCGCCGGTCCCGCCGACGGGTTCAGCGGCTACAAGGCCTTCAGCGGTTCGGGCATCGCGGGCGTGGCTCGCCCGCGATGGGGCGACTACGGCGCCACCGCGGTCGTCGGCAGCGACGTCTACGGCGCTTCCGAGTACATCGCCCAGACCTGCACGTTGGCGCAGTACGAAGCGGCTCCGTTCGGCAGCTGTGGAGGCACCCGTACGAGCCTTGCCAACTGGTCGACGCGGATCACGCACTTTGCGATTCCGGACAGCGACAACTAGCTGATCGTCCGCTAAGAAACGGAGGGCCGGGCCGAAACGCCCGGCCCTCTTTCTATTCGCGGAAGTCCGGCAGTTCCTCGTCCTCGGCCAGGTCCGTGTGGACGTTGTTGCCGACGACGGCCGTGATACGGGTGGCGGGGAGGAAACCTTGGCCGGTCAGGATGCCCTCGCGGTCGATGACCAGGCCGCTGACGCGGCCTTCGTCGTCCGTCAGGACCCGCTCGACCTTGCCCAGCCGGCGCTGGCCGCTCCAGACCGGGCTGCCCTCGGTGATCTCGTGGATCTCGTCCAGGTTCTCTTCGAGATGCACGGGCGGCACGTACGGCGACTGCCCGATCAGCGCCTCCGCGATCGCCAGGAAGTTCTCCAGCGCGTAGCCGCCGGGCGGCTGCCAGCCGCGGCCGGGCGCGACCACGTGCTCCTGGTTCTCTTCCGGCAGGCGCTTGAGCTGCTCCAGTGTGAGATCGGCGACCAGCCCATCCGGGCCGGCGTCACGCAGCCGGCCGGCGGGGACCAGCCGGCCCTCGACGACCACGTGGGTGACGCGGTGGGCGCGCTCGTCGACCACCAGCCGCTCGACGCTGCCCAGGCGGCTGCCGTCCGGCGCCAGGACATCCTCACCGATATCCAGCGCGCGTGTCAGAGCAGATCCTCCTGGGCGGCTTCCTGGGCGGTTTTGGCGGGCGCCTCGCCCCGAACCTCGATCCGCCGGCGCGCCGCCTCCAGCTTCTCCTGGCAGACGCGCAGGTACTCGCGGGCCTCGTCGTAGGCCTTGAGCGACTCCTCGAGGCTGAGCGAGCCGTCCTCGAGGGCGCGCAGGCGCTTGTCGAGGAGCTCGAGTGCCTGCTCGTAAGTGAGGTCCGTCACTCGGTCGCCTCCACACGGGCGGCCAGCTTCCCCTTCGCCAGGCGGACACTGAGCGGGCGGCCGGGCGCCGTTTCCGAGCTGGAGCGGAGGACGTGGCCGGTCTCGGCGTCGAGCGTGATGCTGTAGCCGCGCGCGAGCACGTTCTCGTGGCTGAGCGCGCTCAGCCGCTCGCCGCGCTGATGAAGCCGCTCCGCTTCCCGCCGCAAGCGCGCCGCGACCAGTTCGGGCAGCCGCTCGCTCGCCCGCCGGCGGGCGAGCTCGAGCTCGCGGTCGCGGAGCAGGCGCTGCATCGCCCCCTCCACGCGCGTGGCCTTTTCGACCAGCGCCTGCCGCCGGCGCTCGATCTGCTGAGCAGGGCTCAGACGAGCGAGCTCGAGCCGGCTGCGCTCGAGCCGCTCGGCGCGCCGGCCGACCAGGGCAGGGAGCACGCCGCCCAGCCGGTCAGCCCGCCCGCCCAGCCGCTCTGCCTCCTTTTCCAGCCGGACGGCGAGCCCGCGGTCGAGCCGGCGCCGGCGGTCGTCGAGGGTCGCCAGCAGCTCGCGCTTGAGGGGCGCCACGCGAGCTCCCGCCTCGGTCGGGGTGCGGCACTCGGCGTCGGCGACCATGTCGGCTACCGTGCGGTCGGAGGTGTGTCCGAGCGCGGTCACGACCGGGATGCGGGAGGCGAGGATGGCACGCGCGACCGGCTCGGTGTTGAACGCATAGAGCTCCTCGAAGCTGCCGCCGCCCCGGGCGATGACCACGACGTCGGAATCCGCGTCCCGGTTGCAGCGGCGCAGGGCCATCACGATCGAGCCGGCGGCGGCCGTGCCCTGGACGAGCGCCGGATAGACGGCGACCGCCATCTCCGGGAAGCGGTCCCAGATCGTCTCCTGGAGGTCGTGGATGACGGCTCCGGTGGGCGAGGTGATGAGCGCGATTCGGGTGGGGAGGAAGGGGATGGCGCGCTTGCGCGCGAGCTCGAAAGCGCCCTCGGCCTCCAGGCGCTGCTTGAGCTGCTCCAGCTGGGCGCGGAGCCGTCCGACATCGTCGAACTCGATCCAGTCGACGATCATCCGGATCTGGCCACCCTTGCCCCAGAAGTCGATCCGGCCCCGGAATATGAACTCCTGGCCGTCCTCGGGAAGGGTTGGCAGGCGGCGGGCGTCGCCTGCGAAGAGGAAGGCGTTGATCTTGCTGGCGCCGTCGACGATCGCGAACGAGTAGTGGCCGTTGGAGTTGGCCTTGAGCCCGCTCACCTCGCCCTTGACGAGCACTGCCGCCAGCGGGCGCAGGTGGCGCTGGATCTCCCGCGCCAGCTCGGTGACGCTGAGGGCGCGGGCTGCGCGGGCGTCCTCGGTCCGGATCACGTGCCGAGCTTAGCCCTTAGCCCACTCGTGCCGGAGTTAACGGCAGGCACCGGCGACGGCCGAGAGCTGAAGGCCAGGGACGCTCAGACGCTCGGCCGCCCCGCCGCTCACCGAGCGCCAGACGGCGCCATTGCCGGAGAGCCATATGGTGTTTCCATCGACCACGACCGGCCAGCTCGGCCGGGAGTCGGTGACGGCGCCGTCGTAGAGGACGCTCGAGCCGAGCTTGACCGAGTAGCGATCGGCGGTCGTCAATCCGAGCAGCAGGTTCGAGCCCTGGGCCCCGAGGACTGCCACGTTGGTGCCGGGGTAGGTGCTGACCAATGAGGCTTGGCCGTTGTCGAGCTTGAGCATCGAAACTCGGTTGGCGGCTCCTGGTCCACCTCCGCCCGGAGGCGGCGCGATGGTGGAGTCCAGGTCGGATCCGAAGGCGGCCCCGCCGGCGACAAGCGTCCAGATTCCGCTTGACGTGATCTGGCGCAGGCTGCCGCTCGCCGGGTCGAGCAGGCTGAGGCCCTGCGGCGGAGCGTCCGAATTGGGCACCACCCGCGCGATGTAGATTCCCGCGGCCTCCCAGCTGACGGGCATCGACGGGGCGGGGACGCCGAGCGGTCGATCGGCTCCGGACGCGATGTCGACGACATGGATGATCCCCGTCACCGGTCCGGGCGCGGTGCGGTACTCGGGGTAGGCGTAGCTCTTGCCGTCGGGCGAGACCCAAGCGCGCTGGACGGGCACCCACCTGCCGGCTCCGAGCACGTAAGCGCCGAGGCTGGAGGGATCGCCGGCGAAGGTGCCGCCCGGCAGCTGCAGGAATCCACCGTGGCCCTTGGCGCCATGGGTTGCAACGCCGTCGGTGGGCGCGTCGCCACCCGCCACGGGCAGGCGGCAGGCGGTGGCAGAGGGCGTGGCCGCCGGCGTCGCGGCGGCGGTCGCCTCGACCGGTGTCGGCGTGGAAGGCGGAGGGCTCGCCGAGTTCGGGGAACCGAGGGAGCAGCCGGCCAGGGCAAGAGCGAGTGCTGGGACGAGGTGCTTCAACGTCGTGCTCCTTCGGGAGGAGTGTCAGCCTCCGATCTGCGACATGTTCTTTTCGGGCTTGACGAAGCCTTCGCGGAGG
>CAZXGB010000114.1:0-9821 GCA_964640005.1 uncultured Actinomycetes bacterium | reverse complement strand
TCCTCGACCACGTTTGGGACTACGACTTCGGCGGCGACCCGAGCGTGCTCGAGACGTACGTCAGTTACCTCCGGCGCAAGGTCGACCGCTACGACCCCGCCCTGATCCACACCGTCCGCGGCGTGGGCTACGTGATGCGCCAGCCACGACGATGACGCTGTCCCTGCGCGCCCGGCTCCTGCTGGGGCTGGTCGTGCTGGTAGTGGCCGGAATGGCGGTTTCGGCCGCCGCCACATACACCTTCCTCCAGCAGTCTCTTACCGGCGAGCTGGACACCACGATCGGCGATGCGGTCGCGCCCGCGGCTGGGTATTTCACGGATCACGGCGGAGGCGATGCGCACGGCCTCGGCAATCTGCCCATTGGAACCTTCATCGAGCTGCGCGCGCCGGACGGCAAGAGTCTTCTCTACCCTCCCGCGCAGCTCACCTATGCCGGCACAACCCCGGGCCCCGCCTATCCCGACATACCCGGCACTGTTTCACCGCAAGGCTCCGATGTGAACTTCACCACGGTCAAGGGCGAAAACGGAGTCGGCAGCTACCGCATGGCGTACCTGCGCCTCACCCGCAGTCCGTTACAAAACTCCATAGTCATCGTCGCGGCACCCATGACCAGGGTCGATTCGACCCTCCGCCAGCTGCTGGAGCTCGAACTACTTGTCTCCGCCCTCGTGGTAGTCGCGATGGTCGTGCTCGCCTGGCTGATCGTGAGAGCAGGTCTCCGGCCGCTGGAAAAGATGGGGGAGACCGCCCAGGCGATCGCCGCCGGCGACCTGGCGCGGCGTGTCGAACCCGCAAACGAGAAGACCGAGATCGGGCGTCTCGGCCTGGCGCTCAACCGGATGCTCGGCCAGATCGAGACGGCGTTCACCGAGCGGACGCGCTCGGAGCAGCGCCTGCGGCGATTCATCGCCGACGCATCCCACGAGCTGCGGACGCCGCTGACTTCCATCCGCGGCTACGCGGAACTGCTTCGGCGAGGGGCGGACAGCAAACCGGAGGATGCAACCGTCGCCCGGCGACGCATCGAACAGGAGTCGATCCGGATGACGGGCCTCGTCGAGGACATGCTGCTGCTGGCGCGGCTCGACCAGGGCCGCCCGCTCGAGCGCGAATCGGTGGACCTGGCTCAGATCGCCAACGACGCCTGCCACGACGCCCGTGTGGTGTCACCGACGCGGCCGATCAGGGTCGACGCCCCGATTCCGATCGTCGTGACCGGCGACGAGCAGCGCCTGCGCCAGGTGGTGGGCAACCTGGTGCGGAATGCGGTCGTTCACACGCCGCCGACGACGCCCGTCGAGGTGAGCGTCGCCGCACAGGACGGGCACGCTGTGCTCTCGGTCGTCGACCACGGTCCAGGTCTGGACAAGGATGTGGCAGCGCGCGCTTTCGAGCCCTTCTTCCGGGCGGATGTCGGGCGGAGCCGCGATCGCGGAGGCTCGGGTTTGGGCCTCTCGATCGTCGCCGCCGTGGTGGGCGCCCACAGCGGCGAGGTTGACGTGCGGGAAACGCCGGGAGGCGGCGCCACATTCACCGTGGAGCTTCCGATGGCGGGCCAGCAGGCGCTACCGGCAGCCTCCCCCAGCTAGTCGTTCGCCGCGACGGTCCCCCGGCAGCGCGGAAAGTCCGGGCACATCCAGACCGTCGAGCCGCGCCGTTCCATCGGTTTCTCACAGATCGGGCAGGCCGGCCGCAGCCGCCGTCCGTTGACGCCCACGGGCGCCAGCGTGCCGGCCGGCCGCAGCCGGTGAGTAATTCGCTTCAGCCAGCTCGCCATCTTCAGTCCTTGGGCACCCGGCCCATCAGGTAGAACTCGTCGTTCGGACGCAGCGCGGAAAGGTGCGCGAGCCGGTTGGAGAGCGCGAAGAGCGCGGTGATCGCCCCGATGTCCCAGATGTCGTCGTCGCTGAACCCGTGCCGGCGCAGCTCGTCGAGGTCGCTATCGGCGACCTCGGCCGGACTGACCGCCAGCTTGACCGCGAAGTTCAGCATCGCCTTCTCACGTTTACCCAGGTCGGCCTTCCGCCAATCGATCGCAACTTGGTCGGCGATCAGAGCGTCCTTCGCGCGGATCCGGGCGATGGCACCGTGTGCGACCACGCAGTAGAGGCAGTTGTTGGCGGCGCTGGTGGCTACCACGATCAGCTCGCGGTCGGCCTTGGACAAACCGCTCTCCTTCTCCATCAGGGCGTCGTGGTACGCGAAGAAGGCGCGCCATTCGTCGGGCCGGTGGGCGAGAGCGAGGAATACGTTAGGGACAAAGCCACTCTTGGCGGCAACCTGCTCGATACGTTCGCGCATGTCCCTGGGCAGCGTCTCGAGGCTCGGCACCGGGAACCGGCTGATCGGCTTCTCACCCATGTCGACTCGTAGCCTAGTGCGGACTCATGAATCGAGAGCTAAATGACACACTCTCGATCCGGTCCGAAGACTGATGGTTGTTGCGCTCCCCGAAACCCTACGCGACCAGCTGCCCGAACTCGGCCCTGACGTGGAGCCGGTCTGGTATCGAGACGCTGCAGACGCGCCGAGAGCGGTCGCAGAAGCGGAAGTGTTGTGGCTGGCTTTCTGGCGGACCGAGGAGATCGATCGCGCACTGGCCGCGGGGCCGAACCTGCGCTGGGTGACGACCGCGAACGCGGGCGTCGACAGCTACCCGCTGGCAAGGTTCCGCGAGCGCCGCATCGTGCTCACGAACGGCGCCGGCCTGGTCGCGGTCCCGATCTCGGAATACGTCGTGATGGCGATGCTCGCGGCTGCCAAGGGCTTCCCGGAGCTGGTTCGGGCGCAGGACCGGCAGGAGTGGCTGCGCCGGCCACCGGCCCTGGATGAGCTGTCCGGTACCCGCGCGCTCGTGCTCGGATATGGCAGCATCGGGCGCGCCGTCGCGGACCGGCTGCGGGGGCTGGAAGTCGAGGTCATCGGTGTGCGCTCGAAGCCCTCGGAGGGCAGCCTGGGGCCCGAAGAGTGGCGGCTGCGGCTCGGGGAGTTCGATTGGGTGATCTTGACTCTGCCGCTGACCGACCGCACTCGAGGTGTCATCGGCGAGGCTGAGCTCGCCTCCATGAAGCGGAGCGCGTGGCTCGTGAACGTCTCTCGAGGGGCACTCATCGACCCGGCTGCGCTGGAGAGCGCGCTCCGGTCGCGCACGATCGGCGGCGCTTATCTGGACGTGACCGTCCCCGAGCCGCTGCCACCCGAGAGCCCGCTCTGGACGCTGCCTAACGTCATCATCACGCCACACTCCTCGTGGGCCACCGAAAAGATGACGAAGCGCGCAGTCGCCCTGTTCCTCGACAACCTCGGCTGCTACCGCTCAGGCGAGCCGCTGGCCAACGTTGTCGACCTCGACGCGGGTTACTGACGCCGTCCTAGCCGCCTTAAGCGGTTTTCCGAACCATTCCACCGGGTAGACTTCCCGTGAGCGGCCGTCGCGTGGCGGCCCGCTGCCCGCTCGGGTCCCTTCCATCGTCAACGCAACGGTGCCCTCGGTCGGCGACACACGGATAAGTAGAAGAAGGGCGCTGGAGTTTCGTTGACGACTTTTTCCGAGATGGGCATCAAGCCCGAAATAGTGGAAGCGCTGTCCGGGCGCGGGATCGTGGAACCGGTTCCTGTTCAGGCGGGCGCGATTCCTGCCCTCCTCGACGGCGAGGATGTTGTGATCGAGGCCCCGACTGGTTCGGGTAAGAGTCTCGCCTTCCTGCTTCCGCTCGTGGAGCGGCTCGAGGGCCGCCAGGGTCCCGGGCCGCGCGCTCTCGTCGTGTGTCCGACCCGCGAGCTCGCGATGCAGGTGCACGAGGTGCTGACCGGTCTTGGCTCCGGGCTCAGCACGGCACTCCTCTACGGCGGCACCGGCTACCACACGCAGACGGAGGCGCTAAAGGCCGGAGCCGACGTCCTCATCGGGACCCCAGGGCGGATCCTGGACATGGTGGGCAAGCGGCTGCTGGCGTTGAGCCGCGTCGAGTACCTCGTCCTCGACGAGGCGGACGAGATGTTGGATGCCGGCTTTGCGCCAGATGTGGAGAAGATCCTCGGTCAGACCTATGAGCCGCAGATGGTGATGGCCTCGGCAACGATGCCCGAGTGGGTGAACCGGATCGTCGAGCGCTACATGTACGAGCCGGAGCGAGTTCGGGTCACGACGGAGCACGAGTCGAAGCTGGAACACGGCATCCTGAGGGTCGGCGCCGGCGAGAAGCTCGACGTCCTGGTCCGCCTGCTCGAGCTCGCCAACGGATCCGTGATCGTATTCGGCCGTACCAAGTCGGGCGTCCAGGAGCTCCACCGCCAGCTGCGCCGGCAGCGTGTCGGCTGCATCATGCTCCAGGGCGACATGGAGCAGGTCCAGCGGGATCGTGCGATGGACAGCTTCCGACAGGGCCGAGCTCGTGTACTGGTGGCGACCAATGTCGCCGCGCGCGGCCTCGACATCAGCGACGTGGCGGTCGTGGTCAACTACGACCTCCCGGACACTCCACAGTGGCTCACCCACAGAGTCGGCCGAACGGCGCGCAATGGCGCCGCCGGCCACGCGATCACGTTTGTCACGCCGCCCGACGAGAACCGCTGGCGCCGCCTGCGCGGCGAGGGCGCCGCCGACCTGCCCCAGCTAGACGCTGCCGCTCTCCTCGACAAGGGCGAGTGGCATTACGTCGAGGGGCGGCCGGCTGTCATTCAGGGCTCGGCGTCGGCGCATTCGCGCTCCCGCTCGCGGCGCCGCCCGCGCCGCCAACCGCGCGCCGCCACCGCTTAGCCAAGCCCGCAGTTCCCCGACATAGAAGGTCCGATAGGAGCCCGCCACCAAAACCACCCGCCCTGGGGGACAGGCCGAGCTTAGCGGGGTGTGTCAATAGTGGTTGTAAAGCAGGACTTCTGTCCCCTGGGCGACCACCGACCGGCGGCTAGCTCGGAGACGGATCCGGCCGGTACCCCGGCACCTGGTTGCTCAACGGCGTGACCTGCTCCCTGTAGATCAGCACCTGCTCCGCACCCGGGCCGTCGGGAATGGGCACCAGCGTCGATCGTTCCATCGCGAAGGGGCGAAACGTGAACGTGAAGTCGCCGACCGCGCTCGGAATCGAGCGCAGCGTGTAGCCGACCGACGCCCCGGTCGCCACCGGTCCGCACTGGATGTACTGCTGAGTCGCGTCCTGATCGCAAAGCGGCGTCGTACCCATCGCGAAGGAGTGCTCGGCCAGCCAGGGGCCGGCGGAGAGGACGAAGCGGTCGATGCGGCGGCCGCGGTTGACGACGTAGATGGTCAGGTGGTCGTCGCCGCCCTGGAAGGTCGTGGCGGTGCCACTGACCGTAACCCTGGCCGCCAGCAGTTGCGTGTCAGGCGACGCGGGTGCGGGCGAGGCGACTTTCGTCGCCGGCGATTTGGCCGCAGCCGTTGACGGAGCCAGAGGGCCGCAGCTAACCGCAACCGTCGATAAGACGGCGAGGACGCTCGCTCCGTGCTTCACAAAGTGCATCTTCACGAATCGGGGTAAGGTAGCCGTGCTCAAGGAGGTCCTATGAAGTTCATCCCGCGCCGCCACGGGGGCGAGAAGGTCGAGGAGCTCAAGGGGATTCCGCTCTTCCACAACCTGCCGAGAAGGCAGCTGGAGCTCGTAGCCGCCAACCTGGACGAGGTCGAGGTGCCCGCGGGCGAAACCCTGATTCGAGAGGGCCATCACAACAACGCCTTCTGGATCATTCGCGAGGGCGTGGTGGAGATGGCGGTCGGGGACCGCAAGACGCATGAGTTCGGCCCGGGCGCCTTCTTCGGCGCCACAAGCATGCTCGACGGCCGGCCGGCGGTGGCGACGGTCAAGACCAAGACCCCGCTCAACGCCTGGGTCGCGAGTACTGAGCAGTTTCGCGCGCTCGAGGGCAACGACACGATCGCGCTGCGCCTGATGTCGTACGCGCTCGAGCGCCTCCGCGAGGACCTCGAGGCCCGCTACCAGTAGGAAGCCAGAGAGCGGATCAAGTAGGAGCACTTACCCGGCGCCGCGGGTCAGCTCCTCGAGCTCTCGTGGCACTCGAACCGGCCGGCCGTCACTGAGGCGGACCCAGGCCCACTCGGTCAGCACCTCCGCCAGCAGCTCACCATCGGTTGCTCGCGTGATCCAGGTACGGCGGACGCCGCGCGCGCCCCGGATCAGCTCGACCCGCACCCGGACGTCGACCTCGTCGTTGTAAAGCGCGGGGCGCCGGTAGCGGATCTCGGAGCGATGGATGACCCAGCCGGCGCCGCGCTCGAGCGACCACTGCTTGCCGTATCCCGCCGCCTCCGCGTGGCGCGTCGCGATCTCCTCGGCCCACTGCAGGTAGACCGCGTTGTTGACGTGGCCGTTGCTGTCGAGCTCGTAGCTCCGGACACGCCAGCGCTCGGTGTATTCGAGCGGGTCGGCTGTCATGTGGTCAGCGCCGCTCCGCGATCCGGACAACCAGCCGGCGCTGCTCGTCGGTGAACCAGGGTGGCCGCCCGGCGACGGCGTTCTCGGCCGCGTGGCCAGGCGTGGCGGTCGCGGTCAGCACGCAGCTCACTCGCTGGTCGGAGGCGATCCACTTCAGCACCGCTTGCGGCCAGGTCTCGACGCCTAGCTCCTGCAGCTCGGCCGGCGACGGCGAAGCTTCCAGGATGCCGCCCTGGAGGGGGCTCATCACGAAGACACCGAGCCCCAGCTCAGCCGCCAGCGGCAGCACGCCATCGAGGGCGCGCTGTGAGATCGGCGAGTAGGGGATTTGGACCATGTCGAGGCGGCCGCCGCGCATGACCTCCATGAGCTCGCCAAAAGCCGCCACCTGATAGTGGGTAGCCCCGGTGGCGCGCACGCGCCCGTCACGTCGCAGCTGTTCGATCAGCCGCAGCTGCGCTCGCCAGGAGACGAGGTTGTGAACCTGCAGGATGTCGACCCAGCCGAACAGGCGGAGCTGGAGCTCGGCCTGGCGCCGGCCTTCCTCGGGATCCGGCGTCCAGACCTTGGTCGCGATCTGGACGAGGTCGCGCCGGCCCTCGACCGCGGCCGCGAGTGCGGTCTCTGCACGACCGTACATTGGCGAAGAGTCGAAGAGGTTGATTCCGGCCTCCAGCGCCTCGTCCACGATCGGGCGCCGATCCTCGAGCGTGTCGAAGGTCCGCCAGGTTCCCATCCCGATGACAGGAACCGTCAGCCCGCTCGTCCCGAGCGCCCGTCGCTCCATCCGAGCGACGTTAGATGAATCCAGCCGCGCCTCAGTCACCGCTCGCGCAACGATAGTTGCCCAGGGTCACAGGACGCATCCGACCACGACGACGGTGTCAACTACCATCGACGCATGAAGACCCTGAACGGCATCGAGGGCGTCCGTGAGGCGCAGGGGCAGGAGTGGGGAACGAGCGACTGGCTCGAGATCACCCAGGACCGGGTCAACCAGTTCGCCGACGCCACGGACGACCATCAATGGATCCACGTGGATGTCGAGCGGGCCAAACAGGGCCCCTTTGGCACAACCATCGCCCACGGCTTCCTCACGCTCTCATTGGTCGTGCCTCTATCCGCCCAGGTGTCACGCGTCGAGGGCATCCGGATGGGGATCAACTACGGCCTCAACAAGGTGCGATTCCCGAATCCCGTGCGCGTCCCGGCCCGCATCCGGGCGCACGTCAAGAATCTGACGGTCGAGGACGTGGAGGGCGGCGTCCAGGTCGTAAACCAGGTCACGGTCGAAGTCGAAGGCGCCGACAAGCCGGCCTGCGTCGCGGAAACGATCTCCCGCTACTACGTTTGAGTGCTGGAGGGAACACAGGCTTCCCTCCCGTGCCGTACCACCCTGGAGCTGTGAATCCCACGGGTGAGGACGCTGAATTCCGGCAGCGGGTCTTCGCGACGTTCGTGCGCGACGGCCGCATCGTCCAGCTGCCAGCGCGCCAAAAGAAGCGAATGGTGCTGCTCGTCTGGCTGGCCGACCACTTCCGGCCCGGCCAGCGCTACACCGAGGCGCAGGTCAGCGAGCTCCTCTCCCGCTACCACGACGACTACGCGACCCTGCGCCGCCTCCTCGTCGACCACGAGCTGATGCAGCGAAAGGGTGGTCTCTACTGGCGGGCCGGGACGATGCCCTTCCCGGATTGAGCGGCTCGAGAGGTCCCTCGTACCTTGGGGCTCATGAGCCCGATGGACAAGGAAGAGCTTCCGAGCACGCTGAAGAAGTCGCCGCCCGAGGCGCAGGAGACCTACATGACGGTCCACGACAGCGCCGTCGAGACCTACGGCGAGGGGGAGCGCGCCCACCGGACCGCCTACGCGGCCCTCAAGCACTCCTTCGAGAAGGTAGGTGACCACTGGGAGCCGAAGGAGCGCAAAGGGCCCTCCGACCCGCGGGCCAAGCGTGGCGGCGATGAGGCTCGAGCGGGCAAAGGTGAGACGTTCGGCGGCGTCGACTACTACGGTCACAGCAAAGAGGAGCTGATGGAGAGAGCGCGAGAGCTCGGCGTGCGCGGCCGCGCGCAGATGAACAAGAGCGAGCTGGCGCGTGCAATAGCGAACAAACAGAAGTAGCACCCGGTCCGTCATAAAACCGGGTCCGAGCGGTGCTTGGACCAGCAGATGGCCGACACCGCATCCGCTCTACGCACGATCCAGCTGACCAAGTCCTACGGCCGCATCCGCGCGGTCGACTCGCTCGACCTAGACGTCCGCCCCGGGGAGCTCTTCGGCTTCCTCGGCCCCAACGGCGCCGGCAAGACCACGACGATCCGCATGGCCCTCGGCCTCATTCGACCGTCGTCTGGGCGAGTCGAAATTCTGGGCCGCGACCTCTCCCGCCAGCGAGCGGAGGTGCTGCCGAGGGTGGGTGCCCTCGTCGAGTCCCCAGCGCTCTACCTTTACCTGTCCGGCCGCGACAACCTGCGGGCAGTCGCCGATGTGCTGGGCGGCGTGCCCCGGTCGCGCATCGACGAGCTGATCGAGCTGGTTGGGCTCAAGGGCCGGGATCGCGATCGTGTCCGCACGTACTCGCTCGGGATGAAGCAGCGCTTGGGCGTGGCGATGGCGCTCCTCAATGATCCCCAGCTCCTGATCCTCGATGAGCCGGCCAACGGGCTCGACCCGGCCGGCATCGTCGAGATGCGCGACCTGCTCCGCCAGCTGGCCGCGGCCGGCAAGACCGTCTTCATCTCCAGCCACGTCCTCAGCGAGGTCCAGCAGATCTGCTCGCGCGTCGCGATCATCAACCGCGGCCGGCTGGTGCGGGTTGCTCCAGTGGCCGAGCTGCTGGAGGCGCCGGGAGAGTTCGAGGTTCGGGTGGACGATCCTGACCGCCTGGTCCGGGCTCTCCAACTGGAAGAGTGGGGCCGCAAGGCGCGCTTCGAAGACGGCCTCGTCATCACTGATGCACCAGGTGGCCGAGGCCGCGCCCTGATCGCCTGGCTCGTCGCTAATCACCACCAGCCCGACAGCGTGGCCGAGCGCCAGCGCGAGCTGGAGGACGTCTTCCTGACTCTCACCGGAGGTGCCGCGTGATCGCAGCTAAGTCCCTTCGTCCCAGCCTTGCCGGCACCTTCCGTGGAGAGGTGCTCAAGGTCAGCCGGCAGCTCTCGGTGTGGCTGATGATCCTGGGTGCCTTCGTGCTGTTGGGGGTGATCGTGCTCGCCAGCAGTACCGCCGGGCCCTTCAAGGACGATCTCGCCCACGACCCGTCCGCCTTTATGAACGACGTAGTCCAGGTCTATGGTTCGGTCTTCCAGATCGGCTCGGGAATCTTCTTGCTGATCGTGGGCGCGCGCTTGCTCTCCATGGAGTACTCGAGCGGAACTGTCCGCGTCCTCTACGCGCGCGGCGT
>CAZXGB010000113.1:0-9991 GCA_964640005.1 uncultured Actinomycetes bacterium | reverse complement strand
GCCGACGCCACCTACCTGTGGACGCTCCCCATGTTCCACTGCAACGGCTGGTGCTTCAGCTGGGCAACGATCGCCGCCGGCGCCCGCAACTGGTGCATCCCCAAGATCGAGCCGGCGGAGGTTTGGGGGCTGTTCGAGCAGGACGGGAACTGGCACTTCTGCGGCGCTCCCACAGTGCTGACCATGCTCGCCAACGCGCCGCAGGCCAAGCGGCTCGAGCGACCGGCGCGACTCTTCACGGCCGGCGCGCCCCCGTCGCCGACCATCATCGCGACGATGGACGAGCTGAACTTCGAGCTCGAGCACGTCTACGGGCTCACCGAGACCTACGGCCCATTCACGATCAACGTCAGCCCGGAAGGCGCGCCCGCCAGCATCCGCTCGCGCCAGGGCTTTCCGAACATCTGCGCTGGGGAGGTCGGGATCTTCGACGAGGAGATGAACCTGGTCCCGGCCGACGGCGAGACGATGGGCGAGGTCTGCATGCGCGGCAACGTGGTGATGAAGGGCTACTTCGCCAACCCGGAGGCGACCGAGACCGCGTTCAAAGGCGGCTGGTTCCATTCCGGCGACGTCGGCGTGCTCCATCCCGATGGGACCATCGAGCTGCGCGATCGCAAGAAGGACATCATCATCTCGGGGGGCGAGAACATCTCGACAATCGAGGTCGAGCAGGCCGTCGTCTCCCATCCGGCGGTGCTCGAGTGCGCGGTCATCGCCGTCCCCGACGAGAAGTGGGGCGAGGTGCCGAAGGCCTTTGTGACGCTGAAGCCCGGCCGGCAGGCGACCGAGCAGGAGATCATCGAGCACGTCCGCTCCCGGATCGCCCACTTCAAGGCGCCCAAGGCGGTCGAATTCGGCGAGCTCCCCAAGACCTCGACCGGGAAGATCCAGAAGTTCGTGCTCCGCGAGAAGGAATGGGCGGGGCACGAGAAGAGGATCAACTGAACGCTCATCAGCAGCGCCGGCTTGGGCTTTCGATCCCGACCGGCGCGCACCCGCTGTCCGAGGTGCCCGCGCTGGCGCGCCGTGCCGAAGAGCTCGGCTGGACGGATGGCTGGTCTTACGAGGTCAACGCGTTCGACGGCTTCACTCCCCTCGCCGCCGCCGCCGCCGGCACCGAGCGCATGCGGCTCGGTGTGGCCATCGCCCCCGCCTTCTTCAGGCCTCCCGGTCTGCTGGCGATGCACGCGGCGGCCATGGCGGAACTGGCGCGCGGCCGCTTCGTGCTCGGGCTCGGCTCCTCGACTCCGACGGTCGTGGAGCAGTGGATGGGCATTCCGTTCGCTAAGCCGCGCACGCGGACAGTGGACACGCTGCGGGCGGTGCGGGCTCTACTGGCGGGCGAGAAGGTGGGCGGTATGCGGATCGCCCAACCGCCGGCGGAGCCGGTTCCGATCTGGATGGCGGCGCTCGGCGGCCGCATGCTGGAGGCCGCCGCCGCTGAGGCCGACGGCCTCTGCCTGTTCATGACCGGCCCGCGCTACATCCGGTCTCTATACGAGGGAGCCGGCCGCGGTCTCGACTCCATGTGCCGGATCACGGTCATTCCGGGCGAGCATCAGGCAGCGCGGGCGGCGGCGCGGCGCCACATCGTCGCCTACGCGATCGTGCCCTTCTATGCCCGGGCGATGGCGGGCCAGGGATTCGCGGAGGAGGTCGAGGCGATCAATGCGCGGTGGGCGGCCGGCGACCGGGCGGCGGCGCCGGGCCAGGTCTCGGAAGCGATGCTGGACGAGCTGGTGCTGACCGGAGACGCCGAGGACATAGCTGAGGGCGTCGAGGCCTACCGCGACGCGGGGCTTGGGTGTCCGGTGCTCGCGATCAGCGCGGCGGGCGGTGGCGGACCCGCGCAGTTCGACCGCCTGTTGGAGGAGCTGGCCCCGGGCCGGAGCTGACCTACGCTTCGAGAACGGCGCGCACAGGTCTCCCTATCAACCCTCCGCCATGACCGCCCGCCCAGGGGGAGTTGCCGCGGCAGGTTTGCGCAGCCGGGGGGTGCTGTCAAGAGTGGGCGTTAAGACACTGCATGGCAGGGCCGGCTTAGGGGCCCCTTTGCGACCGGGTGTATACAGCGGGCCGGAATCGGGCCTGTTTAGTGGCCCGGTGTATACAGCGGGCCGGAATTTGGCGTCTAGGGGCGCAGGTCGCGGCGGATCAGCTTGCCGCCCTCGCTGCGCGGCAGGGAGTCGACGAAGACGAACCGGCGGGGCACCTTGAAGGCGGGTAGGCGTTCGCGGACGAAGCGCTCGAGCTCGCCGGCCGAGGCAGTGCCCACGACCCGCGCCTCCACGACCTGGCCCCAGGTCTCGTCGGGCACGCCGAGCACCGCGGCGTCCTCCACCTCGGGGTGCGCGCGCAGAACGTCCTCCACCTCTTCGGGCTGGACGTTCTCGCCGCCCGTGATGATGGCGTCGTCCAGGCGGCCGGCGACCACGAGCGCTCCGCGGTCGTCGAACCAGCCGGCGTCGCCGGTCCGGAAGCTGCCCCGGGCGGGCGAGGGCTGGATCGAGGGGTTGAGGTAGCCAGGGGAAAGGACGTCGCCGGCGACCACGATCTCGCCGTCCTGGATCTCGACGCGCGCTCGTGAGTGGACGAACCCCGCCGTGCCTGCCAGCTCGGCGGACCGGCCGGGAGGCACCGTCGCCACCTGCGAGCCGGTCTCGGTCAGGCCGTAGGTCGGGCACACGGCCAGCCCGAGCTGCGCCCACTCGCGCACGCGCTCCGCGGGAGCCGGCGCCCCTCCGAGCAGGATGGCGCGCAGGCTCCGCAGCTCTTCCAGCCCGCCGGCGGCCAGCAGCCGTGTCAGCATGGTCGGGACCAGCGAGGCCAGGGTGAGCTTCTCGCGCCGGATCGCCTCCAGGACCCGCGCCTCCTCGAAGCGACGCAGGGCGACCACCGGCTGGCCGGAGACCGCCGCGCGCACGAAGATCGCGAGGCCGCCGACGTGGTGCGGAGATAGGCACAGAAGCCAGCGGTCCTCAGGCGTCGAGGCCAGGCTTTCCTGGCAGCCGAGAGCCGAAGCGAGCAGGTTGGCAGGCGTGAGACGCACCCCCTTGGGCGGGCCGGTCGTGCCCGAGGTGTAGAGCACGCAGGCGTCGCCCTCGCTGCCGGTGCCGGCATCGAGAAGCTCATGAGCCTCGCCGTCCTCAATGAGCACTGCCGGGCGGGCGTCGGCGAGGACGCGGTCGACCTCGGCCTGAGGAGAGCGTGTTGACACCGGCACCAGCGCGAACCCGCCGCGCAGGCAGGCAAAGAGAAGCGCCGCGAATCGGACGCCCGCCGGCTCGCGGACCGCGACCCGCTGCCCAGGACGCACGCCACGGCGCTCGAGCTGCCGGGCCCACCCGCTGGCGAGACCGTCGATGTCGAACCACGAGGCCCACAGGGAGCCGTCTGGGTCGACGACCGCCCGTCGGGGCCCGTCTCGACGCGAGCGCTCCGCGAGCAGGTCCACGGTTGGCAGGTTAGCCGAGTACCATGAACGGTGCTAGCGACTGCTCTAGGAGTGAGAACTTGAACGATCTCGCGACGGATCCAGGCGGCGCGGCCAGGCCCACTTGGACGCGTGCCCGGGAATACGAGGACATCCTCTACGACACCCTCGACTATGAGGAGGGGCGGGTGGCCAAGATCACGATCAACCGGCCCGAGGTGCGCAACGCCTTCCGGCCCACGACCCTCTTCGAGCTCAGTGACGCGTTCAACGTGGCCCGCGACGACCCCAAGGCCGGCGTGATCATCCTCACGGGCGCCGGCGACCAGGCCTTCTGCTCGGGGGGCGACCAGCGGATCCGCGGAGACGACGGCTATCGCGACGCTCATGGGGTCGGGCGCCTGAACGTGCTCGACCTGCAGGTGCAGATCCGGCGCACGCCGAAGCCGGTGATCGCGATGGTGGCGGGCTATGCAATCGGCGGCGGCCACGTCCTGCACGTCGTTTGCGACCTCACGATCGCGGCCGACAACGCCCGGTTCGGCCAGACCGGCCCGCGGGTGGGCAGCTTCGACGGCGGCTACGGTTCGGGCCTGCTGGCCCGGATCGTGGGCCAGAAGAAGGCGCGCGAGATCTGGTTTCTGTGCGAGCAGTACGGAGCCCAGGAGGCGCTCGAGATGGGCCTCGTGAACAAGGTCGTGCCGCTGGCCGAGCTGGAGGCGGAGACGCTCGCCTGGGCGCGCAAGATGCTCCGTCACAGCCCGCTGGCTCTGCGGATGATCAAGGCCGGCATGAACGCCGCCGACGACGGGCTGGCCGGGATCCAGCAGCTGGCGGGCGACGCCACGCTGCTCTATTACCTGAGCGAGGAGGCGCAGGAGGGCCGCGACGCCTACGTGAACAAGCGGTCTCCGGACTTCTCCAAGTTCCCCCGCCGTCCCTAGGACGGGCTGATGGAGCAGGTCGCCGGCCGCGCCGCGGAGCTCTCGCCCGCGCGGGTGTGGTGGCTGGCGGCACGGCCGGCGACGCTGGCGGCCTCGATCTCGCCGGTCCTGGCCGGCACCGCCGCCGCCGTGCACGACGGGCGGCCGCGCCTGGTGCCAGGTCTGCTCGCGATTGTGGTCGGTCTCGCCATGCAGGTCGGCGTCAACTACGCCAACGACTACTCCGACTTCAAGCGCGGCGCCGACACACCCCGCCGGCGGGGACCGGTGCGGGCGGCGGCAAGTGGTGCCGTCAGGCCGGAGCACGTGAAGCTGGCCGCGTTCGCCGCTTTCGGAACCGCCGCCGTGGCCGGACTGGTTCTCAGCTTTCTCACCGACTGGCGGCTGCTGGCGGCGGGCGCGGTTGCGGTCGCCGCGGGCTGGCTGTACACCGGCGGCCCGCGGCCCTACGGCTACCTCGGCTTGGGCGAGGTCTTCGTCTTCGTCTTTTTCGGGCTGATGGCCACGCTGGGCACCACGTATGTCGAGGTCGGCCGCCTGACCGGCCTGGCGGCCGGGGGCGCCCTCTCCATGGGCTGCCTGGCCTGCGCGATCCTCGTGCTCAACAACCTGCGCGACATCGAGACCGACCGCGAAGCGGGCAAGCGGACGCTGGCCGTACGGCTGGGACGGACTGGCACCCGAAGACTGCTGCTCGCGCTGCTGGCCGCGGCCTTCCTGGCCCCGGTGGCCACGCTGGCGCTGGGCAGGGCGCGCTGGCCGGTGCTGCTGCCGCTGGCCTTGATTGCTCTGGCGGTACCCGTTTACCGGATGTCCGCCAGTGGCGACGCCCCAACCCTCGTCAGCGCGCTCAAGCGATGTGCCGAGCTCGAGGTCTGGTTCGCGCTGGTCTGGACGCTCGGGGTACTGGCGGCATGACGGCCGTGCTGACGCGTGTGCCGGTCCGCATACCTACCCAGGAGGGTCAGGACTACGCGGCCGTCATCGTCATCGCCAGCGACGGGGAGCTGACAGGGCTGGGGGAGGCGCCCATGGTCGCCGGCCGCTCCCCGGCCGCCGCCCTCCAAGGGGCGGAGGGCTGTGCCCGCCTCGACCTCGAGGCGCGCCGGCGCGGCGTCCGGCTGGCCGAGCTGCTGGGCGGCGTCAGGCGGGAAGGCGTGGAGTGCTCGGCGCTGATCACCGACCAGCAGGCCGCCGGCGTCGCCGAGCGCGTTGGCCGCCTGGCCGAGCAGGGTTACCGCTGCTTCAAGCTCAAGGCGGCGAATGCCGGGGGCATCGTGGACGAAGAGCGGCTGGGCGCGGCGCGCTGGGCGGCTGGTCGCGACGCCCGCCTCCGGCTCGACTTCAACGGCCGGCTCAGTCGCGATGATGCGCGCAGCCGCCTGCCCAGCCTGCAAGCGTTCGGGGTCGAGCTCTTCGAGCAGCCGCTGCCGGCAGAGGCGGACCTCGATGACTGGACGTCGCTGCACCGGCTGGGCCTTCCGGTAGCGGCCGACGAGTCACTGGCCGTGCCCCAGCTCGCCCCGGCCCTGGCCGCTCAAGGCGTGGCGCTGGCGGCGAAGGTGGCCACGGTGGGCGGGGTGGAGGAGGCGGTGGCGCTTCTCAACCGGGCACGGGGAGCGGTGACCCTCGGCTCCAGCCACGAGACCAGCATCGGCATCGCGGCCGCCCTCCACGTCGCCTGCGCGATGACGGCCGAGCCGCTGGCCTGCGGCCTGGCCACGCGACAGGGCCTGGCCGCCGACCTGGCGGTAGGCCTCGCTGCTGACAGTCCGCGGCTGGGGCTGCCGGATGGACCCGGACTCGGCGTCGACCTCGACCCCGACGCGCTCGCGCGTTATCGAGTCGATAAGTGACGCGCGAACACGGTCGCGAAGGCTTGCGGCTGCTCGAGGTGGGCGGCATGGCCGGCAGCCGCGATCACAGCAACCGAAGAGCCTTTCACACGCTGCTGCAGGCGTTCAGCGTGCTCGACGTATCGCCGGTCATCGGCCCCTGCCGCGAACGTGCATGGGCAGGTGATCCGCGAGAGATTTTCCCAGAACGGTTCGCCGGCGGCGGCACCCAGGCCGCGCAGCGCGGCCGCGATGCCCTTCGGGTCCTGGGCCCGTCGCATCCGGTCGAGGCGGTCGAGGAAGTCCGGGCCGCGCCTCCGCAGCCCCTCGAACAGCGGCTGCTCCGCCCAGTAGCCGGCGAACCACTCGATGCCCTCCCTCTCGACCCGGTCTGCCAGGGCGAGGTCCTGCCGGCGCCGGAGGTCGCGGGCGGCCCCGGCGACTCCCGCATGGGCGCCCAGCGTGAACAGGGAGGCCAGCCGCTGCGGATGTCGTACTGCGGTGTTGAGCGCCAGGCGGCCGCCGAGGGAATAGCCCGCAAGGTGGGTACGCGGCACCTCGAGCTCGTCCCAGAGCTCGGCCAGCGCGGCCGTGGCAGCGTCCATCGTCGCCGGCTCCTGCGCCGAGCCGCCGTGACCCGGGAGGTCGACCAGCAGCCAGCGGAAGCCGGTGGGCATGAGGTCGATGATCTCCGCCCAGCTCCGGCGGTCTTGCATGAAGCCGTGGAGCAGGGTGACCGTCTCGCCGCTTCCCCGCCACTCGTGAGCCAGCATGGACCAGGCGAAGGTTAACGACCGCTTCGCGATCACCTTCGCTGACCAGCTGGCGGCGAGTGGCGTGGAGCACATCTGCCTGGCCCCCGGCTCGCGCTCGGCCCCGCTGGCCATGGCCTTCGCCCGCCATCCTCGTCTGCGGGTCTGGGTCATGGTCGACGAGCGCTGCTGCTCCTTCTTCGCCGTCGGCCTGGCCAAGGCGACTGATCGCCCGGTGGCCGTCCTCTGTACGTCCGGCACCGCCGCCGCCGAGCTTCACCCCGCCGTTGTCGAGGCGGACATGTCGCGAACGCCGCTCATTGTGCTGACCGCGGACCGGCCGCCCGAGCTGATCGGCGTGGGCGCCAACCAGGCCATCGACCAGGCTCGGATCTACGGCAGCGCGGTCCGCTGGTACGCCGACCCCGGTCCACCCACGGACCGGCCCGACGCCGCCCGCGGCTGGCGTCGCCTGGCTGCGCGGGCGGTCGCTGAAGCGCTGAGCACCCCTCGCGGCCCGGTTCACCTCAACCTGCCGTTCCGGGAGCCGCTCGTCCCCGGTCCGGGCGAGCTGGCAGAGCCGGCGGACGCGCCGGCCCCGGTATTAGTGACAAGCACCCCTGCCGCCGACCTCTCGCCGCTCGTCGAGGCTGTCGCGATGGCGGAGCGGCCGGTTGTGGTCGCGGGCGAGCTGCGCACGGGTGCGCAGGCGCGGGCGGCGGCCGCCCGGCTCCGGGTCCCGCTGCTGGCCGAGCCTTCGTCACACCTGCGCCTGGCCAACCTGCCCTACGACGCGATCTTGCGCGATGGGGCCTGGGCGGCGGCCCACCAGCCCGACCTGGTCGTCCGGATCGGCGCCACCCCCACCTCCAAGCCTCTTAACCAGTGGCTGGCGGCTTCGGGCGCGCGGACCTTCCTCGTCGATCCCGCAGGCTGGCGCGACCCTGATCTCGCCGCCACCGACGTCATCCGATCCGACCCGCTGGCCGCGATCGAGGCGCTCGCGGGAATCGACGCCTCGGCCGAGTGGGCGGCTTCGTGGGCTGCCGCCGGACGTACCGCCGTGGGAGCCCTCGACGGCGTACTGGCCTCGGCACCCATGTTCGAGGCCCACGCCGTCCGCGCACTCGCCGCGACGCTACCCGAGCACGCCTCGCTCTTCGTCGGCTCGAGCATGCCCATCCGCGACGTGGACACCTTCTGGCCGGAAACCGCGTCCGGCCAGCGCTTTCTTGGCAACCGGGGTGCCAGCGGGATCGACGGGCTGGTTTCCTCGGGCCTCGGACTGGCGGCGGCCGATCCCGAGCGGCCTGCGGTCCTGCTGCTCGGAGACCTGAGCCTCTACCACGACATGAACGGGCTCTGGGCAATCGGGCGCCACGGCCTTCGGGCGACCGTGGTCGTCCTCGACAACGGTGGTGGCGGCATCTTCTCCTTCCTGCCCCAGGCGGCGCACGAGGACGTCTTCGAGGAGGTTTTTGGCACACCTCTGGGCCTCCGCCTGGAGGATGTCGCCCGGCTCTACGACCTCGACTTCTGCCTCATCGAGGCCAAGGAGGAGCTGAAGCCGGCTCTGTCCCGCGCACTTGCCGGCGAACGGCCGGCGATGGTGGTGGTGCGCTTCACGCGCCCGGAGAGCGTCGCCGGCCATCGCGCCTGCTGGCGCGCGGTCGCCTCGGCCCTACGAGACGAGAGCGCTTAAAACCGCCCGCAGCTTGACCTCGGTCTCGTCGAGCTCGGCGGCGGGATCGCTGGCTGGCATCACACCCACCCCAGCGTAAAGCCGAGCGCCGTCCTCCCAGAGCAGGCCGCAGCGGAGGGCTACCGTGAACTCGCCGTCGCCGCGCCCGTCGAGCCAACCCACCGCGCCCGCGTACCAGCCGCGCTCCATTCGCTCGAGCTGGTCGATCAGGCCGAGCGCGGGCTCGATCGGAAAGCCGCCGACAGCAGGCGTGGGGTGGAGGGCGGCAGCGAGCTCGAGGGCGCTGGGGGCGGAATCGTCGAGCCGGGCGCGGATGGTGGTTGCGAGGTGCTGGATGTTCGTGAAGCGGACGATCTCCGTGCCGGACACCTCGACGGCCTCCGAGACGGGCCGGAGCCTGTCCGCCACCCAGCGCGGGACGACGGCGTGCTCGGCGTTGTCCTTGGCGCTTGCCAGCAGGCGGCCGGCCAGCTCCGCATCCTCATCGTCATCCCGCCCGCGGCGCACCGAACCGGCCATCGGCTGGGCGGTGGCGGTGCGGCCGGATCGGCGGATCAGCAGCTCGGGCGAGGCGCCGACGAAGGCGGTCCCGTCGGCGCCGGTGACGGCGAAGGTGTAGCAGCTCGGGAAGGAGGCCCTGAGCGCCCGCGCCACCGACCCCGCGGTGATCGCCCCGTCGGCGCGTGCGATCACCTCCCGTGCGATGACGACCTTCTCGGCCTCGCCGGCGCCCAGCCGAGCGGCTGCGTCACCCACCGCCGCCATCCACTCTTCGAGCGGCCGCTGGGTTTCGGTCGCCACCGAGCGGGCCGCAGGGCCGCGGTAGCCGGCCGGCAGGTCGAGAAGCGCTTCGCCATCGGGCACGGCGGCAGAAGCGAAGGTGCGGCCCCGAACGCGCGTGACCGCGAGCGCGGGCACCCTGATCAGCACGGACGGGAAGCCCGCCCACGGCCCGGATGGGTCGCGGTCGGGGCGGAAGGCGAAACCGGCGAAGGCGACCAAACCGGTGGCGGGCAGGGAGGGGCCGGAGGGTGACAGGTCACGGGAGAGGCGCTCCCAGAGGGCGCGCGCCGCCGTCAGCCTGGGCCCTGCCTCCGAATCGACGATCCGGCCGCCGGCATCGATCGTGGCCGCGCCCTCGGCCGTCGCCACCACCTCGAAGGCCGTGCCCAGGGCGGCCAGGCTGACGGCATCCGGCATCGGGCGTTCGATCAGCGCCACCGGCTGTCCCGCGTCGCGCGCCGCCCCCACCAGCTCGACCAGGTCAGGGCTGCCCGGTAGCTCCCGGCAGGTCAGCGCGCCCGTTCCACGTGCTCCCGCGC
>CAZXGB010000112.1:0-10183 GCA_964640005.1 uncultured Actinomycetes bacterium | reverse complement strand
ACCGGCCGGCCAAGTGGTGCGAGCCGCACCACAAGACGTACTGGGAGGCGGGCGGGGGGACCTCGGTCGGGGATTCGGTCCTCCTCTGTCACCGCCATCACTGGTCGGTCCACGAGGGAGGCTGGCGGATCGTGTTCGAGGAGAAGACGGGCAAGGTGCTCGCCCTCAAGCCACCGCCGCGGACGTGGAACCTGGCGCGGGCTCCGGGGTTCCAGCCCGCCGCCTGAAGCTGCCTGACGATTGCCGAGCAGATGCCCGCTAACTCACACCGACGCCTCCGGGCTTAAGCTCCCCGTTGGGGACTGGTTTCATTGACCGCCCGACTGCCTGCAGGCAACTTTTCCCTGAGCCAGGACGATGGGAGCGTCTTGGTGTACGTCAAACGCGAAGGCGTCGCCGCGAAGGCGGGCCACGACCTGGTCCTCGAGGTCACGCGTTGGACGGCCACCGCAACCGTGGACAGCCACGACCTCCAAAGCTCGAAGGTGAATGCGTCATTTGACGCACGCTCCTTGGATATCAAGGAAGCCACCGGGGGAGCGATGCCGCTGTCAGACAAGGATCGCGCGGATATCAAGAAGACCATCGCAGAGAAGGTCTTGCTGACCGACCGGCACCCTGAAATCACGTTCGCGTCCAACACCATGGAGACAACCGGTTCGGACACGGTCACGCTCGCCGGCGATCTGCGCATTGTCGGTGTCTCGAGGCCCACACGATTCCCATTGGCCGTCCACCCCGCAGACGGCGGTGTCCGGGTCACTGGAGCAGTTTCGCTCGTGCAGTCCGACTGGAACATCAAACCGTTCCGAGGAATGATGGGCCTCCTGAAGGTACGCGACGAGATCGAGGTCAGAGTCGACGTGATGATGAGACCGGCCTGATCCAGACTGCTCGTTCCAAGCGCGAAAGTCGCGTGCACCTTCACTGATTCGCTAGGCTCCTTTGATGCCGGAAGTCGCCCAGCGCCGGGCCGCGCCGAAGCGGGCCCGATCTCAACCTGCGCGAGTCGCCGAGCTGATCGTGGTCGGGGCAGGCCCGGCCGGGCTCGCGGTGGCCGGGGCGGCACGGCAGCAGGGGCTCGACGCCGAGATCGTCGAGGCCGCGGATTCCGTGGCCAGCAGCTGGCGGGGCCACTACGACCGCCTCCACCTTCACACGACCCGCCGGCTATCAAGCCTCCCCGGCCGGACAATCCCTTCGCGCTTTGGGACCTGGGTGGCCCGCGACGATTTCATCGCCTACCTCGAGGACTACGCACAGGCGATGGACCTGCGAATCACGTTCGGGACCAAGGTCGACAAGATCGAGCCGAATCCCGAGGGCTGGAAGCTGCGCACCACCAAGGGCGAGCTGGAGGCCACCAATGTCGTGGTCGCGACTGGCTACAACAACGCTCCGCACCTCCCCGACTGGCCGGGTCGCGAGAGCTTTGCAGGCGAGCTCATCCACTCCTCCCAATACCGCAACCCGCAGCCCTACCAAGAGCGAGATGTGCTCGTGGTGGGGTCTGGCAACTCGGGCGCGGAGATCGCGGCCGACCTCAGCCAGGGCGGCGCCCGCCACGTCTGGATCTCGGTCCGGACGCCGCCCAACATCGTGCGCCGCAGTGTTGGTCCGCTGGCCAACCAGCACCTCGGCATCGCGGTCCACCGCTTGCCCGTCGGGTTGGTCGACGCGATCAGCCTCGTGCTGCAGAAGGCCGCGATCGGGGATCTCCGGCGCTATGGGCTCGAGCCTCCGGCCAAAGGGGCGTTCTCGCGCATCCTCGAGGACGAGCAGATCCCGCTGATCGACGTCGGCTTCCTGCGCGAACTCAAGGCCGGCCGGATCCAGGTTGTCCCGGAGGTGGAGAGGATGGACGGAGACTGGGTTGTCTGCGGCACCCACCGCGTGCGTCCTCATGCCGTGGTCGCGGCCACGGGGTACAAGCGCGGCCTCGATGAGCTCGTGGGCCACCTTGGCGTGCTCGCTGCGAACGGACGCCCGGAGGTTCACGCACCGGACACGCATCCGAGGGCGCCCGGCCTCTACTTCATCGGCTACACCAATCCGATCGTCGGCAACCTCTACGAGGTCGCACGAGTGGCCGACCGCCTGGCGCTGGCGCTTGCGCGCGCCCCCCGGCACGAGGTCGCGAGCCCCACCTCCTGACCGCGCTCGGCGGCGACAAGCCTAGGTCACTCCTGGCCGAGGCCAAAAAAAGAAACCCCGGGCGCTCGCCGAAGCGAAAGCCCGGGGTGAACCGTCAGCTACGCCAGCTGAACGCGGTTCGCTCGCGGCCCCTTGGGGGAGGCCTCGATCTCGAAGGTCACCTTCTCGCCACCCTGCAGGCGGTCGAAGTCGGTGTCCGTGCCGCTCCGGTGGAAGAAGTAATCCTTACCATCCTCGGCGGAGATGAATCCGAAGCCGCGATCGCTCACGAGCTTCTTGATGGTGCCAGTTTGCATGGCAGGTCTCCTGATCTCGAACGATCATCCGTACGACACGAAGGCACCCGTTCGAGAAAGAAGGAACCTCGGCGCGCGCCCCCTGCGGACGCTGCTACCAGGCTACCATGCAGCCCCCCGCGGCCAACACGCCCTAAGCGCTGATCTTCCCTTACTAGCCGCGGCCAATAAAGGGCATCTTCGTGGCCATGACGGTCATGAACTGGACGTTGGCGTCGAGCGGCAGGGAAGCCATGTAGACCACGGCCGAGGCGACGTGGGCGACGTCCATGCGCGGCTCGACCATGGTCGTCCCGCTCGCCTGCAGGATCCCCGCCGCCATCGGCTCGGTCATCTCGGTCGCCGCATTGCCGATGTCAATCTGACCGCAGGCAATGTCGTAAGCCCGGCCATCCAGCGACGATGAGCGTGTCAATCCCGTGATCGCGTGCTTGGTCGCCGTGTAGGGGGCCGAGAAAGGGCGCGGAGCATGCGCCGAGATCGAGCCGTTGTTGATGATCCGCCCGCCACGTGGCTCCTGGTCCTTCATCACACGGAACGCTTCCTGGGTACAGAGGAAGGCGCCGGTCAGGTTGGTGTCCACCACCGCCTTCCACTGCTCATAGGTCAGGTCCTCCAGGGGAACCGGGGGCGCGCCGATGCCGGCGTTGTTGAACAGGAGGTCGACCCGGCCGTAGGTCACCTTGGTCTCGCCGAACAGCGAACGGACCGAGCGCGGGTCCGTGACGTCGGTCGTGATCGCGAGCATACGGGCTCCCTCCGCCTCGCCGGCCTGGACCACCGCCTCCAGTGCCTCCCGCCGCCGCCCCGCGATGGCCACCGCAAAGCCGGTCCGCGCCAGCGCCAGGGCGACCGCGCGCCCGATGCCGCTGCCCCCGCCGGTCACTATCGCGACCTTGTTCCTGGCGTCCATACCCCTCCTCTAACCGCGTGCGGTGAAAACCGTCAGCTCTTTGCCGCAGCGCCGAACATCGACCTCGAACTGATACGGAACGACCGGCGGCAGTGCCGCCACCCAGGTGAGCTGAACGGTGCGGGACGCGTCCCCAAACGCGGGCAGCAGGATCGAGCTGACCTCGCCGGCCCAGCCCTGGGCGGCATAGAAGTTGGCGGCGGTCGCCCGGTCCCAGCGGACCCCCAGCGACTGCATCCGCTCCCCGAGCACGGAGACGATGGAACGCAGTCCGGCTTCCGCTCCCACCGCGACCTCCTCCGCCTCCGGCGCGCCAGATATGAGAAATGCACCCGGGAGCGCGGGCTCGTGCGCGGTGAACGAGAAGGCGAAGAGCGACGGCTCGGAAATCGAACCATCCACGGGCGCCACGTTGGTGCGGGCCGGCGGCAGCATCCCGTCCACCCTCAGGTCCCAGCCGTCGAGGGTCTCGATGTAGGAGCGGTTGAACTCCTCGAAGCCGTCTCGCGACAGCGGGGCGGGGATGCGCAGCTCCATCCCAGTCAGCGCCTGCACAGGCCGGCCCGCCTCCTCCAGGTACCGGCGAACGATGCCAAAGCCGCGCTCCAGGGGAACCACGGGCTGAAGCACCACGCGAGCGATGTCGAAACCTTCGTCAGCAACCACGCCGGAGGAGAAGGGCAGCCCGGGGGCACCCAGGAAGCGGAAACCACCACGTTCGTTGTGCGTCACGCCCGACTATGTTGACGCCACCACCGCCTCCTTGGAATACCCATGCCCGCCCGGCACGTAGGCTGATCGGGTGATCGCCGGAGAACGCTCACTGCCCTGGACGCCGGCGCTGGTCCGCGTCATGGCCGGGCTGATGATCGCGCTCTTCCTCGCGGCCATCGACTCCACGGTGGTCGGCACCGCGATCCCGACGATTGCCCGCGACCTGGGCGCCTTCGAGCTGTACCCGTGGGTCTTCAGTGGCTACCTGCTGACCAGCACGACCACAGTTCCCGTGTGGGGTCGGCTGGCCGACATCCACGGACGGCGCGTGGTCGTCCTGGTCGGCATCGCGCTCTTCGTGCTCGGCTCCGTGCTCTGCGGGCTGAGCGCCAACATGTTCGAGCTCATCCTCTTCCGGACGCTCCAGGGCATCGGCGCCGGGTGCGTCCAGCCGCTTGTGTTCACGATCGTGGGCGACATCTTCCCGGTCGGCCAGCGCGCGCGGCTGCAGGGGTTGTTCAGCGCGATGTGGGCGATCGCTGCAGTGGTCGGGCCGATCGCGGGCGCCACGTTCGTCTCCACCATCGGATGGCGCTGGATCTTCGACATCAACCTACCCATCGGCGCTATCGCCGCACTGCTTCTTTGGGGCTATCGCGAGCGCCGAGAGCATGCGGGCGGGGAGCGGCTTGACGTGCGGGGTGCCGCCCTGCTGACGGTAGGCATTGCGATGCTCCTCTACGGCCTCGGAACCGGGACGCCTGGCGGCCGGCCCGTGTGGCCGTTGGTCGGCCTTGCCGTCCTCGTGCTGGCGGCGTTCGCGTTCGTGGAATCGAGAAGCGCCAGCCCGACCGTTCCGCTCGACCTCCTCCGGCACCGCGTGATCGGTCCCGCGATCCTGGTTTCGGTGCTGGCCGGAACCGTGATGTTCGGCACCACCGCTTACGTGCCGCTGTACGTCCAGCAGGTCCTTCACGGCAGCCCGTTCGCGGCCGGGGCGGCAATCGCTCCGATGTCCTTAGGCTGGCCCGTGGCCTCGGTGATCTCTGGCTGGACCTTGATGCGCGTCGGCTGGCAGCGTCTTCTGCTGCTCGGCGGCGTCTTCCTGGTTGCCGGTTCGGCGATGCTCCAGCTAGGCCCTCAGGGCCTGGGCACGCTCTGGATCAGCGTTGCTTCCGCCATCATCGGCTTCGGCCTGGGACTCTTCTCGGCGCCCATGCTGATCGTGATCCAGGCCAGCGTCGAGTGGCGGCGGCGCGGCGCCGCAACCGCGCTCAACCAGTTCGCGCGCACGATCGGGGGCGCTGTCGGAGTCGCGCTCATGGGCATCGTGCTCCAGGCGTACGTCGCCGGCGCCGCCGACCCGCTGTCGGCCACGCGGCAGCTCTCGGCGGGCATCCATGCCGACTTCGCAGGGCTCACCGTGGCCGCGGTGGCAGTGCTCGTGATCGGTGTGGTGATCATGCTCCGGTCGCGATCGATTCCGGCCACTGAATCGGAGGCAGCACAGAAGGCCGCGGGCTGAGCGCGCGTGCAATGCTGTTCGGCCCGTGGCCGCTCCGCTGTCCGTGCCCGCCGCCTCCCGCCGGCTCGACTCGACGTCCCTCTGGACGCTTCTGGCGGGCAATACGCTCACCGAGCTCGGAGTCGGCTTCTACTTCCCGATCCTCCCGCTCTTCCTCAGCCGGCGGGGCGCTTCCCCGGCCTTCGTCGGCGCCGTCATCGCCGCCGGCGTCGCCGGCAAACTGCTCGCGCAGTACCCGGCCGGCCGCCTCTCCGATCGGCTCGGGCGGCGACCCTTGCTGGTCGGTTCGCTTGCCCTCTATTCCCTGTGCTTCGCGCTCTACCTGGTACCCCTTCCCCTCTTCTCGTACCTGCCTCTGCGATTTGTGCAGGCGGTCACGATCGGCTTCTACCTGCCCGTGGCGACTGCGCTTGTCGCCGACCTGACGCCGGCCGACCAGCGCGCGTCCGCTTACTCCCGCATGCGCGCGACCGAGATGCTGGGGTTGCTCGTGGGGCCGGTTATCGGCGGCCTGGCCGCTGGATTCCGCCTCGACCTCGTGTTCATCGCCGCCGCCGCCGTCTGCGCGGCGGCGACGCTGCTGCTCTTACGCCTGCCGCGCTCGACCGCCATCGCCGGCGCGGAGACGCCGCACGAGGTGCAGGTGGCACCGGCGGCCGCCCTCGCTGGCCTGGCACCGGTGGTTGCCCTCGGCTGCGCCGTTTATTACACGGTCGGCAACTACGACGCGATCTGGACCCTCTACGTCACGAGCCGCGGCGGCACCACGCTTCAGGTCGGCCTCTCATTTGCCGTTTACGCGCTGCCCGTGGCGCTCGTCAGCGGCTTCCTCGGTCACCTTGCCGATCGCCTGGGAACCCGCCGGGTGGGCGTGGCGTCGGTCGCCGGCTACGGGCTGTTCAACCTCGTCTACCCGCTCATCAGCGCGCCCTGGCTGCTGGTCGCGATTGGCCTCGTGGAGGGCGGAGCGACCGCGCTCGGCACGCCGGCCCTGAGCGCCGAGGTCAGCCGCGCCGCCCCTCCCGGACGACAGGGCGCGATGCAAGGCCTCTACAACACTCTCCTCAACGTGGCTCTCGGCGCCGGCTCGCTGGCTGGTGGTCTCTTGTTCACGGTCGGGGCCCAGGCCGCCTTCTGGACCGCCGCTGCGATCTGCGCGGGGGGCGTCGCGGTGGCTGTTCTTCTCCGCGCTCGGCACGAACCCGCCCGGCCGCCGTCTTAACGGGCACTATTGACGCCACCCCCTGAGCGCGCGAACCTGCCGCGGCAACTCCCCCTGGGTGGGTGGTCATGGAGGGGGGCTTTTAGGGCGACGTGTGCGCGACTGCGGTCGATCCAGGGGACGTGTGGATGAGGTTGATCGCCATCTCAGGCGGTCAGGCGGCCCCAGAACAGGCGCGCGAGTGCGATCGTGGCCAGACCGAAGGTGGTCGCCCAGGTCAGCGCGGAAACCACGGGGTCGCTGAAGTCCGTACCGCCGAGCGCCGCGTGCAGGAAGAGCATCCCGAAGGCCACGTAGGACAGCCGGTGGATCCAGCGCCACGCCGCGGCTCGGATCCGCCGCTTGAGCCACCCGGTCACCGCCACGAGCAGGAAAAGCTCGAACGTCAGAGTGCCGAGCCCGATGGCCACTGTTGCTCGGGGATCGCCATAGTCGACGCGGAACGGTACGAAGAGGTCAGCGACCCCGATCCTCGCCGTGCGATCAAGCACGATCGCGGCCATGTGGAGGCCGCCGAGCGGCATCCAGAGCACCGCCGTGAACTCGTGCAGCGAGCGTACCGAGCGGTTGCTGGCCAGCCAGTCGAGAACCGCCGTCCGCAGCGCCGCACCGGAGAGAAGCGAGATCGAGAGCGCCGCGAAGGAGGCCAGGCCGCAGACACGCGCGAGCACCCAGGCGAAGGTGTCGGCGTCCATCAGCGCTCGCTCACTCGCCGAGATACCAGGCAGCCGCGTGCGCAGCAAGGAAGGCTGGCGCCGGTGCGGATCCGAGCAGGAGCGCGGTCTTGGCGACCACCTCGGCGGTGGTCGCGTCGGCCGCGATCACCGAAACCTCGGTCAGGTCGGATCGCGAAGGGGCACCGGTTCGCGGGTCGATCAGGTGGTGGAGACGCTCTCCACTGTCAGCGGAGAGCCAGAACCGGCGGCGAGTGGACGATGTGGCTGCGCCCTGGTCGCGGAGCATCACGGTCAGGCCGCCGAACCCGACCGCCCAGCCTCCGCACCCAGGTCCCTCGCCGCGGGCGTACAGGTCGCCACCCAGGTTGACGAGGCAGTTGTCGCCAAGGCGCTCACTCAGCCGATCGGCCAGCCAGCCCTTGGCGATGCCTCCCAGGTCGAGGCCGCAACCGGTAGCGACCCGAGCTCGACCCGGTGCAACCTCGAGCACCTCGGGCAGCGCCGGCAGCGGCGGCGCATCGGCCATGGCGACCGTCGGACCAGCTCTGAACGTCCGCGTGTAGCCGGCGGCGAGCATGGCCGGCAGAACGCCGACGTTGACCATCCCGGCCGAGAGCTCCCACGCCCGCAGCGACTCTCGCAGCAGCTGCTCGAGCTGGTCGCTCACATCGACCCAACGGCCGGCCGCCGCGTTCAGGCGTGAGAGCTCGCTGTCCGGCTCGAAGCGCGTCAAGCGCGCCTGCATGCCGCGCACCCATCCGGCCGCCCGCTCGAGACGCTCGGTCGAAAGCCCGGGCCCGAAGATTGCGCAGGCCGAGCCGAGCGCCTCGAAGTGGAGGCCAGGCAGCGGGTCAGCTGGCATAGGTCGAGGTCACGGCCTGGACGTCGCCCGTGCGCACGCCAGGCGTCAGGTGCAGGCGCCCGCCGGGCGCCGCGGCCACCGCGCCGGGCCCGACCACCGAGGGGTGAAGCGGGGCGGTCACGTTTTTGACGTGACCGGCGACATAGACGGCGGAGACGGCGGCCGTCCCCAGCGTGATCAGGGTGGCGGCCGCTTTCAACAGCAGGGCGGGCATCGTTCTAGAAAGATCCGACGGGATTCTTGATGAATCCCAGCTTGTCGAAGCTGGCGTTCAGGATCTCCTTGGGATCCGCCCCGAGGTGTGCCCCCAGGATCTCCTGGTACACAGAACGGAAATCCACGGTGTACTGGAGGTTGCCGGTGGAGTCGAGCTGGGTGAGCGAAGGCGCCTGGCCGAACATGCCGCCCTTGACCGGGTCCCCGATCAGGATCAGCGGGGAGGCGGCGCCGTGGTCGGTGCCGCCGGATGCATTTTCTTTCGGCCGGCGGCCGAACTCGCTCCAGGTCGCCACCAGGACCTTGTCCGCCACTCCGTGCGCAGCCAGGTCGCCGTAGAAGGCGCTCACAGCCTGGTCGAGGTATCCCATCAGGTCGTCGTGCCGGGTGAGCTCCGTGTAGTGGGTGTCGAACCCGCCCAGCGTCACGTGCAGAAGCTTCACGCCGGTGTTGGTCGTGATGAGTTCGGATGCGAGCTCGAGCGCGGCTGCCAGCTGGTTCTTTGACGAGTAGACCAGCTTCGCGCTGTCCGTGTACTGCGCCTTTGGCTGGTACTCGGACTCGGACCGCCGCAGCGTCGCGACGGTCTCCCGCGCGGTGGCGATGGCGGTGTCGAAGAGCGCGCCGTAGATGCCCGGCGTCCCCTTGTAGAGCGCGCCCACCGCGGCTTCCACGTCGGCGCCGCCGGTGAACCCGAACTGCTTCTGGTTGTTGACGACAGTGACTGTGGCCTGGAGGTCCCGCAATGCGCCCGGAACGTCCGTCGTGCCGCACGCGCAGCCGGACAGCGGGTGACCGTAGGAGTCGTACGCCTGCTGCAGGGTGCGTCCCAGCCAGCCGTCGACCTGGCGGCGCGTGGGGTCGCCGGTCTCCCAGACGCGGATCGACTCGAAGTGAGAGAAGCTCGGGTTGGGGTAGCCGACGCCCTGCACGATGGCGACCTTGCCCTGGTCCCACAGCGACTTGATGCCCTTCAAGTTCTGGTTCAGGCCCCAGTCGTTGCCTAGCGGAAGCGCGGCCCCGACCGACATGCCGGCCAGCTTTGGGCGCAGGTCGTGGAGCTTGGGGTCGCTCAGGGGGATGAGCGTGCGCAGCCCGTCGTTGCCGCCCGCCAGCTGGATCATCACGAGCACCCGGTCGTTGTTGACGCCGTTGGTCTTAGCCGCATAAACGGCCCGCGCGAAGGCGTCGGGCACGGCGGCGTACCCCGCGGCGAGTCCCGCCGCGCCGGCCCCGAAAACCAGGCCTGCCTTGAGGAAGTCGCGCCGCTTGAGCTGGTTGATTCCGATTTCCTGCTTCATCTCTGCGTTCCTACTTGAGCTGAAATTCCGGCGAGGCGAGGAGCAGGAACCAGCGGCTCCGGTCATCGCTTGCCTGGTTGATGCTGGTCGCGGTCGGCGGGCTGAGCACGCCTTCGAGCTGATGCGCGATGACCGACTCGTCGAAGGCGGGTACCTGCTTGACGGCGTTGACGAGCGCGGTCGCGAAGTTCACCCGGGCGATCACGCTGTTGGAGGAGATCCAGGCCTCGTTGTTCGGCCAGCCGCCGACGTCTGGCGGATCGAACAGGACCTGGCCCATGTTCTGTGCACTGGCGGCAATGA
>CAZXGB010000111.1:0-10255 GCA_964640005.1 uncultured Actinomycetes bacterium | reverse complement strand
GAGGGGGGCCGAACACGCTCAGCCTGGTTCGACCCCCTTCCACGGCCGCCGGGTCACGATCAATGGCGAGCAGCCGGCCGTCCGGCTGGATCGCTTCCAGCAGGCGCCGCGCGTGCCCGCCCGCGCCGAGGGTGCAGTCGACCACGACTGCTCCCGGCCGGGGCTGAAGGACTTCTATTACTTCTTTTGAAAGTACGGGGAGATGGCCCATCAGGGCCGGTGTATCACCTGGTCAACGAGTTCGGTGAATCGACCTCGAGCGTCGTCGGAGTAGGGCTCCCAGTTGGGCTCGGACCAGATCTCGACCCGGGACCCCGCGCCGACCACGCTGACCGTCGAGCGCGGCTCGATCCCGGCCTGCCGGCGCTGTTCCTGGGAGAGCATCACCCGGCCCTGGGCGTCGAACTCGCAGGTGATCGCCATCGAGAACAGGGCCCGGGCGAGCGCCCGCTGGTCGCGATCCAGGAAGGGGCTGGCCAGCTGCTGGGCGAGCGCCTCCCACTGCTCCGGTGGGTAGATCGTCAGCACGTTGTCGGCCCCGATCGAGATGTAGCTGCCCTCCGGCAGCTGCCTCCGGAAGCCGGCCGGGATGGCCAGCCTCCCCTTCTCGTCGACCCGGTTTCGAAAGGTTCCGACGAACACGCATCAGACCCTGGCGGTCGTTCCGCGCATCGCGGCGGGGGAAAGTGGGTGCTGGGACGCGTGCTGGGTGCCGTACATGGATGTGTGGTGAAACGCGTGCTGCGACGTGGACTTCGACGGATGCTTCGGCTCGGGACTTTTCACCACTTTCCCCCACATTTCACCGCGATTCGCCACGAACAGTACCGACTGCCCCCCTCCTTGTCAATACATGAAGCACAAGATGTAGGTGCGTGGGAACCCTTGTCGAGTCCAAAAACCCAACATGTGGTGTTCTGCGCCGGCCCGGTATCCGCATCTTGGGTTCGTGGCGGGCGGCATCGAACAACAGTTTGTATGTGGGGAACGGTGGGGAGCTGTGCGTTTTACCCCACGAAATCTTCGATTTCGCGGGGACCCCGTGTCTTGTACGCGCGGGGAGCAACCCGCCGCCGCGCAACGGAGGTGCGGCCGCGGCTTCAGCGGCGGGGAGTCGGGCCTACTTCAGGCCTGGGCGGCGTAGGGCCAGCGGGCAGCGCCCAGCTCGCGCGAGACGCCCCGCGCCGCCTCTCCGACCGCCGCGGCGACACCTTTGTTGAGGCTGCGGCCGAACAGCCGCTCGGTCGGCGCCACCACTCCGATCGCGCCTACCGCGTGGCCGGAGTGGTCGAATATCGGCGCCGCTACGCTCGACTCGCCGAGCACCGCCTCGTCTCGCTCAACGGCGATGCCCTGGTCGCGAACCAGGTCCAGCTCGCGGCGCAGCTCGCTCCCGTCGAGAGTGCGCTTGGTCAGGCGCGGCAGCGGCTCCGACATCAGGTCCTCCACCACCTGTGGGCTGGCGGAAGCGAGGATCGCCTTGCCCAGCGCGCTCGCGTGGATCGGGAGCTGGAGTCCGACTTCAAGCACCCCAAAGCCCGAATCAGGGCTGAACACGTGGTGAACCACGACCACGCTCGCCCCGTGCATGACGCCCACCCGTACGGCGGCGCCGGCACGCCCAGCCAGCCGCTCCGCATAGGCAAGGGAACGCGTCCGCAGCTCGTTCAGGTCCAGGTAGGAGTAGCCGAGCTGCAGCAGACCCGGTCCCAGCTGGTACTTGTCCGAGCCCCTGGCCTGCTCCACGAAGCCGTGTGACTGCAGCGTTTGCAGGAGACCGTGCACGGTCGGACGCGCGAGCCCGAGGCGGTCGGCGAGCTCGCTCACGCCCAGCCTCCGCGGTCCGCCGGCCAGCGCCCTGAGTATCGCGGCCGCACGATCGATCGACTGAATGGAGGTTCTTCTTTCCACCTTATTCGACATTGCTGAATCCCGATCGGTACTGTAGACTGCCGAGAGGTTCCATGGGGCCCGATGGAGTAACGAACGTGGTCGGCATCGTATTGGTTTCCCACAGCCAGGAGCTCGCCCGAGGACTGGCAACCCTCATCTCCCAGGTCGCCGGTCCGGATGTCCAGATCGAGCCCGCCGGTGGCGGTCCCAAGGGCATCTTGGGCACGGACGCCGTACTCGTGGAGGAGGCCATCGCACGCGCCGACAAGGGTTCCGGCGTGATCGTTCTGGCCGACCTCGGCAGCGCCATCCTGACCGTCAAGGACGTTCTCTCGGAACTTGCCAACGGCCACGTCCGGCTCGTGGACGCGCCCTTTGTCGAAGGCGCGGTCGCGGCCGCCGTCATGTCAGCCGCCGGCCAGTCGCTCGACGAGGTGGCGAAGGCGGCCGAGGACGCTCGCGGTGCCCGAAAGTTCTGAGGTCCGGGTGGCGATGCCGGATGACGTCGCTCTCCACGCGCGGCCGGCCGGCCAGTTCGTGAAGACGGCAATGCGATTCCGTTCGCAGATCCAGGTCGCGGCCGCGGGCAAGGAGGCGGACGCCAAAAGCATCCTCGGGGTGCTGGCCCTGGGCGCGAAGGGGGGCACCCTGCTCACGCTGACGGCGACGGGCGACGACGCGGCGAGCGCGTTAGATGCGCTGGCCACGTGCGTGGCCGATCTGACCGAGTAGCGCCTTTTCGGCCAGCCGCGCAGACTCGCCGGCGTCCAGGCTCCGCACCAGCTCACGGATCTCTCCGACCCGCGCGGCGCCCACACTCAGTTCGTTGGCGCCGAGGCCGATCAGCAGGGGAACCACAGCAGGCTCCGACGCCGCCTCACCGCACACCTCGACCGGGATCCCCGCCGCCCGACCCGCCCTGGTCGCCATGCCCACGAGCCGGAGCACGTCCGGGTGCGTGACGGGCGCCGTGCCGGAGTGCTCGCGGTCGAGGCCGAGCGCGAGCTGGGTTAAATCGTTGGTGCCGAGGCTGAAGAAGTCCAGAACCGGGGCCAGATCCCGGGCCGCCCGCGCCGCCTGCGGCGTCTCGATCATCGCGCCCAGCTGCGGGAGCGGGGCGTCGCCCACGACCTGCGACAAGATCTCGCGAACGGCCATCACCTGGGCGACCGTGGTGACCATCGGGATCAGGATGCGCAGCTTGGCGGAAGCCGAAGCCCTCACGATCGCCGACAGCTGAGCCCGCAAGGCGTCCGGAGCGCTGAGCAGGAGCTCGACGCCGCGACCCCGCCGGCCGGCCAGGAAAGGCGGCGTCTTATCGCCGCCGAAGTCGAGCAGCCTCACGGTGGCGATCCGGCCCGCCAGCTCCGCCAGCAGTGGCCGCAGGAACCGGTAGTGCTCCTCAGCCGACGGCCAGGCGTGCGCCTCCAGGAAGCCGAGCTCGGTGCGCAGCAGGCCGACTCCCTCCGCCCCCTGTGCCAGCCCCTCTTCGATCTCGGCCACGGAAGCCGCGTTGCAGAGGACCTTCAGGAGCATCCCGTCCTTGGTTCGCGCAGGTTCGCCGCGTGCCCGAATGGCCGCCTCTCGAGCCCGTTTGCGGTCCTGCCCGGCGAGCTGCGCGGCCGCCACCTCGTCCGGGTTCGGGAAGCGCAGCACCTCGCCCCGGTCGCCGTCGACGATGACCTGCTCGCCGGGTTGGAATTCGAGCACGGCCTCCCCGAGGCCGACCACCATCGGCACTCCGAGCGACCGGGCCACGATCGACGCGTGCGCGGTGACGCCGCCGGCGGCCAGTGCGATGCCGCGCAGCTCGGGGCCGATCTCCGCCACATCGGCCGGGCCGAGGCCGGCGGCGACGAGCACGCCTTCGCCGCGCTCGCCGGCGGTGCCGGCCGCGCGCGCCGCGGCCCGGCGGCCCACGCTGCGCACATCGTCGGCGCGCTCGGCGAGAAGTGGATCGGGCAGCCCGGCCAGCTGGCTGGCGAAGGTCTCCGAAGCCTCCACGATCGCGGCCGGTGCGGCCCGCCCTTCGGCGATCACCAAGCGCTCGACCTCGGCCGCCAGCATCGGATCGCGCGCCATCTGGGCCCCCGTGTCGACCACCTCGGCCTCGACCTCCCGGCCGGCGGCGCGCAGCTCCTGGGCGATGCCCTCGATCTGGCCCGCGGTCGCCTCCAGCGCACGGATCGCCATCTCCAGCTCCGCCGGCCGGTCCTGGGCGGCCACGAAGGCCGCGGCATCACCCTTGGGAGGCCCCAAGAGGACGGCCGGACCGGCCGCCCTGCCGGGAGAGGCGGCGAACCCGGTGATCACCCCACGGCTCATCAGCGGGGCGTCACTGCCCGCTCCAGGGCTCGGATGATCATCGCGGTCGACGTGGCTCCGGGGTCCTGATGGCCAACCGAGCGCTCACCTAGGTAGGACGCGCGACCCTTTCGAGCCTGCATCGGAATCGTTGCCCGCATGCCGGCTTCCGCAGCTTCGGAGGCAGCATCAAGGGCTTCGGGAAGCGCCGTCCCGGCGGCGATGCGTTCGCGCAGGACATCGACCGCAGGCTCGAGGGCGTCGACCATGGTCTTCTCGCCCGGACTCGCCGCGCCCAGGTCCTTGACCGCGGCCAGCGCCGCGGCCAGGACCTCCACCAGCTCCTCCGCTTGAAAGGTCGTCTTGTCGCCGAGCACCCGGCCTGCTCCTCGAAGGGCCGAGCCCCACAGGGGTCCGCTGGCCCCGCCGACCGACGAAACCAGTGTCCTGCCCGCCAGGATCAGCAAGCGGCCGGGCGTCGCGTCCGGCGCGCCGTTGATGGCCTGGACAACCGCCGAAAACCCGCGGCTCATGTTGGTCCCGTGGTCCCCGTCGCCGATCGCCGCATCCAGCTGGACCAGGTAATCGCGCTCCGCGCGCATGGCCGACTCGACTTCCCGCATCCACGTCTCGACGGTGGCGGAGTCCATTGTCTTTTCGACGATCAAGGCTAAGTCACATCCTCCAGCGCAGCGCAGGCGTGTGGACCGGGGCATCCCAGAGCCGGGCCAGGTCCTCCTCGAGCTGAAGGACAGTCAGGGAGGCGCCGGCCATCTCGAGCGAGGTGATGTAACTGCCGACCAGGTTGCGCATCACTTCGAGCCCCGCCGCGCGCAGGCGCTTCTCCACCTCGTTGTAAAGCAGATACAGCTCGATCAAAGGCGTCCCGCCCATACCGTTGACGAAGGCGAGGACGGGGCTCCCGCTCGGCGCCTTGAGGTCTGTCAGCACCGCTTCGACCATGATGTCAGCGATCTCAGACGCGGTTCCGAGCGGAGCCCGGCGGCGCCCGGGTTCGCCATGGATGCCGATGCCGAGTTCCATCTGACCAGCAGGGAGGTCGAAGATCGGCTTGCCGGACGCCGGCGGTATGCAGGACGAGAGCGCGACGCCGAAAGAGCGGGCACGCTCGTTGACCCGCTTTACGGCGTCAGCGACCACCTCAAGACTGGCGCCCTCCTCAGCCAGGGCACCGGAAATCTTCTCGGCCAGCACGGTGGCACCGACACCCCGCCGGCCCGCCGTGTACAGCGAGTCCTGGACGGCGACGTCGTCGTCGATCACCACCGCGGCGACGTTGGTTCCCTCATCGCGAGCGTCCTCGGCCGCCATCTTGAAGTTCATCACGTCGCCCGTGTAGTTCTTCACGATGTGCACGACCCCAGCTCCGCCGTCGACTGCCTTGGTCGCCGCCAGCATCTGGTCGGGTACCGGAGATGTGAAGACCTCGCCCGGGCACGCGGCGTCGAGCATGCCGGCGCCCACGAAGCCGGCGTGCATGGGTTCGTGACCCGAGCCACCTCCGGAGATCACGCCCACCTTGCCTGGCCGCGGGGCGTCCTTGCGCACGACGATCTGGGCGTCCGCGTCGTAGCGCAAGAGGTCGGAGTGGGCCGCGGCGAGCCCGGCCAGTGATTCCTTGACGACGTTGGCGGGGTCGTTCAGGAACTTGCGTGGCTTAGTCTCGACAGCCATCTCTGGTTCTCCTAGCTGACAGCCGCAAGAGCGGCCTCTTCTTGGCTAACCGGGGTCTGCTTCGCATTCTCTGCCGCTCGCGGCCCGATAGGAAGTCGTAAACGACGGCGGCCCCGGCCGCGCCCAGCAGCGTGCATAAGCGCCAACCCCTTGTCTGACTGGTGTTCGACATTGTCGAACCCGTGTCAGCAACCGTAGAGCTGGTCCGGCAGTTTGTCAACCAGGCCCACGCCCGATCCCACGATGTTGGGTTGAGGCGCAGGGTGGGTCGAGAGCGGACTGTAAGCCGGATCCTGTGCCCCTCCCAGGTCGCCCCGAGAGGGGTGGCGGCCATCTGTCTAGGACGCCGGTTGCCCGGCGCCTCCTGCGACCGAAACCCGAGAGCTCGGCGAGCAGCCTCACAGCCCTCCTATTTGGTCTTGCTCCGGGCGGGGTTTGCCTGGCCGGCCGGTCACCCGGCCGCCGGTGGGCTCTTACCCCACCATTTCACCCTTACCGATCGAGCTCGGCGGTGTCATTTCTGTGGCACTTTCCTTCGGGTCGCCCCGACTGGGTGTTACCCAGCGCCCTGCTCTGAGGAGTCCGGACTTTCCTCCCCGCCTTGCGGCGCGGCGGCCGCCCGTCCGCCTCGACCCAGCGTGATCTTACCCACGCGCCGAGACCGCGCAACGCGTTCTGCAGATCTTTTCAGAGCAATCGGCCCCCCCGTCCTGATCTAATGCTGAGGGGTGAGCCGGCACGCTCCGCGTCACCTGGCCCTGTTCGCCGGCCTCGTCGTCGCCGGTGTCGCTGTGCTCGCATTGGGCCTGGCCTGGGACGCCGTTCTTCACGCCCGGGACCCCGAGCTTGCTCACCGAGAAGGCCTCTTCACGCTCTCCAACCCGGGCCACGCGCTCATCTTCGTCGGGCTGGTGACCGCCTTCGCCGGCGGTGCCGGGGTGGGAGGTTCGGTTCTGCCGAGCCGTCCGGCCCGCGCCGGTCTCCTGGTGGCCATGGTCGCAGTCGCCGGCCTCACCGCCGGCACCCTGGGCTGGGCGGCGCGGGCGGAATCCGTTAACCCCGCCGCTCCGGCGCACTCGCACGGCAGCTTCGGCGCCGGCACCGCGGCGCCGACCGCGGCCCAGATCCTCGCCGCGGCCACCTTGATCGATCGCACCCGCGCTGCTGTTCAGCCCTACCGCGACGCCGCCGCCGCGCGGCAAGCCGGTTACGTCCCGATCACCGATCCCAACGGCAGCCTCGTCCACTACATCCAGCCGTCCTACCTCAACGATGGCGGGCAGCTTGACCCCTCCCATCCGGAGTCGCTCGTCTACGGCAACACCGCACACGGACCCGTCCTTCTGGGCGCGATGTACATCCTCAAAACCAGTTCGCCGCCGGCCGAGTATTCGAGCGCCCTCACGCCCTGGCACCGGCACACGGACCTCTGCTTCACTCGCGACCCCCTGATGGTGGTGGGGAGCGTCACGAGCCGCGGCTGCCCGGCGGGCTCAGTCAACGTGGCGACGCCCCTGATGCTCCATGTCTGGATAGCCGACGACCCGCAGGGAGCCTTCGATCCCCATCCCACGCAGGCTGCAGTGGCGCGGATGGTCCAGTAGATGCCAGGGGCTACGGTGGTCAGCGTCAACGGGCTGGCGCACGTGTACCAGACGCCGGGCGGGCCCCTTCGCGTGCTCGACAACCTCGACCTGCAGGTGGCCGAGTCGGGTTACACGTCTCTGATGGGCGCCTCGGGCTCGGGCAAGAGCACTCTCCTCGCGCTGATCGGCGCCCTCACGCGGCCCCAGTCGGGATCGATCAGGGTCGCCGGGCACGACCTCAGACGCCTCCCCCACTCCCGGCTTCCGGGGTTCCGGAGCCGGACGATCGGGTTCGTCTTCCAGCACTTCGGCCTCGTCGAGACCCTCTCCGCGCTCGACAACGTGGCCGTCGCCCTGGCGCTCCGCGGCGCCCGCCGCGCGGAGCAGCGAGAGCGCGCGCGAGAGCTGCTCGAGGCGGTGGGGCTGGGCCACCGGGCGCAGGCGCTGCCCGCCCAGTTGAGCGGTGGCGAGCAGCAGCGGGTGGCGATCGCCCGCGCCCTCGCCAACCGGCCCCGCCTGCTGCTCGCAGATGAGCCGACCGGGAACCTGGACCTGGCCGGCGCCGAGCGGGTGCTGGGGCTGCTGGAACGGCTGCGCTCGGAGTCGGGTACGGCCCTTGTCGTGGTGACGCATGACGCGTCGATCGCCGGCCGTGCCGAGACGCGGCTGCGGCTCGAGCAGGGCCGGCTGGTGGCGGCATGACCTGGCGGGATTGCTCGCGGCTCGCCGCGGCCGGAATCCTCCGACGCCAGGGCAGATCGGCGCTGACCGCTCTTGGCGTCGCCCTCGGCGCGGCCCTGCTCGTCTGCCTGGGCAGCGTGTCTTCCGTCGCCGAGAGCCGCGCGGTCGAGCAGTTCGGCCAGGGCCTTCCAGTGGGGGCCATCAAGGTGGCGCCCGCCGCGCCTCTGCCTTATCAGCTGCAGAGCGATGAGTTCGAGAAGGCCGGGCCGCACAAGCTCGACCAAACCGCGATCAGCGCCTTCCGCCACATCCCGGGAGTCAAGGACGTCCTCCCGATCGAGGCGCTGTTCGTCCTCGCCGTCCCCGCCAGCGGGGACTCTTTCACCGCCACCATGGTCGGAACCGACCTCTCCGTGGACCCGGCCTCGATGCCCTTCTCGCTGGTGAGCGGCCGCCTGCCCAACGCCCGCTCGTTGACCGAGGTCGCGGTCACCCAGCAGTACGCCGCTTCCGCCCCCATCGGCAGCGAGGTTCAGCTCGTCGAACCGCGTGGCTCGGCATCGGCGTCGGCGCCACCCGCGACGCGCTGGGTGCGCGCCACCGTTGTCGGCATCCTCGCCAGCGGCTACGCCGGCGCCGATCTCGTCGTCCCACTCGGCCAAACCGCGCTCGCGCGCCAGTGGGAGGCGCCCCCGGCAAATGCGTCGCCGTACATGCAGGCCGTGGTCGTCGCCGACTCCAGCGATTCCGTACACAGCATCCGAGAGGAGATCGCCGATCTCGGCTACAGCAGCTCCGCGCCGGAGCACGTGCTGGGCGCCGTGCTGCGCTACCTGCACGTGGTGGACATCGTCCTGACCGGCATCGGCGCGGTCGCCGTCGTGATCGCGGGCCTCAACATCGCCAACGCCATGCTGGCGGCAGTGCGCGAGCGCCGGCGGGAGATCGGAACGCTGAAGGCGATCGGCGCCCGCGACTTCGACGTTCTCCGCTGGTTCCTGGTCGAGGCCTCGCTGCTGGGACTTGCCGGCGGCGTCATGGGGACCGCGGCGGGCGGGCTGATGGCGCTCGGAATCGGCGCCCAGGTCAGCGCCTACCTCGAGCAGCAGGGAATTGTCATGGCCCCACCGGCGATCTCCGACATCCCGTTCACGGTGCTCGCCGCCGGCGTCGGAGGTTCAACGCTTCTCGCCGCGATCGCCGCACTGATCCCGGCGCTTCGCGGAGCGCGGCTGCCCGCCAAGGAGGCGATGGCGACCACATGATGCGACTCCCACTGGTCGCGGCCCTGCTGGCGTCGCTTCTGGTGGCTACCTGCGGCGGGCCGCAGTCCGGCGCCCGGCGCACCGCTCCCGCCGTAACCGACGCGCGAATTTACGCGGCGGTCGGCGCCAGCGAGAGCGTCGGCGTGGGTTCCGACCATCCGGAGCGGGACGCCTGGACGGCGCTCCTGTACCGCTCCGCCTTCCGGCAGGATGCGGTCTTCTACAACTTCGCGCGGCCGGGCTCACTGGTCGCGGATGCCCTGCAGCAGCAGCTACCACAGGCGTTGGCGGTCCACCCCGACCTGATCACGGTCTGGCTGAACACAAACGATCTCGTGCATTCGGTTCCCACGACCACCTATCGGTCGCAGCTTCAGCAGCTCGTCCACGCGCTGCGCCAGGACGGTCACGCCCGCGTCCTGGTCGCCAATACGCCGGTTCTGCGAACCTTGCCCGCACTCCGCGGCGCACCCGATGCCCCGCCCCCCGACCGCATCGACGCGGCGGTAGCCGACTACAACCAGGCCATCGCAGCGGTCGTCCAGGAGGAGGGCGCCGTACTCGTCGACCTCAACTGCCAGGGCGACATGGCCGCCCTCCACCCCAACTGGGTCAGCGGCGACGGCTTCCATCCGAACGCAAGCGGCTACCGCGCGATCGCCGCCGCCTTCCGGGGCGCGCTGGCCGGTCGCAGCTGCACCCACGTGCCGTAGCCGGACCCCTTTCCCACCGGCTACGCCCAAGGCCCCCTCCGTCGCCGCACAGCGGCGACACCTCCCCATCGAGTGGGGAGGAGACCTATGTCTTAGCGCTTGTACTCGTCGATCGCCC
>CAZXGB010000110.1:0-10366 GCA_964640005.1 uncultured Actinomycetes bacterium | reverse complement strand
TTGAAAACAGGCGTGGCGCAAGCCACCGGGGGTTCGAATCCCTCTCCCTCCGCCACTCGGGCCGGCTTTGCGGCCGGTGCTGGCAGCGGGCCGGAATCAGGCACTTTTAGTGGCCGGTTGAATGCAGCGGGCCGGAATCGCGCGGGGCTTGTCTGGGCTGGCCTGACGTAGAAGAGGTGGTCCGGGGGGCCTGGGCGGTGAAGCGTGCGAAGCCGCGCCCAGGCCTGATCCCGAACCCATTTGATGGGCTGTTGCGAAGGAGCTACACCAGCCGCCGGCGTAGGCGAACCGCCGCTCTGAGGGCGGCCAGCCCGGCCACCACCGCGTGCCGGCGCGAGCGATGACCGCGCGCTTCGAGCGCGATTCGCCGCCGCTCCGCCGCCTGCAGCAACTCCAGCTGGCGCATCCGCGCCATCTGACGCAACTCGTAATGGGTCATCGCTGCACCTCCTTTGTGTTGGTTGCCCCGCGGACAAAAAGAAAAGGGCCTGGCATCGAGCCAGGCCCTTTCGATTTGCTTCGGGTTAGTCGTGTCGGTCCCGGTTCTGGGACCTCCGAAGCCACGAGGCCTGGCTCAGGTTGGGGAACATGGCATTGCCGGACGCAAGCGTCCGCCCGCCGATCCCGACCTCGAGCTGAATGGCCACGCGCCTCATGGTCTGAGCAGCTTAGCGACGGTACGCCAGTGTGGTCAAGAGCCGATTTGTCAATCTGCCAAATCGACGAGGGGACGGGGTAATATCACCGGTGCGTGCGAAGCATCGTTTCCATGGGCGCCAACGGGCGCGTGACGCTGCCTGCCGACGTGCGGCGGTCGCTGGGGCTGAAGGAGGAAGCGTTCTTCGAGGTTCACCTCGAAAACGGCGCAATCGTCCTTCGCCCGGTCGCGATCGTTCCACTTGACGCGTCGCAGCAGCAGCCGCCGGCGAGCGCCTGAGAAGCCGCTAAGGCTTACGACTCAGCTGGGCTCGTTCCGGGCCGGATCGAGCGCGCCCACCGGCGCCAGCGCTGCAGGTCGCCGAAGAGGGCGATGTATGACACCCAGGCCAGCAGGCAGCCCGCGGTCATGTCGAGAGACCAGAGCGTGAAAACCCAATCGTGCTCACGCATGGCCAGAGCCATTCCAGCAGTTCCGTAGTGGGAAAGCTGGAGCAGGGGTGAGGTAGAGACCAGCAGAAGAGCGGCCAGGGCGACAACCTTGAGCCCGCGCGGCTGAGGCTCCAGCACCCGCGAGAGAACGACCGTTAAGGCCGGTGCCGTGAACAGGACTGTGGTCCGCCAGCCGGTCGTGACGACCAGGGGCAGCGTCGCCAGGAGCCCGACGGTGAGAAAGACCGGACGCCACCTGTCGCGAGGAGCCGCGAGCAGCGTTACGCCGACAAGCAGGACCAGCGCGACCTTCGGTATCGCCCAGGCCAGCACAGGCATATCGACCAGCTGCATCCCATAGGTGTTGGCGGTGAACAGCCGGGCCGCCAAACCTGGAAAGCTAAAGTTGTCAGGGGCCGGACTCGCGGCCAGTTGCGCGGGCAGGATTGCCGTGACATAGAGATCGGAGCCCTTGCCCGCGAAGACAAAGCCGGCCAGCGTCGCCAGGACCGCCGTCAGGGCGGCGGCGCCGAGAAAACGCCAACGCCGGTCCCAGACGGCGGCCAGCATCAGCAGAGCTGGGTAGCCCTTGAGGGCGGCGCCAAACCCCAGCGCCGCTCCGCCGGCGATCTCCGCGCCTGACAGCAGCAGGATAGGACCCGCGAGTGCGAGTGGAAGAAGGACTAAGTTCACGTTGCCCTGTTCCAGGTTCCACCACACCGCGGGCTGCAAGGAGGCGAACAGCAGGCCCATAGTGCGCTGCTCGCCGGAGGTCACAGCGTCTTTAAGAAACAGGGCGGACGCGACCAGCGCGACGATCCCGACTCCGAGCCAGATCGCGTCGGCCACCGCGAAGGGCATGGCAGCGAACGGCTTCACGATCAGCGCCGCAAGCGGTGGGTATGAGAACGGCGCCATCCGGATCGGGTCCTCAGGACGGCTGGCGAACTCTTTGAGCGCCGCCGCATAGAGGCCGGCATCACCGCTTCTGGCGGCATCCCAGAGGAAAAGGAAGTCCTCGCCCAGTGCGCCCCCGCCGATGTCGCCGGCTATCAGCTGGCGAACGAAGGTGACCAGGTTGGAGATGACGATGAGGCTCCCCGCCAGCCCGGCCAGACCGGCGATCCGGCGCACGCCACGCGATGACTCGAGTCTGCTGCGGTCCGTGCGAATCCCCTCAGCCACCGGCGTGCGCGCGGATGATACGCGGAGTGAGCGTCCCCGCTGAGGAAACCCCCGCCAGCCGTATCGCCAACCAGGTCGCGCCCTCGATCCTGGCCGCTTACGAGGCCTACCGCCAGGCTTTCGGGGAGATCACGCGGCGAGCGCGTCCGCGGTTCGAGCAGAGAGCGTGGGCCGCCTCCCTGGCCGACGCCACCGAGAGGCTCGACATCTATGGGCGCCGGATCAGCGCGCTCGAGAGGGACGTCCGGTCGGCCCTTGGCCTCCGCCTGGCCGACAGAGCGCTGTGGGCGGGGATGAAGGCGGTCTACTCGGGGCTCATTTCAGGCCGCGACGACGTGGAGCTTGCGGAGACGTGGTTCAACTCCCTGACGCGGCGGATCTTCACTACCGTCGGTGTCGACAGCAACATCGAGTTCGTCGATCCCGACTTCGAGTTCGTGCCGGTCGCGGCCGCGCCCATCCGGCGCCTCTACGACAACCCGAACTCGCACGCCGAGCTCTTCGAGGCCATCCTCCGCGACACCGGCTTCGCCGCCCCGTTCGCGCATCTCGACGAGGACTGCGCGCTGGCCGGGCAGCGCCTGGCTCAGGAACTTAGGGAGCTCGACCTCCCGTCCGAAATCGAACAGGCGGAGCTGCTCAAGGTGCCCTTCTTCCGCCGCAAGGGCGCCTACCTCATCGGGCGGTTGAGAGTCGCCGGCAGGCAGCTTCCGCTCGCAATCGCTCTCCTCAACGGGCCCCATGGCATCACGGTCGACGCCGTTCTCACCGACGAGGACGACATCTCGATTCTGTTCAGCTTCACCCGCTCCCACTTCCACGTCGACCTCGACCCGCCGGCCGCGCTCGCCGGCTACCTCAAGCAGATGCTGCCCAAGAAGCCGGTTGCCGAGCTCTACATCGCTCTCGGCCATCACAAGCACGGCAAGACCGAGCTCTACCGCGACCTCCTCCGTCACCTTCGGCGCGGGAACGAACGCTTCGACCTCGCACCCGGCACCCCGGGCATGGTGATGGTCGTCTTCGCGATGCCCGGCTACGACGTCGTCTTCAAGGTGATCCGCGACCACTTCCCGCCGATCAAGCCGGTCACCCCCGAATCGGTCCGCAACAACTACCGGCTCGTCTTCCGCCACGACCGGGCCGGGCGGCTGGTCGAGGCTCAGGAGTTCGAGCACCTGGAGTTCGACCGCGATCGCTTCACGCCCCGGTTGATCGAAGAGTTCGAGCGCGACGTGACCCGTGAGGTGGAGGTGGCCGCGGACCGCGTCATCGTCCATCACTCCTACATCGAGCGCCGCGTGACGCCGCTCGACGTCTGGATCGCGCGTTCCGACGAGGCGGCCGCCCGAGCCGCGATCGACGACTTCGGACGGGCGGTGAAGGAGCTGGCGGCCAACAACATCTTCCCGGGCGAGCTGCTGCCCAAGAACTTCGGCCTGACCCGCCACTCACGCGTCGTTTGCTACGACTACGACGAGTTGGGGCTGCTGACCGACTTCTACTTTCGGGAGATACCGCAGTCGCGTGACGACGCCGACGAACTCGGCGACGAAGCGTGGTTCGGCGTCGGTCCTCGCGACGTCTTCCCGGCCGAGCTGGCCCGCTTCCTGACCCTGTCACCCGAACTCCGCTCGGTCCTCGACGAGCGGCACGGCGACCTCTACGCGCTCGACTTCTGGCGGGGCGTGCAAATGCGTGTGCGGCAGGGCGAGATCATCGACATCTACCCGTACCCCGAGGCCCGGCGGCTGCGTCCCGCTGACGCGTAGATTCACCGGCATGGTCCCGGCGACCGACGAGGCGCGCACGTGGGCTGAGGTGGACCAGTGGATCAACGACCGCGGCTGGGCCCGAGCGCCCAACGAACCGCGGGCGACGATCGTCTACCGCGGAGCCCCCGTGCCGGGCCGGCGGCTACAGAGCGGCTTGCTGAGGCGTGGAGACGCCTATGCAAAGCGCGAACGCCACATTCTCGGAGCCTTCCGGCGCTATGCGTACAGGACGGGCCGCGCGGACTGGTCGGATTGGGAGTGGCTCGCCCTGGCCCAGCACTACGGCCTGCCCACCCGGCTCGTCGACTTCACGTTCTCGCCCCTGATCGCCCTCCATTTCGCGACCGTGTCCCACGCCGGGGAAGAAGGAATCCTCTGGGCGGTGGACTACATGCAGGTTCACGAGGAGCTTCCGCAGAACCTGCGCGAGCTGATGGAGCTCGACCGGACGGGGCTGTTTGGCGCCGAACAGTTGGGAAGAGCCGCTCCACGCCTCCGCGACTTCGACCGGATGGCGGTCGACGGGCATTTCGCGGTTTTCTGGGAGCCGCCCTCGATCGAGGAGCGCATCGTCAACCAGTCGGCGGTCTTCTGTGCGATGTCCAGTCCGACCGCACGCCTCGACGACTGGCTGCAGGAGCATCCCGGGCGGGGACGTGTGCTGGGCCTGAGCGCCGAGGCCAAGGCGGAGGCGCGAGAGCGCCTCGATCATGCCGGGATCACCGAGCGACTGCTCTTTCCAGATCTCGGCGGTCTCGCGGCCTGGATAGCTCGCTATTACGAGTGACTTGGTTTCGAGCGCCAGAATTCTGCACACTTAGCAGCACGAATCCTGACAGCCGGACTGTTCGGCCTTTTTTGCGCATCGCCCTTCTGGCGTACAGGGGAAACCGGCATTCCGGTGGGCAAGGCGTCTACATTCGCCACCTGAGCCGCGCCCTCACGCGCCTGGGGCACGAGGTGGAGGTGCTGGCCGGCCCGCCCTACCCCGACGTCGACCCGCCCGCGCGCCTGAGCCGCCTGGAGAGCCTCGATCTCTACCGCCCGGAAGCCCCATTTCGGCGTGCCCGGCCCCTGCGTGACGTGATGGATGGCCTCGAATTCGGAATCATGTGCGCCGGCGGCTTTCCCGAGCCGCTGACTTTCAGCCTTCGCGCCTGGCGCGAGCTGCTCCGCCGGCGTTCCCAGTTCGACGTCGTCCACGACAACCAGTGCCTGGCCTATGGGCTTTTGGCCGTCCAACGGGCGGGCCTCCCGGTCGTGGCCACCATCCATCACCCGATCGCCATCGACCGCCGCCTCGAGCTCGCGTCGGCAACCTGGCAGCGGCGGATCGCAATCCGGCGCTGGTACGGCTTCGTGCGGATGCAGGGGCGGGTAGCCCGGCGTCTGCGGCGGATCATCACGGTATCGGACAGCGCCCGCGACGAAATCGTGACCGAGATGCGCGTGCCTCGGCAGCGGATCGCGGTCGTGCCCAACGGAGTCGACCCGGCCACTTTCCGCCCGCTCGCGGGCCGGAGTCGGGTGCCGGGGCGGGTGGTGACGACCGCAAGTGCCGACGTCCCCCTCAAGGGGCTGGTCCCGCTGCTGGAGGCGGTCGCCCGCGTTCGCGCCCGGCGCCCGATCGAGCTGGTCGTCGTCGGCCGTCCGCGAAAGAACGGCACCGTCGCCGCCACCCTCGATCGCTTCGGCCTCGCCGGCGCGGTGCGCTTCGTGGGGGGCATCGAGGAATCGGAGCTGGTGCGTCTTTACAGCGAGGCCGAGCTGGCGGTCGTCCCCTCGCTCTACGAAGGCTTCTCGCTGCCCGCCGTGGAGGCGATGGCCTGCGCGGTACCGCTTGTGGCCAGCAATACGGGTGCGCTTCCCGAAGTCGTCGGCCGCGACGGCGAGACCGGCTTCCTGGTGCCGCCCGGAGACGCCCAGGCTCTCGCTGGCGCGATCGAGCGCGCACTGGACGATGCCGCGCTCCGGCAACGGCTCGGCCAGGCCGGGCGCGCGCGTGCGTGCGAGCGCTTCAGCTGGGACCGGGCGGCGGAGCAAACGGTCGAGCAGTACTGGGTGGCGCTCGGTTGCTGACCGTCGACTTCAACCGCCTCGGGGTCCGCCCGGGGGATCGCGTGCTGGACGTCGGCTGCGGAACCGGCCGTCACGCCTTCGAAGCGCTGCGCCGTGGTGCTCGCGTGGCGGCGCTCGACCTCGGCCGCGACGACCTGCGGCAGGCTCGGGACTGGATGGCCGCCATGGCCGATGCGGGTGAAGCGCCGGCTCCGGCCGAGGGGCTCGCCGTCCAGGGCGACGCCCTCCGGCTGCCTTTTCCGGATGCCGCCTTCGACCGCGTCATCGTCTCCGAGGTGCTCGAGCACGTACCCGATGACGTGGCCGCCATCCGAGAGGTTCGGCGCGTCCTCCGCCCAGGAGGCACGCTCGCCGTTACCGTGCCCCGGTGGTTCCCCGAGCGGGTGTGCTGGCTGCTCTCCGAGGAGTACCACACCAACCCCGGAGGCCACGTTCGCATCTACAAGGCGTCAGAGCTTCGCGGCAAGCTGCGATCGGCCGGGTTCGCGATTGTCGGCGGGCATTACGCGCACGCCCTGCACGCTCCCTACTGGTGGCTCAAGTGCGCGGTCGGCGTTCGTCGTGACGACCACGTGCTGGCCCGCCTGTACCACTCGCTGCTCGTCTGGGACATCACCGCACGGCCGGCCCTGACACGGCTCGGCGAGCGGGCGCTCAACCCCCTGATCGGCAAGAGCGTCGTCGTTTACGGTGCGAATGCCGCCTGATCGGTTCGACATCCTGACGACGGCCGGGGCGATCGCGCGTGTGATGGAGCCCAGCGGGTGCATCCCCTACGAGCCAAGCGGCCCCTGCGATCCCTGGGACCACATCGAGGCTGCGATGGCGCTGGCCGGGGCCGGCTTCCGGCGGGAGGCGGAGCGAGCGTACCTGTGGCTGGCGGCAACGCAGCGGCGGGACGGCTCCTGGCCCTCGGCGATCCGGGCCGGGAGGGTCGAGGACGCCACCGGCGACGCCAACTTTGCCGCTTATGTCGCGACCGGTCTCTACCACTACCTGCTGGCGACCGGCGACGGGACGCTGGTCGAGGAGATGTGGGCGTGTCTGGAGCGCGGCATCGAATTCGCGCTCGCGCTGCAAGCACCTGGTGGTGAGATCTATTGGGCGCGCGACGGCGACGGCCGGCCCTGGCCGGGTGCGCTCCTGACCGGTTCCTCCTGCATTCACCTGAGCCTCCGCTGCGCGCTGTCGGTGGCCGGCCACCTGGGCTATCGGCGGCCGGATTGGGAGCGGGCGCTGCAGCGCCTGGGTGATGCCATTCGAACGCGGCCCGAGGTCTTCGAGGACAAGGCACGCTGGGCGATGGACTGGTACTACCCGGTCCTCGGCGGCGCCATCACCGGCGAGGCGGCCCGGCGGCGCCTGCTCGAGCGCTGGGACGACTTCATCGTGGTCGGCCTGGGCTGCCGGTGCGTCGCCGACCGGCCCTGGGTCACCGCCGCCGAGACCGCCGAGCTGGTGATCGCGCTCGATTCCGCGGGCCTGCGGGCGGAGGCGGTGGAGATTTTCGGCTGGCTTCACCGGCTGCGTGATGTGAGCGGGGCCTACTGGACCGGCGTCACGTTCCCCGAGGGCGAGCTCTGGCCGGCCGAGCGTCCGACCTGGACATCGGGCGCCATCGTGCTCGCCGCGGACGTGCTCTTCGGAGAGGGACCGTCGTCAGCCCTCTTCAGGGGGCCGTCCGAGATCGACGAGAGCGACCTCGAGCCGGTCGCCTGAGCAGCCGCAGCGAACCCACTGCCGCCTGTTCGACGAAGCCGTCGGCGAGCGCGCGCTGGTAGATGACGTAGGGCGGGCGGCCGCCGTCGCTCGGGTCCGGAAACACGTCATGGATGGCCAGGACGGCGCGCGGGGCGAGGTGTGGTGCCCAGCCGGCGTAGTCCGCGTCGGCCGCGGCCTGGCTGTGGCCACCGTCGATGAAGACCAGGCCGAGCGGCGTCCGCCAGTGGCGGGCCACCACGGTGGACGCGGCCAGGATTGGGACGACCCATGACTCGAGCTGCGCCTGTTCAATCGTCCGCCGGAACGCAGGCAGCGTGTCCACACGGCCCTCGGCGTCCGTCAGGCACGGGTCGTGGTACTCCTCGCCCGGCTGGTGCTCCTCGGAGCCTCGATGGTGGTCGACGCTGAAGAGGACACTCCCGGCGGCGCGCGCCGCGCTGCCGAGGTAGAGCGCCGACAGCCCGCAGTAGGAGCCGATCTCCAGCAGCGGGCCAAACGAGCTCGCCGCCAAGGCCGCTTGGTGCAGGGCCAGGCCCTCGGGAACAGGCAGGAAGCCCGGCGTACGCTCGACGAGCCGCCGCAGTCCGTCATCCACCGTTGTGCAACTTAGCTGACCCCGCCGCGCCCGCGGAATGCACGCGCTCTGACGCCCCCGCGATTGGACGCCGACCCCGCCGGGCGCGACCCTAGCCGTGCGCTATGGTCGCGGGGATCGCACCCAGTGCGGAGGATTTCGGTGCCGGCGCCCGCCGCGGCCGCGTGGACGCAGTCATGGAGGCGGTGGGTGAGGGGGTCGTCCTCTTCGACCCGGCGCTGACCGTTCTCGACGTCAATCGCGCCGCCGAGCGGATCCTCGGCCGTCCTCGCCGGCAGCTGGTCGGCCGCGACCGCCGGAGTGCCCACATCCGCTTCTTGCGCGAAGATGGACGGCCCTGGCGCGAGGCCGACGCCATGTTGGATGCGCTCGCAGCCGGTGGTCCGCCGATGACTCAGCTGGCCGGTCGGGTGCTGCGTCCGGACCGAACTTTCGCGGATGTCGTGGTAAGCGCTCGCCGGGTCAGCGGGGAAGGGCGCGGTGACAACGTCCTGCTCACCCTCGACGACGTGACAGCGCGGCGGCGAGCCGAGGTCGCCAGCCGCGAAGGCGAGGAGCGGATGCGCGCCATCTTCGACGGCGCGCTTGACGCGCTGGTCGCCGTCGACGCCAGGGGCGCGATCACGGAGTTCAATGCCGCGGCCGAAGGCATGTTCCGCACGACGCGGGAGGCCATGCTGGGCCGTCAGTTCGAGGACCTGATGTCGGAGCGCGATCGCGAGGCCAATCGTCTGCTGCGGGCTCGCTTCCTCGCCAACCCGGCAAAAGGGGTGGATCGGCGGGCCCTGACAGGGATCGGACGGCGGGCGGACGGGGACGAGTTCCCAGTCGAGGTCTCGATGACGAGCTTCGTCCAGGCCGGGCGCCGCGTTCTGAGCGTGGCCCTGCGCGACCTCAGCGATCGCGACCGGGCGGACAACGCCAGCCGCGAGAGTGAGGCCAAGTCTCGCTTCATGGGCGCGATCACGCATGAGCTGAGGACGCCCCTCAATTCCATCCTGGGCTTCGGGCAGCTCCTCGAGTGCGAGGAGACGGGACCTCTGAACGAGCGCCAGAGGCGCTACCTCGACCACATGCTCGTCAGCGGCCGCCACCTGCTGGCGATGATCGATGAGGTTCTCGACCTCTCTCGCCTGGGCGCGGGCGAGCTGGTCCTGGAGACCGAGGACTTCGATCTCGCCGCCTGCTGTCGCGAGGCGCTGCACCGCCTCCGGGCGCAGGCCGCAACCAGTGCGATCGAGATCGACCTGGACGTGCCCGACGGCCTGGTGGCGCATGCTGACCGCGTCCGCACCGGCCAGATCCTGGACCACCTGGTAAACAACGCGCTCAAGTTCAGCGCCCAGGCGGGCACCGTCCGCGTGAGCGGCGAGCGGATCGGAGCCGAGGTGATCGTCCGGGTCACGGACACCGGCATCGGCATCCCACGCGACCGGATGGAGGAGATCTTCCGCGACTTCACCCAGCTCGACCCCGAGCCAAACCGGAGCTACGAGGGCGCGGGCATCGGGCTCTCTGTCAGCCGCCGGCTCGCGGAGGCGATGCAGGGCTCGCTCAGCGTGGAGAGCGAGTTCGGCCGGGGCAGCACGTTCACGCTCGCCCTTCCCCTGGCACGCTGACCCGCTGCTGGCAGCCGGCCTCTATGCGCATCCGTGATTCGGCCCGGTGCCGGCATCGGGCGTAAATGGCTTCTTAACAGCCTCTATTGACCCGATCAGTAAGCTGGAGGCGTCCCCCCGGGGAGGGCGGGCTTTTGGAGGGGTGGGTACGACAGTGGTAGTTGATTAACGGGTCAGTGTTGGCAGCCGCGGCAGAAGTTGAGCGGCTCCCGGTTCGACCCGAGCTGGCTGATCCGGTGTCCGCAGCGCGGGCAGTCTCGCCCACCCTTGGCGTGAACCTTCATGAACGCCCGATCCTGCTT
>CAZXGB010000109.1:0-10382 GCA_964640005.1 uncultured Actinomycetes bacterium | reverse complement strand
GGCGCGTTGATCTGCTTGAAGACCTGGCCGAGGCGTTGAAGGTTCTCGCCCTGGGAGTCCCGAGTGAGGATCTCGGTGATCGGCCGCCCGCTGTGGCTGTAATCGTCGCGCAGTCCGAGGGCGGCCAGCAGCGTGGGCCGGACGTCGGCGTGGTCCGTCCACGTCTTGGAGTCGATTCCGAGGTGGCGGATCCCGGGTCCGGCCATCCCGAGCCAGGTCACGTTGACGTCCGGGTGCAGGTCGCCGTGGTTCCAGACCTCGACCCCAGGGCAGAGCATGACCGTCGCGTTGGGGTCGTTCGAGCAGTCGAGACCACCGGTCACCCCGTGGTAGTCGGGCTTCGCGAACTGGACGAACGTCGGGTTGCGCGAGGGATCGCCGGTGAGCATGTGCATGAGGCGCAGCTGGGCCTGGTCAGCCAGGTAGTTGGTCATGCGCTCGGCCTGGTTGGTGTAGGGGTTGGTGACGACGAGGTTGCCGACCGCGCGCTCAAATGTGCGCGTCGTTGTGCTCGTCTGTGCCGGGTTTCCGGTCAGGTAGAACACGGGCGCCGAGTCGTCGTGGATCTCGAACGGCGTCGTGATCCCCTGGTTCTGGAGAACGACGTCGAGACCAACCTCGACATTGCCGAGCCGGTTCGGGTCGTACTGGCAGGCTTTGGTCACGCCGTCGCAAGGTGCGTTCAGCGGACCCGCGCCCGCGAAGTGGTCGTTCTCATCGCCGGCGACCACGAAGAGCGTGTTGCTCTTATCGATGCCGTCCTTCGCGAGCCGGGCGAAGAACTTGCCGAAAGCGTCGTCGTACGCCTTCAGGTTCGCCTCGTAGGTCGGGTCGCCAGGACCGAGGCCGGTGTCGTTCTTCTCATGAGCGGCGGATATGTACGCGTATGTGACAGGGACGCTGTGCTCCTGCATGGCGGCGACGTAGGCGAGGGATGCCGCTGCGGTCATGCCGTTGAAGCCCGGAAAGCCGGTCATTGGCTGGCCGTTGAGGTCAGTCAGCTGCTGCTGCGGACTGATCTGCGGCGCCACGTACTTGTGACCGAAAAGGCCCTGGTAGCCCGTGTAGCCGCCAGGCTCGCCGGGGAGCACATCTGCCTGACCGTGGTTGGCCGGCGCGCACATGCTGCTGCCGCGGGCGCAGTGGACGGCGATGCCGATGAAGTCGCCAGTGGTCTTGGCCGCGCCGGCATCGCTGGTGTCGGCCGCTTCCTGCGCCTCCGGCGAGGCCGGACCGTACACGGTCGCCACGTTCGCGGTGCGCTCGAGCTCGATGTTCGCGGTGCCGACGCCGCCGACGTTGCAGCCGGCGCGCGTGAAGGGCACCCAGGGCGCGGGCACGGCGCCGCCGTTCGCCCCGACGAGGTTCGGCGTGCCGTTTACCGTGCCGTCGAAGGCGCGGGCCGCGTCGGTCCAGTAGGCGAAGCTGAGCGCGGCGTGGGAGTTCCCGTCCGGGCTGTAAAAGCGGTAGGTGTTGCTGACCGCCTGACCGTGGTTGTCGGGGTAGAGACCGGTGAGGGTGGTCAGGATGTCGGTCGCCGTGTGCGCGATCAGCGGTGTGTGATGGTTGGTGAGAACGGTGCCGTTGCCAACCAGGAAGTTGTAGAGGTTCGGCATCTGCTCGACGTCCGAGGGCACATTCGGGTTGTCGCGGCGGAAGTGCACGTTGTCGAACTGGAGCTCGATGACGTGCTTGATATGGCCGTCGTTCGGGTCCAGCTGGCACTGGGAAGCGCCGGGACCGGCGGCCAGCGCCGCTGCACCCCCTGCCGGCAGCGGCCCTAACAACGTCGCCAGCGCAAGCACTGCGCCGCTCGCCATTCGGACGAGCGCGCGAGCAGTCAGCGGTCGAACCATGTCTTCACCCCCAATAGGTAGCCGTAGTGCTCTGGGGGAAGCTAAGGCGCCGGAGGAAAGCGGAGGTTAAACGTGCCGGCTCGGTTGATTAACGTTCGCGGCGCCGAGCGGGCGGGCCGCGGCGAGCCCAGTCGCTAGGCGGTCGGTGCGTCGACCACGCGGCACGGGATGTCACTGTCCTCGTCCAGGTGGTAGCTGGCGCAGATGCGGTGGTAGCCGTCGGCCACGATGAGCGGTACGTTCATGGCCAGGCGGCCGCGCACCAGCAGGACCGGGGACAGCTGTTTGCCCTGCTTGATCTTGGCCAGGTCCTTGGCGACGTGCACGTTGTCAGGACCAAGCAGCGGTAGGCGGCTCGCGCGCAGGAGATCCTTTGCTTTGAAGTGCTCGATCGGGAGCCCGCGCAGCCGCTCGGAAAGCTCGGCGGCCGCGACGGCGGGCAGGATCAGGCTCAGGTAGCTCTCGGCAGCCGGATAGTCATGCTCGTCGGGCTCGTCCTTCCAATGCTGTTGCGCAGCCACGCGTGGAATGCTGGCACAAAGCGTCTGCAGCTCAGGTCGCGGCGGTTGTAGAGCGGTTCTGTTCGCGAGCCAGAAGAATCGCGCCGAGACTCGAGGGCAACAGAGTCAGCATCCCGCCGGCCACGAGGGCCGCGGCCAGCGGCGGGGACACCATGCCGGTCGACAAGCCCAGGGAGGCGGCCGCGGCCGGCAGGCCCAACTGGGCCGAGGCCATAAGTCCCGCCGGCAATCGGGAACGCCCGCCCTCCGCGAGCGCGGCCAGCGTATGCACGAGGGTCGCGCCCGCTGCCATCGCCACCGCCAACGCGATCGCAATCGGCGAGTGGGCGAGCCCGCTCAGGTCGAGCGACGCTCCCAACAGGACGAAGAAGGCGGGAACGAAAAATCCGCTGGCCAGACCGGTCAGCTCTAGCTCGAGCCGGTGCGGTTCGTGAAACTCGCGGAGCACCATCCCCGCGGCAAAGCCGGCCAGCAGCAGGCTGGCTCCCGTCAGTTCGGAGATCGTCCCCAGGACCAGGAGAAGCAGCACCGAGAGTCTTAGCTGGAGTCCCCACCGGCGCGTCTTGGACCACTCGGTCGCCTGTTCCGCCAGGCGACTCGCGAAGAGCCGGCGTGCCGCCAGCCAGGACAGCGCGGCCGTCACGATCACCAGCAAGTCGCCGGCCAGGGCTGCCGCAATGCCACTGGTGCCGGTCAGGGTGAGAGGCATGAGCAGCGCGGTGATCACATCCGCCACCGCGATCCAGGCGATCAGGATCGGTACCGTCGGACCGCCCAGCCGCTGTTCCTGAATCGCCGGCAGAGCGACCGCGGCTGAACTGCCGGCCAGCAGCACGATCAGCAGCGGAGCGTGGCCGACACCCAGCGTGGAAGCAAGCGCGAGACCAACCGGCACCGCGGCGGCCGATGAAACCAGGGCCGCCAGCGCACCTCGCGTCGCTCCTCCAAGCAGCCGTGGGGACATCACGTCGACCTCGGCTCCGGCCTGGAGCATGAGCATCGCGAATCCCAGCGTCATGAAGGCCGGGAAGGGCTGAATGCTCGGATGAATCAACCGGAGCCCGCTGCTGCCGAGCAGCGCTCCCGCGATCAGTTCCCCGACCAGCACGGGGACCAGCTGCCGGCGCCCTGACGCCAGCAGCGGTCCCGCGAGTCCGGCCAGGACGAGCAGAGTCAGCGACTGGAACACCGGCACCTCATCAGTGACAGCCGCCAGGCATCCCGCTACTCCTTCGACGCCCAGAGCAAGCCGTCACGTCTGCCTTTACCACCTCGCCTAATGAGAGATTGTGGGCCCAAAACATGGGGTTGTCGCCGCCAGCATGCCCGATATATGGTGTGCCACTGCTTGTCAGCTAATCCAGTAGACGGAGCCTCCGAAGCGGGCAGATCAGTCGAGCAGTTGGCGGCTGTCGTCCGCCTTCCCGGACCTCGCTTCCACCTGCTCAACGCGCTTGGGCAAGGCTATCTCGGTCCGACCTGGAGGGCACGTCTCGACGACGGCGCCGAGGTCGTCGTCAAGCAGCTGCGGTTGACGTCGAAGTTCGGTGAGACATCGACGAGCGATCGCCTGATGCCTTCCGCCGGCCCCTATCTGGTGCCCCAGACGATCGTCCGGCGCGACGGCGAACACTGGGCGGTGACCGAAGCCGGGGAGGAGGTGCCGCTCGACCGCCTGCCAGCACGGGTGCGGCGAGCGTTCGTGGTTCTGATCGGGCTGGGAGTCTTGAACGGCCTGGCGCGCCTGCACCAGGACCGGCTCTGGCACGGCTCGCTCAAGCCGAGCAACGTAATGATCGGTCGGGATGGTTCGGTGCGGCTCACGCACTACGCGCTGACCGAGGTCGAAGGCGAAAAGGAGTACGCCGCAGCCCGGCTGGCCGATGTGCGCGCGGCGGGAGCCATTCTCTGCCGCCTGATGGGAATCCCGGTCGAGGGTAGTTCTAAGGCCGCCGAATCGCCCATCGGGGCAGCGGCGCGCGCGATTGCGACCATGCGACGCCAGCAGAGGCAGGGCTATGAGGCTACGCACGCGTGCGTGGTCCTCTGGGAGGCGGCGGGCCGCCTTGGCAGCGCTCGCTCACAGGCTCAGGCGGCAGCCCAGCTCGGGGCGGTCGTCGCCCGCGCTTCGGGTAAGGCAGGCAGCCCAACGGAGCCGCCTGCGGCGGAATCCACGGACATTTCCGGTACATCGCGAGTCCCCACACCTCGCGCGGCTAGGCTGGAGCCGTCCCCGGCCCCGACTGCGCCAGTCGCCCAGCAAGCTGCCGCCCCGCCGGTGGTCAGCCCTTCCAGCTCTTCCAAACGCTCCATGTCTCAGCCTGGCCGCTCACGGCCGGCCGATTGGATCCTCGGTCTGGGCGTGGTTGCCGTAGCCGCGGGACTGGTCGCGCTGCTCTCGCCGGCTGCCGGCCTCTCCCTGTCGGGCACCCGCCCAGGAGCGGTCGCCTCGGTTGCGCCGCCGGCTGCCGCGCTTCCCGGCCCGCAGGCTTCAGCAGGCGGTGACAGCGAGGCATCGCCGGCGCCCGCTCCGACCCCAGCCCCGGCCGCCACGAGTGTCGAGCCGTCGCTGCCGGCTCCGGCGGGGCCGGCTGCGGCGGGCGACGTCAATTGGGTGGGGCTGAATGCGCATGGCCCATGTACACCAGGACAGTGGTGCCAGCTGGAGATCCGAGCCGGCCTCATGCCCTCCGCGCAGCCGCGGGACGTCAGCTGGCAGGTGATCGCACCCGATCCGTGCGGTGGGGGCACGCGCGTGATCGCCGCCGGTACCGTCCGCGCGCAGCCGCGGTGGACGCTCGTGGTCGACAGCACCGTGGTCGCCGTCCCCGACTCCAGCTGGCCGCTCCTCGAAGGCGTCGTCTTGGCGCCCGACCGCGCAGCTTCGTCTTTCCTACGGCTGGCCTCGATCAGCTGCTGATTCCCCAAGAACGGCCGTAACCTGAGCCGGTGGCCGGCGGCCTCGAGCTCAAGAGCGTTCAGAAGGGAAAGGGCAAGGTCCACCTGACCGCCGCCGTGCCGCCAGACGCGCCGGTGCGCACGCTGTGCGGGCAGGTTTTCCCACCGGGCACCGCGCGCGAGGTCGAGGCCGCCGCCACGTGCTCCATCTGTGAGCGCCGGCGGCGAGATCCTGCTGTGGTGTCCTCCGCGTTTTTCCTGGGGGACGTCGGCGCTGAAGTGCTGGAGCTATCACTGCAGCAGGCACGGGAACGGCAGCGGACAGCTCCCAAGCCGGAGAAACCGGAGCCCGAGGTGAAGCCGGCCGCCAGGACCAAGCCAGAGCAGCCGCCCGTGCCGCACAAGACCGAGCCCGCCAGGCGGCTGGGGGAGCTCGACACGACGGGGTTGCGCGAGTTCTCGGAAAACGTCTACCTGGCGCCAGACGGGGTCATCGTCCGCGTTGAGGACGGGCGCGTCGCCGAGATAGTCGGCGAAGGCCGCTACCAGCTGATCCGGCGGGGCAGCCGGCTGACCCTGCGGGCGGGTGAGATGCTCGTGGAGGCCGAGGTGACGGACGTCCGGGTGCGCGGTGGTGAGGGTCCGAGCCCCAAGTAGGGCGGGATCAGGTCGACGTCGCGAGCGTCCGCAGCCCCTGGCAAAAAGCCCAGATTTCGGGCGGCGTCTCGGCTTGACCGAAACAAGCGGCCCAGACCGTGTCACCGAACGTCAGGCGAAGGTGAACCGAGGGTTCGCCGAGCGCGACGGGGTCAAACGCCCTCCCGGCGTCGGCTTCGCCCGCCTCGATGACGCGGTCCGCCGTCACCAGCAGCGCCGCCGACTTCAGCAGCTGGGTCTCGCCGGCAAACGAGACGTCCCCCTGGCGCAGGATGCGGCCGTCCTCCCCGACGAACAGGTCGGCGCGGTTCAATGCAAAGCGGAATCGACGCGGAGCCACCTCCACCTCGATCGCCTTCAGCTGGCCCCACTGGCTCGGCGCCTGCTCTCCCGGATAGGGCCGCACGCCGGCAGCGGCCAGCCTGTCCACGACCTGCGCCTGGTCGGCCGACCGAGGCTGCTGCGGAGACTCGAGAAACAACGGCAGCTGGTGGCCTCCGGCCGCCAACTCGGCCAGCAGGGCGTCCATCTCTTGACCTGGAACCAGCCGCCCGTTGAGGAAGAGCCGGCCGTCGCGGGCGACCTTGAGGGCCGGATAGAGCGGCGCCAGGCGTGGAGGGCTGGAGGCTCCCGCATCGGTGCCGAGGTGCTTGCCGCTGAGGGCGAAATGGGTGATGGTCGTCGCCGCAGCGACCAGCGGCAGCAGCACGACCCCCGCGAGCGCCCCGAGGAACGCCGATGCGATCGAGGTGGCCTGAATGCTTGGCAGCGCCCCGGCCGGCGCCGTGATCAGCGAAGACGCGATCACCGCCAGGAGAACGACCAGGACCAGCGTCCAGAAGACCGGGAAGAAGTGGCCGCTCGTGAGCTGCCAGCTGCGGCCGATGGCCGCGATCGGGCCCTTGCGATCGATGAGGATCCCCTGCGGAGTCACGCTCAGCCGCGTCAAAAGGAAGAGCATCAGGAGCGGAATCGAGCCGGCGATCGCGAGCAGCAGGCAGACCAGCAGCATCGGCAGCAAGGCGCGCGCAGAGGCGGCGTAGGCTGCGGCCACGCTCGCCTGGTCGTGCTCCAGGAGGTCGCCGGTCGCCTTGACCAGTGCGCCGTAGCAGAGGGTCCCCAGCAGCAGCCAGGACAGGGTTTCCACGGCCAGCAACCCGAACAGGGCAACGAGCACCGGCGCCAGCTGTGCCGTCAGCTCCGACAGGTCGGTCGGTTGGTGATTGTTGAAGGCGACCTGCCAGGCGCTGAGCTTGCCAGGTAGGTCGAAGGCCAGGTCGGCCGCGCTGTTGATGATGGCCAGCGGCAGCATCCCGATCGCTGCCACCAGGAACAGGGTCGACCACCCGGCGCCGTAGACGCCAAACGTGCCGCTGACGAGGTGAATGGTTCCAAACGCTCCGCGCGGAGCGGGCTGTTCGAGCTCTGCCTGCATCGGCCGGCGGCGGAGGCTAGCAGAAGCAAACGTCCTACGTTCGGGATACGGACAAGACCGCGGTGAGGACGCTCGTACGATTTCGTATTCGGAACCTTTACGAGACACCGGTCGACCTGTTAAAGCTGATACGCGACGACTCACCTAAGCCCCCGCCTGCCTATGACCATAAACCTGGTAACACGAGTCAGCGTCTTCGGTCTCGCGGCGCTCCCCTTGCTGGCGACGGCGCCGGTCGGGGCGGCGGCGGGGGGCTGCGTCGAGGTGCACCCGCCCATCGGCGCTTCGTTCCTCGACTGCTCGAATGGGCAGACCTGGAACATCCTGCCCCCCGGTCAGAACGGGCTCACCACGACCGCTGAGCTGGCGACCGGCCAGCAGCCGCCGCACTCCCAGGACCAGCTCGCCATGTACGCGGACCTCAAGAAGGTGGCGCCCAACCTCGATCCGTCGCAGATCGCGAGCTACTACAAGCCCTCGAGCTTCCTGGTCAGCCCGGGCAGCGTGGCGGTTCGCGAGGTTCCGCGGCCAGACACCGTGATCCTGCGCGACAAGCAGTTCGGCGTACCGCACATCTATGGGCGCACGCGCTACGACACCGAGTTCGGGGCGGGCTACGCCGCCGCCGAGGACCGGCTCTTCATGATGGACGTGCTCCGGCACGTCGGGCGTGCCAACGTTGTCTCGTTCCTCGGCCTCTCACCGTCGACCCTGGCGCTCGACTGCACCACCGCCCGCGTCGCCGGTTACGACGAGTCCGAGCTCCAGCAGCAGGTCGACAAGCTGGCCGCCGAGCTCCCCGAGGCGTACCGCGGCACGACGGAAGGCGCGCAGGTCATCGCCGACGGCCAGGCCTACATCGACGGCATCAACTCCTACATCCAGGCTGCGCTGGGCAACCCGAACCTGATGCCGGCTGAGTATCCGGCTCTCCAGCTCGCTCCACTGCCCTGGAAGCCGACGGACATCGTCGCCGTGGCGACCATCGTCCAGGCCATCTTCGCCACCGGCGGCGGCAACGAGGTCGAGAGCTCGCTCCTCCTGAGCTCCCTCGAGCAGCGCTTCGGGCAGGCAAAGGGGCGGGCGATCTGGAGCGATCTGCGCTCCCAGAACGATTCCGAGGCGCCGACGACGCTGTCCACGCCCTTCCCGTACGAGCTGACGGGGAAGGTGGACCCGAACGCGGTCGCCTGGCCGACGCAGGAGCCGAAGACCAACTTTTGCAACGGTGGCGGCATCCCGAACACGTCCACCAGCACGGGGATGGTGTCGGCCGGCGGTGCCAGCATCGACCTCGGTTTCCTGCTCCACAAGCACGGCGCCAGCAACGCGCTTGTGATCGGCGCCGCCAAGACCGCTTCCCATCACCCGATCGCAGTCTTCGGCCCGCAGGTTTCCTACTTCGCGCCCGAGATCCTGCACGAGGAGGACCTGCACGGTCCCGGCATCGATGCCCGCGGGGCGTCGTTCCCGGGCACCGACATCTACGTCGAGCTGGGCCGGGGGGTCGATTACGCATGGAGCGCGACCTCGGCCGGAAGCGACATCGTCGACGAGCGCGTCGAGCAGCTCTGCAACTTGGACGGCTCGCCGGCCACGCTCCAGAGCACCGCTTACGTCTACAACGGCGTCTGCCGCCCGATGTACGAGCGCACGGACGTGGAGGTCGCCAAGCCGACGGCTGCGGCGCCGGGAGGCGGGGTGGTGACCATCCAGATCGAACGCACGGTGCACGGCCCGGTCGTGGGTCGGACGATGGCGCTCGACCCGGCCAATCCCTCCCGGCAGATCCCGGTCGCGATCTCCTACCAGCGCTCGACCTGGTTCGACGAGCTGGGTTCGGCCGCCGCCTTCATGAACTGGAACGACCCCGGCCGGGTTCGCGGCCCTCGCGACTTCATCCGGGCCGGCGCCAAGGAGTCAGGGACCTTCAACTGGTTCTACGTCGACGCTTCGAACATCGCCTACTTCTCGTCCGGCAAGCTGCCGCTGCGCGCTGCTGGCGTCGACCCCAGCCTGCCCTCTTGGGGGACCGGTCGCTTCGAGTGGACGGGGTTCGCACCGTCCTCCGTCCATCCTCAAGCGATCAACCCTGCGCAGGGCTGGATGACCAACTGGAACAACAAGCCGGCTCCGCAGTTCTCGGCGGCCGATGACAACTTCGCCTACGGCCCCATCTACCGCGTGCAGTCGCTCAGCGACCGGGTTCGGGCGGCGCTGGCCAGGGGCGCGGTCCAGCCGGCCGACATCGTCAACGCCATGGAGGATGCGGGATCGGTAGACCTCGACGGATCGCAGCTGGTGGCTCCGATGGCCGCTGTGCTCGCCGGCTACCCCCTCACATCGCAGCAGCAGCGCGCCCTTTCGATCCTCGACGCGTGGGCGGCCGGCGGATCCCACCGGCGGGAAGCAGCGTCTGATCCGAACGCCTATGACCAGGGCGCCGCCGTCGCAATCATGGACGATCTCTATCCGCGCCTCACTCACGCGGTCTTCGACCCCTGGCTGACGGCCTCCGACTACTCGCGCCTCAGTGGGGAGATCCTTCCCATCAATGACGCGCCGGGGGCCAAAGGCTCCGCCTACAACGGCGGCTGGGAGGGCTTCCTGCAGCGCGCGCTCCGGCAGGCAGTCAACCCGGCGATAGCCGCCGCCTACTCGCAGAGCTACTGCGGCAGCGGTTCGCTGGTCGCCTGCCGGCAGGCGCTGCAGGCGGCGCTCCAGGCGACCATCGATCACCTGACACAGGCGTTCGGAAACGCCGACCCGGCGAGCTGGTCCTGCAAGCGCTCCAATCAAGGTCCCGGGCAGTGCAATCCCTCCAACGACGACATTCAGTTCTCGGCCACCGGGCTCGAGAAGGTCCCGAACATCCCCTGGATCAACCGGCCGACGTTCCAGCAGGTGGTCCAGTACGCGGCTTCGCGGTAATCGCGCACTCCCCCCCACCCGTGGTCCCTCCCTCGCCGAGCGGGGGAGGGACCCATTTATTCGCGGCGACGCCGCCCGGTCAGA
>CAZXGB010000108.1:0-10629 GCA_964640005.1 uncultured Actinomycetes bacterium | reverse complement strand
AGCCGCTAGTCCGGCTACGAAAATCGCCTCGCCGGCCGTGGCTCGGCGAGCTGATTGCGGTCGAATGGGCCGTTCGCCCAGCCGGCGGGCTTGGTCGAGGTTCTCTGAGCGCGGAACTCACGACCTCCGTGCGAGAGAGGCGGTCGGGCCATCCGAGGCAGCCCAGCGTTACGCTTCGGTCGTGGGTACGTCGCTGCGCCGCAGCCAGCGGCTGCGCGAGAGTGTCGGGCCGTTCTTGGACTTCTTTACCGGAACGTACGCCGCCCTCGCCGAGGATTCCGCCACTGCCAACTTTGCGGTAGGCAACCCGCACGAGATCGCGATGCCGGCTTACGTCGACGCCATGCGCCGTCACCTCGAGCCGCAGGACCCGGCATGGTTCGCCTACAAGCTCAGCGAGCCGAACGCGCGGGCGGCGGTGGCGCGCTCCCTGACCGCGCGGACCGGCCTGCACTGGGAACCGGCGGATGTGGCGATGACCAACGGGGGGCACGCCGCGCTGGCGGTCGCCTTCCGCTCGCTGCTAGAGCCGGGTTCCGAGGCGATCTTCATGACCCCGCCGTGGTTCTTCTACGAGCTGCTGATTCTTGCAGCCGACGGGGTGCCGGTTCGCGTTCGGCTGGAGCCGCCGGCCTTCGATCTCGATCTGGCCGCGCTCGAGGCCGCGATCACACCACGCACGCGGGCCGTACTGCTGAACTCGCCGCACAATCCGAGCGGCCGGGTCTACGGGCCTGATGACCTTCGTCGCCTGGCCGGGCTGCTGACCGAGGCTTCGGGCCGCATCGGTTCGCCCATCTACTTGATCAGTGACGAGCCGTACAACCGCATCGTATTCGACGGACGCACACACCACAGCCCGGCCGAGGCGTATCCATACACCGTGGTGACCTACTCATACGGCAAGACGCTGCTGACTCCTGGCATGCGGATTGGCTACCTTGCCGTGCCACCCACGATGCCCGATCGCGAGAGGTTGCGCGACGAGTTCTTCGTCACCCAGCTTGAGACCTTCGCCTTTCCCAACGCGGACCTGCAGCACTCCATCGACGACCTGGAGGCCTTGACCATCGACATCGCCGCTCTCGAGCGAAGGCGTGATCGGCTGGTCCCGGCGCTGCGGGAGATGGGCTATGAGACGACCCTGCCCGAGGGCACGTTTTATGTGATGGCGCGTGCACCGATGGCAGACGACGAGGCCTTCGCCCGCATCCTCAACCGGCGCCACGTGCTCGTTCTGCCCGGCTCCCTCGTGGAGCTGCCAGGCTGGTTCCGCATCAGCCTCACCGCGTCGGACGATATGATCGAGCGCGGCCTGCCCGGCTTCGCCGCCGCCATGCGCGAGGCGTCAGGGCGGCCTCCCTAGAGCTGCCAAAAATCGGGCTGAGCGCCACATGGTCGGAACCGCTCGTAGTGCGGATAGTTCTCGCGACCGCACCCTCTGGCCGTGCCGCCACCTCCGAGGCTCGTGACCAGACCTCGGTTCATAGGCGTAGATGACCGCTTGGACGCGGTCGCGCACGCCGAGCTTGTCGAAGACGCGAGCGACGAGTGTCTTCGCCGTCGCCTCGCCCACGTTGAGCCGTGAGCCGATCTCTGGGTTGGAAAGTCCCTGCACGACGAGGTGGAACACCTCGCGTTCGCGACTTCGAATTCTCTGGGAGCCCCCGACACGGGAACCGGATGGCGCAGGAATGTTTCGATCACAATGCGCGTGACGGCGGGCGCCAGCAGCGCCTCGCCACGCGCGACGATGCGGATGGCGCCCAGGATCTCCTCGGGCGGCGCGTCCTTGAGCATGAAGCCACTGGCTCCGGCGCGAAGCGCGCCGTAGACATACTCGTCGAGTCCGAAGGTCGTGAGAATGAGGACTCGGACATCGGGGGCCGATGCGTTGATCCGACGCGTCGCCTCGATGCCGTCGACCACCGGCATCCGGATGTCCATCAGGACGACGTCGGGTCGGTGCCTGAGTGCAGCCGTGATCGCCGACTCGCCATCACTCGCTTCGGCGACCACCTCCATGCCCGGCTCGCTGGTGATGATCTTGCGCAGGCCGATGCGAACCAGAGCCTGGTCGTCGGCGATCAACAGCCTTGTCATCGAAGTGGCAGTTGGGCCAGGACCTGGAAGCCGCCGCCGGGGCGCTTCTCCGCGATCAGCCTTCCCCTGTACATGGCCACCCGTTCTCTCATCCCGACGAAACCATGGCCACCCGCCACGGATGCCAGGTCCGAGCCTCGGCCATCATCCACGACCTCGAGGACGAGCTCCCGCGGACGGTAGTCGACTCGAACCGACACCGTTGCCTGGACTGCGTGCTTGAGGGCGTTGCTCAGAGCTTCCTGCACCACCCGGTAGGCGCAGAGCTCGAGGCCGGCTGGAAGCTCCCGGCGCTCGCCATCGACACGGAGATCGATACGGAGGCCGGATTCACGGAGTCTGCTGACTAGGTCCTGCAGGTCGCGCAGCCCTGGCTGCGGCTCCGGACGGTCGTTGGCGCGGAGCATCCCGACCATGCCTCGCATCTCCTCCAGTGCCGAGCGGCCGACGTTCTCGATCGTCTGCAGCACCTCGCGTGTCGAGGGGGCTCGCGCGCCCAGCGCGCGGCGCTCCGCGCCCGCCGGTACGACGATCATCGAAACCTAGCTCGTGCGCGATCACGTCGTGAAGCTCGCGCGCGATCCGCTGGCGTTCCTCCAGGAGAGCCTCGCGAGCACTCAGATCCCGTTCACGTTCCGACAGCTGAAGTCGCTGCTCGCGATCACCGACCAGGAACCGTGCCAGCACCAGGGCGACCAGCCACGTCAGGACGAACTGCGGAAAACCTGTCAAGCGTCACGAAGAATCCCCATTTCGCGCCATGAAAATTCCCCACCCTCAGCGGGCGGCCAGCCTCACCCCCTTTGCCTCCCGTAGCCGGTAACTGTCGCCGCTGAGCACGACCACCTGGCAGTGGTGGAGCAGGCGGTCGAGGATGGCGGTGGCGGTCGCGGCGTCGGGAAGGAAGTTGGTCCACTGCTCGAAAGCCCAGTTCGAGGTGAGGATGAGGCTGCGGGTCTCGTAGGCGGCTGCGACCAGCCGGAAGAGGTGGTTGGCGGCGACCGGGTCGAGTGGCGAGAAGCCGAGTTCGTCGATGACCACCAGGTCGGCGCGAAGCAAGCTGTCTATGACGCGGCCGACGCTGTTGTCGGCGAGGCCGCGGTAGAGCTGCTCGACCAGGGCGTCGGCGCGGAAGAAGCGGACCCGGTACCCGGCGTCGGTGGCGGCGTGACCGAGGGCGACGGCCAGGTGCGACTTGCCGGTGCCGGGGGGCCCGACCAGGGCCAGGTTGCGGTGCTCGCCGACCCATTCCAGCGAGGCGAGGTAGTCGAAGGTGGGCTGGGAGAGCGAGGAGGCGACGACGTCGAAGCCGACCAGCGTCTTGTGGACGGGGAAGGCGGCCTGCTTGAGCCGGAGCCGGCGGTTGGACTCGTCGCGCGACTTGCACTCCTCTTCGATGAGGACGCGGAGCAGCTCCTCGGGTCGCCAGCGCTGGGTGCGCGCGGTCTGACAGACCTCGGGCGCGAGCTGCCGGATGCGGCTGAGCTTGAGACGCCGAAGGCCCTGGATGAGCTGAGGGTCGATGGCCTCCGCGCTCATGCCGACCACCGGTAGCTCTCGAGCGTCCGCTGCGGAACCGCGGGCAGCCCGCTGATGGCCAGCGGCTGGGCCGGCTCCAGGCGAGCGGGCGGGGCGGCGCCGGCGGTGAGCAGGATGTTGGCGATGTCCTGGTGGCCGAAGCGGCCGAACTCCACCGCCCGGGCGAGCGCCGCGCGCACCGCCTCGCGGCCATGACTTCGCTCCAGTTCGAGCACCCGCTCCAGCTGCTGGAGCAGGCGGGGCGTCCCGGCCGCGGCGGCCGCCCGCAGGTAGCGCTCGGCTGGCTCGCCGAGTTCCAGGAAGCGGACCTCGCTGGGCCGGCGTGGTCGGAGCGGGCGCACCCCGGTCGGGGCGGGGGTCGGGTAGTGGTGGTCGTGAATCGAGGCACCGCCGGGTGGTTGCAGCCGGTGGAGGGCGACCTCACCGCCCTCGTGAAGGACGCGAACCTCCTCGCCGTCGACCAGGACCTGGACCACCTCGCCACGCAGGCGAACTGGAACCGAGTAGCGCGCCGAACCGAGGCGGACAGTCGAGAGGTGGTCGACCTTGCGGTTCTCGCCGCTGGCCACCGGCGGACGCTCGACCAGCGGCCGCAGCAGCGGCAGTTCCTCCGCCATCCTCGCCGCCGGCACCGCTCTGGTTTCCTCGTGCACCTCGCCGTTCACCTCCTCACACCAGATCTCGGCCTCGCGGTTGGCCTGCTCCAGGGAGCCGAAGCCTTCCTCGGGGACCAGCCGTGACTTCGTGTAGCGGACGACCGCCTCCACCTTGCCCTTCGACTCCGGGTCGGCGGCGGCGGCGGTGACCGGCGTGAAGCGGTAGTGGGTCGCCAACCGGACCAGTTCGGCATTCAGCACCGAAACGCCGGCGACGAAGTCGACGGTCACGGTCTTGGGGTTGTCGAACATGACGTGGGCGGGGACGCCGCGGAGAGCTTCGAAGCAGGACGCCAACCCCTGGGCCAGGACCTGGAAGCGTTGGCAGGTGAAGAAGCGGACATAGCGCCATCGGCTCCAGCCAAGGACCGCGCAGAAGCAGTAGAGCCTGCGCTCCCCGGCGGCGGTCGCCACCCTCCCGACCTCGCCCCAGTCCACTATCAAGAAGTCACCGGGCGCCGAGACCCAGGGGCGGTAGACCCGCCGCTGGCGCTGCTGCCAGCTCCGCCTCTCGACCCGCAGCGCCCGCTGCAATGTCCGCAGCGAGGCTCCGTAACCGGCCGCTCGAAGCAGCTTCAGTAGCCGCTTCCCCTTCACCCGACCCTCGGTCCGGTCGACGCGCTCCCGAATGAGCACCAGGTAAGGGTCGGTCGCGCGAGCGCGCGCAACCACGGCTGCCGCCGGTCCCCGTCGGCTCCGCTCAAGCTGGGCCTATACCGTCTTGTGGTCGCAGCCGACCACGGCGGCGACGGCACGGTAGCTGCCCAGATCCTCATACAGGTTGACCACGGCGAGGCGTTCCTCCAACGTAAGCAAGACGGTTCCTCCGGGTGGTGCTGGTCATGAACAACCGCACCGTAGGGGGAACCGACATTCCCCTCAACGACCCCTCTCAGGCCGTCACGTCACGTCAGGGGTGGGGAATTCTCGTGTCGCTGGTTGGGGAGTTTCTCGTGTCGCGGGACAAAACCGGCACTGGTGAGCCGGAGCGCTGCCGAGGCCGCCAGGGCGACTGCGAAGGCGACAACCGTTGCAACGAATGGGCGCGGCCTCGACCACACCGCCAGCCCGTACATCGCCAGACCCCATAAGAGGGCATACGTCGAGAGATCAGGCGGACCCCAGAAGTCGCCGGCGGCAAGCGACAGCAGCCCCGCCGCTGCACCGGCCGCGGTCGGAAACCGGCGGCGGATCGCCACGGTCGAGGCCATCGCTGCGTTGACGACCGCCTACACCTCGCGGTGGCTGCCGCACCCGGCCCCAACCAGACCTCGGCCTCGCCGAGGATCAGGAGGGTCGCCGACACAAGGAGGTCGATCCGGCCGCCAGGGCGCTTGAGCAGGCCGCGCCTGGCTGGGAGATTAGGTCGAAGCCCCGAAGCCTGTCATTCGTCGCTCGGTTGATCTGCGGTCATCCAGTTGGCTGATTCACGACCATCCGACCGGATGACGACAGGGGCCGCGTCAGCTCCTACGGTCGTGCTCATCACATTCCGACAGGAGGATCTCCGATGGCGTCATCCCTTCTTTCTCAGGTTCCGCGGCTGGACGCTGGCATTGGGCGCCGCCGCCTATGCGCGTTCGAGTGCCTCACGATCGGCCGTGCCACCGGCGATGACGCGGCTCAGGTGATCGAAATAGCCGACCATCGCGCCGGGCATGTAGATGTTGAGCTTCCGGCTGGGCTCGGAGTAGCAACCGCTGTAGCAACCGGTCGCCGACTCGGGGCTTCTCCTGGCGCTCCTGGCACCGACTGGCGCCGGCGCCTCAACTCGGTGAACCCTCGTGAACGGACGCCGAACGTCCTGTCGTGCGCTTCGGGACCGTGAGGCCCCGGGTTCGAATCCCGGGCCCCCGACCACCCCTTCCGTATTCAAATCGCCATCTCCTGTGGCCAGGCTTGAGGTAGCGCTCCGGCTCGCGCTCGAAGGCCTCCTCACAGCCGGCTGAGCAGAAGCGGTACTCACGGCCATCGTGGACGGCGCTGTGCTCGGGGCCGCCCTGCATGCCGCAGACGACGTCGCGCGTGACGAAGTCGGTTGGCTCGGCAGGCTGGCGCAGCGGCTTCAAATACCGCAGCGGGTCGTTCCAGAAGCTCTGCTTGCAGCCCTCAGAGCAGAACCAGTACTCGTGGCCCTCGTGGCGCGCGGAGTGCTCCTCCGACCCCTCCATCCCGCAGACGACGTCCCTGGTCTCCACCTGGGGCTCGCGCCCGGACATGGCACCGGGCCCTCTCGCTGGTGGCGTTGCGAGCCGGCTCGCGTACTCCTCGGGGTCCTGCCGGAACTGGCGCGCGTGCTGGGCGTTGCAGAAGAGATAGGTCCGCCCCTGGTAGTCGACCGCGTGCTCTTTGTGGCCCTCCATCCCGCAGATCACGTCTTCGGTGATCACGTTGCCGAGCACCTGCTGCGCCGTCTCCTGGCGGAGGCGCTCCAGGCGACCACCGGGGAAGAGGAGGCTGAGGCCGGTGGCGACTACGGCGATGATGATGATCCCGCCCAGAAACTCGGCCAGGGCGAATTTCCAGCCGACCAGGACCCAGAAGAGGATCAGGATGGCGACGTTCATGTTGGTCGAGCTGACGAGGTAGGCGAAGGAAGCCCGAGCGCCGGCACCGCGGTGGTAGAGCGAGCGCGCGACGGCGGCCGAGGCGTAGGAGCAGGAAGAGCTGATGATGCCGAAACCCGCCAAAGCGGCCACCCCAGCAGGCGTGTCGCTGGCGTAGCGGCGGATGGTCTTCTCGCCGATCAGGACCTGGACGATGGCCGAGATCAGGAATCCGAGGACGAGGCCGTACAGGCTCTCCCAGAGCAGGAAGAGGCTTTCCGCCATACCGCTGCCGATCGCGTGAGCGATTGTGCTGATGACCTGCACGACTGATCCCTTTGTCCCAAGCTACCGTCTGAGGCGTATGAGACGGCGCCAACTCTCAGCTTCGGCAATGTCCCCCGGCCGCAGCTGTGATGGAGATCACGGAATCTGGTCGACGCGCCTAGTTGTGACCGCCCTAGCCTTGGCCGCCGCGGTGGCGATCAACACCGCCTCGGTGGCGCTCGAGCAGCGCCGCAGCTTGCTGTCGAGACGCTTCGGGCGACGTGGCTGGTATGTCCACCTCGCGGTCGTCACGCCCCCCTGGGCGCTGTTCGTCGCCCTGCTCCCCAGCATCAGCGGGCGCGTCATGTGGCCGCTCAATCCGCGCCTCCGCCCGCTGGGCAAGGCGTTGGTCGTCCTCGGTGCTGCCATCTGGTTGGATGCATTCGCCCGGATGGGGCCTGAGCGCACCGCCAACGGCTACTTCTTCGGGCACGGGCCGCGCCAGCAGGTGACCGGCGGCGTCTATCGCTGGCTGCACAACCCGATGTACGACGCCTACGCTCTGGTGCTGGCCGGCGTTGGGCTGAGAACCCGGAATGCGCGCTTCCTGGTGCTCGCGGCCGAGGCATACCTGCTCTTGAACCACGTCGAAGCGCGCGTCGAGAACCGCCCCTTCACTCCTGCTCCACTATCCGAACCGGCGTCCGAAGACGGTGAAAGCAGGAAGGCGACGCCGATCGCGAAGAAGAGGCGCTGAAGAAGAGCCGCGTCTCCCGCTCTGACACCTTCCCCATCATGTGTGCGCATGCGAGCCGAACGCGTCGCAGTAATGGATCGTTGGCTGAGCGGCCGCTGCTGAGCTGGCCGCTGCTCGACCGCCGTCAGCGGGTGTCGCAGTTGCCGGCGCTCGCCATGCTGATCGCCTGGTTCGCCTACACGCGGCTCTACTTCTTCCTCCACCCGCACGGCCTGACGTTCGATCCGAGCCTCTTCATGTACCTCACGGGCAAGCCGGATCCGACCTGCGGCCTGACCAGGACATTCGCCTGGACCTGGCGCGGCGACCTCGGCCAGGCTGTCCGCGTCTATCCGCTCGGACCTCTTGCCTTCGCTCGCTCTGGCCGCGGTCGCCTATCTGGTGATCTCCGCGTTGACGGGACGCCAGCCCGTCCTCGCTCTGCCACGGCGGGCCTGGTCAGCGGCAATCGCCGTCGCGCTGATCGCTCTGGCCGCGAACTGGATCGCGAAGCTGGTCTGGCTGGGTATGTAGGCGCCATCCTTTAGATAGATGGGTACGGGCATGATGAGCGTCGGCCTGCTCATGATGGTCTTCGGGCTGCTCGTGGTGGCCGGCGTAACCGCTGTCATCGCCTGGGCCGTCGTGCGCTTTGCCGGCGGTGGCGCCTCCCGGGAACCGGGGCAGCGCCCGGCGCATACTCGACGAGCGCTACGCCCGCGGCGAGATCGGCCCCGAGGAGTACCAGAGGATCAGGCGAGAGCTGGGCTGAGGTGCGCTGGCTGCTCATCGGCGGGTTGGCGGCCATCGCCGTCGGGATGGCCGGACTGCTGGCGGCTGGGCTCCTGGTTGACAACCTCTCGCCAGCAGCGACGATCGAGCGTGATCCGGGCACTGTGATGGGCCCGATGATGGCCGGCATGGCGCCCGCCTACGTGCCCGAGGCCCGGGCACGCGCTCTCGGTATACAGGTTCCTCAGAACGCAATCGTCGACCGTTCCCGCAACGGGCTTGTGTTCACCACCAGCGACGTCAACCTCGTCGTCCTCGGCAGCCCCGAAGGTGGACGCGATATGACGTTCACGATCGCTGGTCTGGTCAACCCGGCGATAGTCGTGCCGCGCAACGCGAACATCACGCTCCAGTTCATCAACGGCGACGCGGATACCAGCCACGGCTGGGAGGTGACGAGCCGGGGCAACGGCTTCAGCTACATGCCGATGATGGACGCCCAGCCCGCCTTCAGCGGAGCCTTCGCCATGCCCCTCGGTAGCACCTCGTCTCGCGGCTGGCCGGCTGAGACCATCAGCTTCACCGCGAACGTGGCGGGGACATACGAGTACATCTGTCCGGTAGCCGGACATGCGCAGAGGGGCATGCGGGGCACGTTCGCCGTCTCGTAGTTCAGGCGCCGGGCGTCAGAGCCGACGCCAGGTCATGCCGGGTCTGAGGAAGTGCTCGGTTCGCGCGCAGTCAGTCCACGCCGTGACGCTGCGCGCCCGTTCAGACTCAGCCGCCGTGAGCGTGTGGCTGCGGCAGGGTCTGCCCCAGCAGCCTGTTGATGCAGTCGTAGCAGGCCGCCGAGGCGCAGTCCGGCTCCTGGCAGCCCTCGCAGATCTCGATCTCTTTCCCACACTTCACACATTTGACCGCTGCGACAGTCGGCTGCCTCATGACGCTGCTCTCCGGGCGACGACGTCCTCCTGCAGCAGCAGCCCGACCAGCCGTCCGTCGGAGGTGGTGATCGGGGAGGAGACCAACTGGTGGTCGACCATGAACTTGGCCATCTCCTCTGCGGACACGAATGGCCGGAAGGTGCTCGGACCGGGCCGCATCGCCTCCTCGATGGTCAGGTCCGGATCCTTGTCGAGCTCTTTCGATCGAAGCAATCCCAGGACGACGCGCTCCTCGTTGACAACCACGACCGCGTCCCACCCCTGCGATCGAACGCGGTCGCGGACCTCTCCCAAACGCTCCTTCAGCCCGGAGGTCGGCACGTCCTGTCGCGCCAGCTCACCGGCGCGCGGACGGCTGGCGTTCGTCCCCTCGGTCGGCAGGCCGGCAGCCATCCAGTCCAGCTTGCCATCGACGTAGTCGTACACGTCCGTGAACCCAAGGCTCGCGAGCCGCCACGCGGCTCGTGGGGACATGTCTCAAGCGTCGTCCCAGCAGTACACGACCACCGGCCGACGCGGATCGAGGACACGCGTGGCCTCGTGCTCCAGGTGTCGGAGCGGCACGTTGACGGCACCCGGGAGATGGTCCTGCTCGTACTCATCCTTCGGCAGCACCTCCACCAGCTGCGCGCCGGCATCCAGGAGGCGGCGAAGCTCGTCGCGATGTATCGCCTTAACCATTAGAGACCTCCTCCGCTAGAACGTGATGACCTCGTAGCCGTCGGTCACGAATCGCCGGAGGCTCGGATGGCGGTCGTGCTCGTCGAGCAACGTGACTCCAGCGTCCTGGACCGCATCCTTGACCCCGAACGCCTGGGCACAGTACGCGCACGCTCCGCGCACCATGGGCTTGACGGATTCATAGAGTCGGTGGGCGCGGTGATCAGGCTTGGCCAGCTCTCCGACCCAGCGGGTCCCGGCTCCGTCGAAGATCAGTGAAACATCGTCGCCGGCCTCCTGGAACTCCTTGGCCGTCTCCAGCGCGTTCACGGCTCGCGCAAGGTCCCCATGGGTCTCTGTGTCGGCCAGGACGACAACTGCTGCTTTCGCCATTGGGTTCAGCCTCCTCGAAAAAGTCACTGCCGACGTTAGCGGGCCGTCGGCTC
>CAZXGB010000107.1:0-10652 GCA_964640005.1 uncultured Actinomycetes bacterium | reverse complement strand
GGCCGGAGCTCGTACTCGGCCCCGCACTCCCTGCAGCGCAGGCCGAGCACGCGGGCCATAGACTCCAGAGTTTAGATGCGGACGCGATTGGCGGGTCTCGCGACGCTCCTCGTCATCGTCCTCAGCGCCGGCTGTGCGCCCCCCGGCGCCCCCAAGAGCTCGTCAGCCGAGCCATCCCCCAGCCCGACCTCGACCGCGGCCTTCATCCCGGTCGCGCAGAGGTTCGTGGAGGAGCATCGTGGTCTCAAGTTCAAGCATCCGGTGAAGGTCACCTACCTCGACGACCGGGCGTTCACGCAGAGCGTCCAGTCCGGCAACCGGGCCCTCGCAGCGACTGAGCGCGATTCCAAAGAGCTGCGAGCCACGCGCCTGATCCCGCCCGGGACCGACCTCCAGCACGTCGAGGACGAGCTTCTCGCCAATGGAGTGCTCGGCTACTACGACCCGCAGACGAAGGAGCTCGTGGTGAGGGGGCAAACCGCGGCTCCGCAAACTCGGCACGTGCTCGTCCATGAGCTCACCCACGCGCTGCAGGACCAGTGGTTCGGCATCGACCAGCCGGCCCGGTCGGACCCGACGAGTGAGACCGACGCCTTCGTGGCGCTGCTCGAGGGCGATGCCCGGCGCATCGAGGACCTCTACCTGATGACCCTGACCCCGGAGCAGCGCCGGCACGCCGAGGGCGACAGCTCCTCGCTTCCACCGGATGTCCCGCCGGTCCTGGACGAGATGCTCGCCTTCCCCTACATCGCCGGCCCGACCTTCACTGCGGCGCTCCTCGCGCAGGGCGGCCAGGCCCGGCTGGACGCCGCCTTCGGCGCCGCCCGCCCCCGGTACACCACGGAGGTCCTGCACCCCGATCGCTACCTGTTCGGCTTCACGGCCGCCAACGTGAGCACACCAACACCGGACGGAAGTCAGTTCGACACCGGAATCTTCGGCGAGGAGAATCTGACCTTCGTTCTCGAGCACGTCCCCGACCGGCTGGGCAGGACGGCCATCCGGGACCTCGCGGCCGGTTGGCGAGGTGACTCGTACGTGGCTTACGACCGCCGCGACGGCCTCCCCTGCCTCCGCCTCGCGATGCGCTTGGACTCGCAGGCCCATGCTCAGCAGCTGTCGGCCGTTCTCCGCCCGGCGCCCGGCTTTACCGTCGACTCCCAGACTGGCGACCAGGTCGGCTGGACGGCCTGCGCCCCGGGATAGCCTGGGCTGTGAGGATGCCTCGGTTGGCTGGTCTGCTGGCGGCGGTTCTGGCTCTCGCCGCCTGCAGCGGTTCCAGCCCAGGCGCTCCAGCACCGAGCGGCACTCCGGTCGCCGCCTCCAACACCCCGACTGCCGCAGCGGGGCCGGCCGCGCCCGTCCACGTCTTCGTCATCGTCATGGAGAACACGGCCTACTCCGACGCCCTCGCCCAGCCCGCGATCGCGCAGCTGGCGGCCGCCTACGGACTGGCCACCAACTACCACGCGGTCTCCCACCCCAGCCTGCCCAACTACCTTGCGCTGACCGCCGGCGACACCTTCGGGATCACCGACGACGACTACCACCGGCTGCCCCCGACCGGCCTCGGGGCTCAGCTCGACCAGCAGCAGTTGCCCTGGCGCGCCTATTTCGAGGGCCTGACCGGCGGCTGCTTCAACAGCGCGGCCCCATATGCACTCAAGCACGACCCTTACGCCTACCTCGGCGGCAGCTGCCCGAGCCAGGTTGTCGACATCTCCAAGCTCGGCGCCGATCTGGCTCTGCCCCCCGACCAGGCCCCACGCCTGTCCTGGATCACACCCGGGCTCTGCCACGACGGCCACGACTGTGACATCGGCGTCGCTGCGCAGTACCTCGACGGTCTCGTGCGGCAAATCACGACTTCGGCGGCGTGGAAGGCGGGCGGGGTGCTCTTCATCACCTGGGACGAGGACGACGGCTCAGCGTCCAACCACGTGCCGCTGCTGGTCGTGTCGCCGGGTGATCACGGCGTCTCCAGCGATCGCCCCTACGACCACTACTCGCTTCTGGCGACGATAGAGGACCTGCTCGGCGTCTCGCGCCTCGGCCACGCCCAGGGCGCGGCGGCGATCAGCGACCTCGTCCGGATGCCCACGCGCTGACGCCGTCTTGACGGCGCGCCAATGCAGCGCCGAGACTGCCCCGGATCAAGATGTGAAGCGCCCCATGTCGAGCCAAGAGCAGGCGCTCGAAGGCAGTGCCCTCCAGGCTCTCTACGAGATCTCAGTGCTGGCGGCCGCGGGCCTCAACGAACCCGCAACCGTAGCCCGGGTGGCCGGTGAGTACGCAAGCCGGCTGCTCAGGGTCGAGGCGGCCGCGGTTTTCGTGTGGGACCCCGGGACCGGACTTCTGGAGCCGATCTACGAGACGCCCAGCTCGCAGCCGGAGCCGGCGGTACCACCCGGGATCGGCCTCGTGGGCGAGGTCTTCGAGACGGGACAGCCGATTGCCGTGGACGACTATCAGGCCTACTCCGGCCGGCTACCCTCCTCAGCGCGCCGTGGCATGCGCTCGGCCATCGCGGTGCCCATGCTGCTCAATGGCCGTCCCATAGGAGTGCTCGGCGTCTGGAGCTACGAAGTGAGGCAGGTCGAGAGCAGCGAGGTCCACCTGCTCTCGATCTTCGCCAGCCAGATCGCGCCCGCGGTCGAGGCGGCCCGCAGCTCCTCTCAAATCCGGGAGCGGCGCGATGCCATGCAGGCCCTGCAGGACGTGGCCATGGCCATCGCCGGTGTCCACGACCCGGTGGAGGTGGCGCGAATGTCGGCACGCATCGCCACCGACCTGCTCGGTGCCACCACCGCCACCATCGTCTGGTACGACAGCGAGCGCCAGGTGCTCGAGCCGCTCGCCGAGTACAACTCGCCGGCTACGTCTGCCTACGACCTGCGGCCGGGAGAGGGTGCCAGCGGCATCGCGTTCTCCACTCGGTCGCCGGTGCTCGTCGCCGACTACTTGAACTGGCCGCACGCCGTTCCCGGCTCGCTCGCCAGCGGCATCCGTTCGATCGTCGCGGTTCCGCTGCTCGTCCGGGATCGCGCGCTGGGCGCGATCAGCGCAGCCTCGCTGGCTCCTGGACAGTTTGGAACCCGGGAAGGAGAGCTCCTGGGCCTCTTCGCCTCGCTGATCGCGCCCGACCTCGAGGTGGCGCAGCTTCTCGAGCGCAGCGAAGAGCACGTGCGGGAGGTCATGGCGCGCGAGAAGGAGCTGCGCCTCGTCTATTCGGCGATGGCCTGCGGCGTGGTGGTCTGGGACCGCGAGGGCCGGATCGTGCAGATAAACGACAACGGTCTGGAGCTCTTCGGCGTGCCGCGCCCGCAGCTCGATGGGCGGACCCCGGCCGACGCGGCCGGCTACCGCCGGCTGACGTCAGATGGCTCGCCACTGCGCTCGGAAGACCGGCCGATGCTGATCGCCCTGCGGACAGGCCGGCCGGTCAGGAACCACATCATTGGCTACCAAAAGCCGGATGGCGACGTGCTCTGGCTGCAGTTCGACTGCGTCCCAGTTCAGGACGGCGAGGGGCGGATAGAGCGTGTGATCGGCTCGTTCATCGACGTCACGGGCGTCAAACGCGCGGAGGCGGCGCGGCGCGAGAGCGAGGCCAAGTCGCACTTCGTGGCGGCCATGAGTCATGAGCTGCGCACGCCGCTGAACTCAATTCTCGGCTTCGCCCAATTGCTGGAGTCGGAACAGTTCGGACCGCTGAGCGAGCGCCAGCGGCGATACGTCGCCCACATCGCCTCCAGCGGGCGTCACCTGCTCGCGCTGGTCAACGACGTCCTCGACATCTCCAAGGTCTCGGCGGGACACATGGACATCGTTCTCGAGCCGGTCGACGTCCACTCGCTCGTCGGGGAGGTCGTCGGGCGGATCGTGCCCCTGGCGGGCGCGCGCTCGGTCGCCATTCGGCCTTCGGCCCCACCTCCGGCGGGCGTGGTCGCCCGGGCCGACAAGCGCCGGCTGCAGCAGGTCCTCAACAACCTGCTCTCCAACGCCATCAAGTTCACCGACGAGAGCGGCCGGATCGTGGTCGAGGCCAGGCGGCGCCGTCACGAGGTGGTCGTCGCCGTCCGCGACAACGGCATCGGGATCGCGCCCGAGAACATCGAGCGGGTCTTCGACGAGTTCACTCAACTTGACGATTCGCGCAGCCGGCGCGTGGACGGCACGGGGCTCGGCCTCAGCCTCAGCCGCCACCTGGTGGAGCGGATGGGTGGCCGCCTCTGGGTCGAGAGCCAGCCTGGCCAGGGGAGCTCCTTCTACTTCTCCCTACCAGTTCCTCCCCCGGCACCCGCGTAGACATAGTGGGCGGCTTTCCTCCCCCCAGCGCCCGTCTCTAGCCGCGCGGAATCGCAGTCATCACATCGCCATAGACCCGGTACCCGCCACTGGCGACGCCCAGGAACCCGAGCTGGAGTGAGCCGCTCAGCGCGGCCGCAGGGACCTGGTCGAACACGACCCACCCTTCTTTTACCGTCCCCGCCGGCATCTGCTCGGGCAGCCGGTCGCCCTCTGGGTAGTCCGAGTTGATGACCGGCTGCCCCGGGTAGGCGAGCACGGCCACCGGCCACCACTCCATCGTGGAATCGCCTCCGTTGACCACCCTCAGGTGCGCGTAAATCCGCCGCTGCGCCGCGTCCCGCACCACCCGGTCGAAAGTCACCGTCACCGGTCCCATCGACCCGGTCGCCGCCACCGCTTGTTCCCGACCCGCAGCGGGCGGCACCAGCGATGGGTGGCGCTCGACGGAGCTCAGGCCGCCCGCGTAGCCGGCGATGTCGGCGCCGGCGATGGCGACATAGCCGGCGAAGCCCGCAACCGCCAGCGCTCGCAGCCGCCCCGGCCCGAAGGCGGCGGCGCCTCCGTGGACGAGCACCACCGCGATCGCGACCAGCGCCGGATATACGTAGCGGCCAGGCATGTAGCCGCCGATGTGCGAGAGCAGCATCGCCACGAAGGCCCAGACGGCCGTGCCGACGGAAATGGCGGTGACCACGGCAGTCATGGCCCGAGAGCCGGGCGCCCTTAGCATCCGCTGGATGCCGACCATTGCCGCCAGGCACCACAGGAGCGCCAGCGCCGTGAGCGGCCGGACGATCGGCAGGCTGTCCCAGGGCTCACCACTCCAGAAGGTGGCGTAGCCGTTCTTGAAGCTGGTCGCGACCAGCCGCGGGGTGATCACGTTCTCGCCGAAAAAGCTGCCCAGGAGCTGGTCGACCTCCCGCGTCGGCACCGGATGGCCGTAGACCGCAAGATTGAGCGCCAGCCAGGGGGTGAGCACGGCCAGAGCCAGCGCCGCCGCTGTCGCCGCCGGCCGCAGACACTCGCCGAGCGAGGCGCGGCCCGCCACCCGTGGCCACAGGAAGGCGACACCCAGGCCGATCACGAGGCCGGCGGCGGTGAGCTTGGCGAGCATGGCCAGGCCGAGCACGACACCCGTCAGAGCCGCCAGGCGAAGGGTCCAGCCGCGGCGAACGCCCAGGAGCGCAAGTACGGTGAGCAGGCCGCCGAGCACCGCCGCCAGGGCCTCGTTGGTCACCGCGGTCCCGTTGAGCAGCATGCCCGGAACCAGGGCCGCCAGCGCCGCCGTGGCGACCGCCCGGCGCCCACTCGGCGACACCAGCAGCGACGCGAGCGCGGCCAGCGGCGCCAGGGCGGCGACCAGCAGCGCGTCGAAGAGGCGAACCGCGTAGACCGCTCCCAGCGCACCGCCGGCCGACTTCCCGGCCACCCAGAAGGGAACCGCCAGCAGGTAGAACAGCGGGGGCTGGGCGGCCTCGTAGGAGTAGGTCCAGAGATGGCGCGCCGTCCACTCCTTGCGCGCCACTCCGCTCACCGCGGGCGGCGGCGTGAAGTCGGCGACGCTCTGTTCGGGCGGTACCGGCTCCTCGCCCGGCAGGTGCCACCGGTAGGTGCCCGTCTCCCGCATGACGTCGAACGTCAGGGCCGTGATCCGGGTCCGCCCCTCGACCGGCCACTGTCCTTGGGCCAGGTGCGCGATGTAGTCGGCGTGCTGTGCCTCGTCGACCCGCGACCAGACTGGCTGGACGACCGCCATCACCAACGCCGGCACGAGCGCGACCACGTACACCAGGGCCAGTCTCTGGGCGAGCGAAAGCGCCGCGAGCTGGTCGGTGACTCGGAGAAGACCGCGGGCGCGCTCTAGCTCAAGGCTGATAGCGCGGCTCCCTCATGAAGTTAGTTCTAACGCATGAGATGGTCGCGCATAAACGCCCACGCTTCGCGCGCCTCGGTCACCGACCCTCGTGGACGGGTAGCTTCACCTACATGAGCGACTACGTCTTCGAGGGCAAGCTGATCAAGGTTCGCGTGGCCGACGGCAAGGAGATCGTCGAGCATCCCGGCTCGGTTTCCGTGGTGCCGATCGACCGCGACGGCAACCTGGTGCTGGTCCGTCAGCACCGCCCCGCCGTCAACCAGGACGTGCTCGAGATCCCGGCCGGGACGCGCGACGTGGAGGGCGAAACGCCCGAGGCGACGGCGCGCCGCGAGCTCGAGGAGGAGTGCGGGATGAAGGCCGACCGGATCGAGCACGTGGGGTCGCTGTTCCCGAGCCCTGGCTACACCAGCGAGCGGCAGGAGGTCTTCATCGCCACCGGGCTCTCCGGCGAGGGCGAGGTCGTCCGCGTGCCCTTCAAGGAGGTGGCCAGCCTGGCCGCCGAGGGCGATCTGGCCGACATGAAGACGGTGGCGGCGGTGCTCCTCGCGCTCCATCGCATCGCGGCTCCCGGATAATCACAGGTCCAGCTCATGCGGATCTTCTCCGGAATCCAGCCGACGGGCGCCAAGCATTTCGGGAACTACAGCGGTGGCTTCCGCCAGTACGTCGCGACCGCCGAGGGCAACGACGCGTTCTTCTGCGTCGTCGACCTTCACTCGATCGGCGTCGCCTACGACCCGCAGGACCTCCACGAGCGGTGTCTGGACCTGGCCGCCATCCTCTTCGCCACCGGGCTCGACCCGGACCGCTCGACGGTCTTCATCCAGAGCCACGTCACCGCCCACGCGGAGGCCAACTGGCTGTTGGGTGCGGTGGCCACGGTCGGCGAGCTGCGCCGCATGACGCAGTTCAAGGACAAGTCGGCCCAGCAGGCGTCCGTCTCGGCCGCCCTTCTCGTGTATCCCGTGCTGATGGCCGGCGACATCCTCCTCTACCAGACGGACGCAGTGCCGGTCGGCGACGACCAGCGGCAGCACATAGAGCTGACGCGTGACATCGCCGAACGCTTCAACGCGCGTTTCGGCCAGACGTTCAAGATCCCGCGCGGCGTCCACCCGGAGGTTGGAGCGCGGATCATGGACCTTCAGGACCCGGAGCGGAAGATGTCGACCACCGGCGGCACCGAGCTGGGCACGCTGCTCATGCTCGACCCGCCCGACGTGATCGCCCGGAAGATCAAGTCCGCGGTCACCGACACCGGCCGCGAGGTCCGCCGGGCACCGGACAAGCCCGGCATCACGAACCTGATCGACATCATGTCGGTGGCCACCGGCCGCGCGCCCGCGGAGATCGAGCGCGACTACGAAGGGCAGGGCTACGGCAAGTTCAAGCAAGACGTTGCGGAGGCCGTGATCGACCTCCTGACGCCGATCCGGGACCGCTACCTTCAGCTGCGTGGCGACCCCGCCGAGCTCCTACGCCTCCTTGCGATGGGCGCCGACAAGGCGCGTGCGGCGTCGGCGCCCACCCTGCGCCAGATGTACGACCGCATGGGCTTCGTAGCCCCCGCACCACGCGACTAGCGTAAGGGCCTCCTCCCACTTGGCGAGGAGGTGTCGCCGCAAAGCGGCGACGGAGGGGTCCGAGGGTCCTACTTCAGCAGATACGTATCGCCGAGCTGGCCCGACCCGCTGTTCCCACCGAAGAGCACCACGCCGCCGCTGCTGTCAGTAGCCGCCGCCGCGTCATACCGCGCCGGCGGCGACCCGCCCGTGCCGGCCGCGTAGAGCTGCTGCCAGCGGTTGCCAGACCAGGTCCAGGTGTCGCCGCAAACGCCGCTCGGGCACGTGGCTGTGGAAGCCTGGCCACCGAAGAGCATGAGCCCGGTGGCTGTGCCGCCGCCCGGCTTGTTGTAGTAGCCCATCGAGGCCATCGACCGCGCCGACGGCGAGGCGAGCCCGTAAGAGTTCCAGGCGCCGTTTGACCACGTCCAGGTATCGCCCAGGAAACTCCCGTTGCTGCCTCCGAAAAGCACACCCTGACCGCTGGAGTCGCGTCCGAACGACCCGTATGCGCGGCAGGCGGGCAGTGTGGTGGACGCGCAGTTGCTGGCGTTCAGCCGCGTCCAGTGCTTGGCGGAGAAGTTGTAGGCCCAGGTGTCGTTGAGGTAGCTCGTCCCGTCGTAGCCGCCGAAGAGGACGACCTCGCCGCGGTTGCCGTCGAAGACCATCATGGCGCCGGCGCGGGCCGACGGCTGGTTGGAACCGGGCGTCAGGTTGAGGGCCTGCCCCTGCGTCCAGGTCGACGTGCTCGGGTTCCAGATCCAGGTGTCGTTGAGGTCACCGATGCCCGCCGGACAGGTCACCAGCAAGTGGCAGTCGCCGCCGAAGAGGACGATGGCGCCGTGGTTGCTGTCATAGGCGGCCGCGCCATGCGCGCGCCCGAGCATCGTGGTCGGGGTCGCCCCTTGCGACCAGGCGCTCCCGTTCCAGAGCCAGGTGTCGTTCTGATCGGTCAGCCCGTCGGAGCCGCCGAAGAGCACAACTCGACTGCCGTCGTTGACCAGCGCCGACCCCTGGCGCGCCGAGGGCGGCCCGGTGCTTGCCTTCTGGGCCCACGACAGGTCGTAGGTGAACTGACTGCTCCCGGCCGGCGTCGTCCCGCCTGGCGTGGTGACGGTGATGTTCACGGTGCCCGCCGGCTGCGCGGGACTGGTTGCGGTCAGCGTGCAGTTGCCGCCGGCGTCGCAGGCGGGCGCCGTGAAGGTCGCCGCTTTGCTCCCGAACTTGACGGAACTCGCGTTCTCGAAATAGGTCCCGGTGATCGTCACCGACGTGCCCCCGGTCTCCGGCCCATTGGGCGGATACACGCTCGAGATGGCCGGCACCGGCGGCGTGATGTTGATCGACTGTGAGGCGGTCGTGGAAGCCGCCGTCGGCGTTTGTGAGTCGGTGACCGTGAGCACGGCGGTGAAGGTGCCGGGCACCTGATAGGTGTGTGACGTCGACGGGTTGCTGAGGCCGGTCACGGCCGCCGAGCCGTCCCCGAAGTCCCACGCGTACTTGTACGGCCCAACGCCGCCGCTGGCGCTGCCGCCAAGGTTCACCGCCAGCGGCGCCAACCCTGAGCTCGGCGTAGCCGTGGCGGTCGCAGTCAGCGTCGGGACGGTCACGGTGATCGTCAGCGGACTCGAGGCGCTGGAGATGGACGCGGAGTCGGTCACCGTCACCTGCGCGTTGTAAGCACCCGCTGAGGCGTACGTGTGCGAGGTCGTTGACGTGGTCGTAGTGGCGGTCGTGCCGTCGCCGAAGGTCCACGCGTAGCTGTTGTAGGTGCCCGAGCCGCCACACGCCGTCGCGGCGAATGAGACGGTGAGCGGGAAGTTGCCGCTCGTTGGCGTGCCGGACAGGTCGACCGAGAGCGGCGTGACGGTGACGGTCTGGCTGCCGGAGTCACCGAGGGAGTCGGTCACGGTAAGGGTTTCCGTGAAAGTGCCACCGCTGTTGTAGGTGTTGGTGGCGTTCGCGGTCGTGGCGCCGAAGCTCCAGGAATAGGTGTAAGGGCCACCGGTACCGCCGCTGGCGCTGCCGGAGAACGAAACCGTCAGCGGAATGGATCCGGTGGTCGGGCTGCCGGCGGCCGTGACCGTGACCGGCGGACGCGCACTGATTGCCACCTGCGTCACCGCCGTGCTGCCCGCGCCGTCGGTCACGGTCACCTTCGCCGTGTAGCTGCCGGCCGATGTGTACGTGTGTGACGGGTTTTGGACCGTCGAGGTTGGCGAGGCGTCGCCGAAGTCCCAGCCATAGCTGTAACCCCCGGTGCCGCCGCTGCCGGACGCCGAGAAGCTGACGCCGAGTGGGGTAACGCCGGAAGTCGGGGTCGCGCCGGCCGAGACCGAAAGGGGCGCCGGCGTCGGAGTCGGCGTCGGCGTCGGCGTAGGGGTCGCGGTGGGCGTGGGTGTCGGGGTCGCGGTGGGCGTAGGCGTCGGCGTCGGAGTAGGCGCCGGCGTTGGAGTAGGTGCCGGCGCGGGCGACGGCGTATCAGCCACCACGGGAGCAGGGGTCGAGGTTGGGGTAGGCGTCGGGGTCGCGCTCGGCGACGGCGAAGGCGTGGGCGATGGGCTGGCAGTTGCCGCTGCCGGCAGGCCGCTCGGCCGCGGGCTCGCGCTGGTGTCCGGATTCGAACCCGAGCCGGTGAAAGGAAGCCAAGAGATACCGGCGCCGGCGAACGGCAGCCAAGCTGGCGGCCCGCCGGTCAGCCACACGAGCGAGGCCGGCCCCCGCCCGAGCACGAAGTAGAGGGCGGCAGCCGCCAGCAGCAGTGCGACTGCCGAAGAGCGCAGGATCCGTCGACTGCCAGTGCGCGGCTGGCTGTAGGTGGCGGCGTATGAGCTCACCCCTTCTCTCTCCGAAGGCCATCAACGCCGCCGGCCTCAGTTTCCTGCGAGCGACTGCTAGGG
>CAZXGB010000106.1:0-10912 GCA_964640005.1 uncultured Actinomycetes bacterium | reverse complement strand
CCAGCTCGACCAGCTGCAGACCTTCTACGAGCAGTTCCTGCAGCCGCAGCTGGCGGGCTCGCGATCGGCGCCGATCATCCTCCGGGTCGGACAGAAGATCCCGGTGCTCGGCCACGCGGGTCCCAAAGACCTGCCCAAAGCGGCGGCCTCGCCGCTACCTTCGCCCACGGGCTCGCCAAAGGCATCTCCGACTAAGTGATCTCGGCGCGGGCTGCTGCCGCCGGCCGCCGCTCGCTCGGTCAGCTCGACTTCGTTCTCCTGTCTGTGTACTGGGTGGCGATCGGGTACCTGTGGCAGAGCCTGGGCACGCTGCTCATCCCGGACCTCGTGCAGAGCATGGTCGGCAGCGCCGCCAAAGGGCGTGCGTTGAGCGTGCTGGAGGGGATCGGGACGCTGATGGCCGTTTTCTGGCAGCCGCTCGCAGGCTCGATCTCCGACCGGACCCGCACGCGCTGGGGGCGACGGCGCCCATTCATCGCGATCGGCACTGCCGGCGACCTGCTCTTTCTGACCGGCCTGGCCCTGGCCGGCAGCTACCTGCCGCTCCTCGCCTTCTACTTCCTGCTCCAGGCGGCTTCCAATACGGCTCAGGGTCCGTACCAGGGGCTGCTCCCGGACGCCGTGCCGGACCGGCAGCGCGGTGAAGCCTCGGGCTACTACGGCCTGGCCAACCTGTTCGGGATCCTCCTCGGCACGGTAGGCGCGGGATTCGTTCAGTCGCACTTCGGCCGCGGCCCCGCGTTCGCGAGCGTTGGCTTCCTGCTCGCCGTTACCGCCCTGCTGACACTGCTGTTCGTACCCGACAATGCCGAGCCGGACGATACTCAGTTCTCGTCGCCTTGGGCCGCGGTGCGGGCAACCTTCACCATTCCCCTCGGCCACCCGGACTTCATGTGGTTGATGGCATCTCGGCTACTGATCCTGATGGGCATCGTCGGTGTCCAGAGCTTCGCGCTCTTCTACTTCACAGACGTGTTCTTCCACGGCGACAGCCGGCGGGCGGTCACGTCGACCTACATGCTCCTCGGGCTGGTGATCCTGCTCGGCATCCTCGCCACCTGGCCGGCCGCCCGGCTCTCCGACCGGTTGGGGCGGCGGCCGCTCATTTGTGGCGGCGGGCTGCTCGCCGGGCTCGGCCTGCTGGCTCTGGTGTTCAGCCACAACCAGCTATTGCCCTCGTGGCTGCTGGCGCCGCCGGCTGAGCTGCTGGGGGTCCCCGAGCTGGCGGTGCAGGTCACCTATATGGGCGTTCTCATCGGGATCGGGCTCGGTGTCTTCCTGAGCGTCGACTGGGCTTTCATCACCGACGTGATCCCGCTCCGCGAGGCCGGGTTGTTCATGGGCTTCTCGAACATCGCGACCGCCGGCTCGGGGATCATCGCCCGCTTCATCGCCGGCTTCACCCTCGACTTCTTCAACGGCCGCGGGACGATCCTCGGCCTGCCCGGCGGCTATCCGGTCATCTTCGGTCTCTTCTGCGCCTGGCTCCTGCTCGGCTCCCTGCTCGTGCTGAAGGTGCGGCAGCCATGATCCTCGACGGCCTCCCTCTGTGGGGTGGACTGGCCTGGTCAGCACCTAAAGCCGCCGATGTGGTGGTCGCCGGTATCCCCTATGACGGCTCCGCGGCCTACCGCCGCGGCGCCGCCCGGGCGCCGGCTGAGATCCGGCGACTGTCGGCGGCCATTCCACCGGTGACCGAGTCGGGCACGGCACTGGTCGAGCTGCGGCTGCATGACATGGGCGACCTCCGGATCGGTGAATCGATCGCCACGGGATGGCAGGCGGCGGCGGATCACCTCGCCGCCGTGCCCGCGGACACCCTGCTCACCGTGATCGGCGGCGACCACACCGCCGCCATCCCGGTCCTGGCCGCCCAGGCACGCCGCCACCCGGACCTGCGCGTGCTCTGGGTGGACGCGCATCCGGACCTCTGCGACTTCTCCCGCGGCGGCGCCTGGACTTGCGGGTGCGCGCTCCGGCGCGGTGTCGAGGCAGCCGAGATCGACCCCGCCCGGGTGGTGCTCGCCGGCTGCCGCGACTTCGACCTCGAGGAGCTCGACTACGTCGGCGCCGAGGGGATGACGATGCTGCCTGTCGGCAAGGTGGCGGCCGACCCTCGCGGCGCGGGCGAGATTCTCGCCGAAGCTCTCGGCCCCGGGCCCGTCCACGTGTCATTCGACATCGACGTCCTCGACCCCGCGTTCGCGCCTGGGACCGAGATCGCGTCTGCCGGCGGATTGACAACCCGTCAGGCGCTGGATCTGATGGCGTCGGTGGCGACGCGCACCCGGCTGGTGGGCCTTGATGTGATGGAAGTGTCACCACCGCTCGACCAGTCGGACATCACCTCGCTGGCCGCGCTCAAGCTGATCTTCGAGTTCTGGGGAATGGCGTGGAAACCGCGGACGTAGTCGTCGTGGGCGGCGGCGTCGTCGGCTGCGCGCTCACCTATCAGCTGGCCCGCCGCGGAGTCGACGTCGTTCTGGCCGAGCGGGCCGAGCTCGGCTCTCAGTCGACGGCCAGGAACGCCGGAGGCGTCCGCCAGCAGTTTTCCAACGAGCAGAACGTGCGCATTCAGATGCTGTCGACACGGCTGCTGAAGGAGTTCGAACTGGAGATCGGCGTGCCGTCGGACTTCCGGCAGGTCGGCTACCTCTTCGTGCTCACACGCCCAACCGATGTCGAAAGCTTCCGGGTTCAGATGGACATGTGGCACCGGGTGGGCCTGACCGAGGCGCGCTGGCTGGACGCCGAGGAAGCCGGCCGGCTGGTACCAGTGCTGAACACAGAGGACGTGCTCGCCTGCACGTTCTGCCCGACCGACGGCATCGCGGGGCCGGCGAGCGTGACCGCCGGCTACGCAGCTGGCGCGCGCCGCCACGGCGCCCGGCTGCTGGAGGGAGTCGAGGTGACGGGCATCGAGGTCAGCAGTGGCAAGGTCACCTGCGTCCGGACGTCGAGCGGCGAGATCGCCACCCCTGTCGTATTCGACTGCGCCGGCGCCTGGTCCGGCGAGGTCGGGCGGCTGGCTGGGATCGACGTCCCGGTCAAGCCTTACCGCCGGCACATCTTCGTGACTGATCGCTTCGATGAGCTGCCGCGCGGCGCTCCGATGACTGTCGACTTCGCAACTTCGTTCTACTTCCACCCTGAGGGCGAGGGCGTGCTCTTCGGGATGAGTGACCGCGAGGAGCCATCGAGCTTCAGCCAGGAGGTGGATTGGGACTTCCTGGAGCGCTCGGTCGAGGCCGCCGCGGTCCGGGCGCCGCTGATCGCCGAGAGGGCTTCGGTTCGCACGGCCTGGGCCGGGCTTTACGAAACGACGCCCGATCACCAGGCCATCCTTGGCCCCGTCCCCTGGCTCAAGGGGTTCTGGTGTGCATGCGGCTTCTCGGGACACGGCTTCATGCAGGCGCCGGCGGCCGGCCTGCTCCTGGCTCAGCTGCTGACCGAGGGTCGCTCCGAGATCGACCTTTCAGGCTTCTCGATCAGGCGTTTCGCTGAGGGCGAGCTGGTCGCCGAGCGAGATGTGATCTAGCAGGCCGCTGCTAGCAGCCGGGCCCGTGCGAGAGCACGGGTTCGGCCATCGCCGCCTGTGCCTGGGCCTCGGTCGCGTATCCCAGCTGCACCATCTTCATGAGCACGACGTCGCGCCGGTGACGAGCCCGTTCCGGGTCGTAGCGCGGGTCGTATGCGGAGGGAGCCTGGGGCATACCGGCGATCTCGGCGGCCTGGGCAAGGGTCAGGGAGCTGAGATCGTGGCCAAAGTAGACGCAGGAAGCCTGCCGCGCCCCAACCAGGCCGCGTCCGGACGGCACGACCGTGAGATAGTCCTCGAGGATCCTCTCCTTGGACGTTCGCCCTTCGATGCGGAGCGCAACCAGCATGCTCGGCAGCTTGCGCACGATGTGGTCGGTCCGCTCGTAGTAGACGACGTTGGCCAGCTGTTGGGTGAGCGTGGACCCACCCTCACAGGCGCACAGGTGAAGCGCATCGGTCAGAGCGGCCCGGAGGAAGCCGATCGTGTCCAGGCCGTGATGGGAATAGAAGCGCTCATCCTCGACCGCGACGATCGCCTGCCGCATGACATCCGGGATCGCCGTCTGCGTCAGCACTGGCTCGCCGGCAGCCGTCGCGATCGCCGTCACGCGGTGGTCGAGGTCGCCGGTGGAAGGAGTCTGCTCGTAGAGGATCATTGTCCCGGCGACGAAGATGGTGAAGAACGCGGCGAGGGCTGCCCTCACCCCGTTGGAGATCAGCGGAGGCCGCCTTCGAGCAGCATCCCAACTATGAGCCCGATCCCGAGCAGGATCATGATCGCCGCGCATCCGAACTGGAAGAAGCTATACGCGAGCCCACCCGCGGCGGAGTAGGTAGGCGCGATTTCGGCTCGCCGCCGCCGTGTGGAGACGGCCCCGAAGATCCAGCCGATTCCGATCAGCATGGCGAAGCCCCCCATCACGAAGGCTGCGAGTGCGCTCCCCCTCACCGCTACGAGTATGTTCCTTTACGGTGGTACGGGCTTTCGCGGCGCTTCCCCTGCCCGCCCGTCACCGTGACCAGCTGGCGCCCTACCTGGCCGCCTGCGCCCAAGCGGCGCCCGATTTCCGCTGGGTCCAGCCCGAAGGGCTCCACCTCACGCTCCGCTTCGCCGGCAACCTCGAGGACCAAGTCGCTGCCGGTCTGGCGGCGGCGCTGCGGACGGTGCATCACCCACCCTTCGACCTGCGCCTCTCGGGGACCGGCACGTTTGGAGGCTCTCGCCGGGCGTCGGTCGTCTGGTTGGGGCTGGTGGCCGGGCGGGCGGAGGCGGCCAGCCTGGCCGCTGAATGTGAACGCGCTTGCCAGGAGGCCGGGCTGCCGCCGGAGGCGCGCTCCTTCCGTCCGCACCTCACGCTGGCCAGGGCGCGGGACCGTCGGGGCAGCGTATTGCCCCTACTGCCCGATTCTCCAGAGCTTCCCGCGTGGCGCGCCGAGGAGTTCGTGCTCTTTCGCTCCGAGCTCCGCGGCGGCCGGCCGCCGATCTACGTCCCGATCGAGCGTTACTCGCTGGATGCCGGTTCCAGCGCTTAGCCTGCTACAGGTTCAGCGAATCGAGGCCGGCCTGCGCGCAGGCCTTGTCTTGCTCGGGTGCGCCGCCGCTGACGCCAACCGCGCCCAGAACGCCGCCCGCACGCCGGATCAGGAGTGAGCCAAGGCCGGGCACCATCGGCACTCGCACCATCCGGTCAACCTGCTCGAAGAACTTAGCGCGCTCTTGGTAGACCTGCCGCAGCGAGTCACCGTCGCGATGCCAAAGGGCGGCGCCGACCGCCTTCGCCTCGGCGATCTGGGAGGCGAGGGGTGGCGCGCCGTCCATTCGCGAGAGCGTGATGAGCGTGCCGCCCTCGTCGACCACAGCGGCGGCTATGCGGATACCGTCCTGGCGGGCCTTGTCGTGGGCGGCGGAGACCAGTTGCTGAGCGTCTTCAAGTGAGAGCGGCATGGTTTTCTAAATCGTCGCACGGAGCCGGGGGCTGTCGTCGAGCGCGCCCTCACACATCGAAGCGTGAGCCTCCCCTTGAGCCCGTCACCGCACGCGCGTCGCTTACTCGCACAGCGTTGCGAGGCTACTGCCTGGAGCCTGGCGGCGAACTGATTTTCGGCCCTTGCGGCGCGCGGCGGGTAAGCCTACAGTTGCCGGCGGCCCCGAGGGATACGGGTGAGGGGGCCGGGCGATGCCGCAAGGCGGAGGCCGGTTCCGCAGCCTAGATCCGTCGGGGTCATTTCTTTTTTCCAGGGCTTATCCACAGGTCGCGTTCGGTTCTGGGAGGCGACTGGGGATAGCCTGGCAGCGAACTACTTTTCGGGGCTTGCGAAGTCCCAGGCGGGGCCGCCTACAATACCGACCGGCCCCCAAGGGACTGTCCAATGGAGCCGGTTGGAGCCGTCAGGCTCCCGCCGGAGCCGGCGAGGCGGTTCGTTGGGGGCTACTGCTTTTACCGTCGGTTTTCCACATCTCTCGCCGCCCCAGCCGGCCCCGCGCGTGCGGTTCCAGCTGGCTACTCGTCGTCGGTTGGCAGCGAACTGTTTTTCGCACTTGCGGGCTGGCCCGAGCGTGCTTACAGTGGTCGGCGACCCCGAGGGACGGGAGCGGCGGGTGCCAGCTGAGGTCTTAGACCCCTGGCGGGCCTCGCAGCGAAGGTCCGTCGGGGTCACTTCTTTTTCGGGCAGTCTCGGGCCTGCTCTACGGCCCTCCACGCCCGGGCCCGTCGGCGCACAGGTCCCCCTACTTGCCCTCCCCCATAGCCGCCCACCCAGGGGGAGTCGCTGCGGCAGGTTCGCTCGGCCGAGGGGTGCTGTCAAGAGTGCTTGTAAAGACGGCTTGCTTGGTTCGCACCAGCGGGGAGGAGGCCGTGTCCGCCCAGCCGGAAGGATCGCCGTTTTAGCGGCGACAACTTGCCGGGTGGCAGGAGTCAGCGCGATCGCGGTAAAGCCAGGTCGGACTGTGAGCGCTCGCCCAACTGGCTACAACCGGTCGCCTGGCAGCGAAAGGATTTTCGGGGCTTGCGGACGACTTCACCAAGCGTTAACTTTGGTGTCGGCCCCGAGGGAAACGTGCAAGGGAGCCGACAGAAGCCGCAAGGCTTAGGTCGGAGCCCAAGCGGCGGTTCCTCGGGGTCATTTCTTTACACGCGCTCCAGCGCCAGCTCCGTGAGCATCAGCGACAGCTCCGCGGCCGCCCGCCGCGACACGCGGAGCCCGAGTAGGCCGCCGAACCGAGTGTCGCGCCAGCCCGCAAGGTAAGGGTCGAGGGCGGCCGCCTCGTCGACGTCCCGGCGGTCAGGCTGGCGGCCGTCGGCGAGCGCGGCCGCAACGGAAAAGTGGGCGCGCACGAGCGGATCGCTTTCCGCGTCGCGCAGCTCGCGCAGCCGGCGCGCCCAGCCTCGGGCAGGGGTGGGAAAGACCGCGGCCAGGCCTGCCACGGCGACCCTGAGTTCGGACTGCTCGCAGTCGAGGAGTGGGGCCAGCGCGTCGCGCCCTTGGTCCAGGAACTCAAGAGCCCGTTGCCGGTGAATGGGGTCGCCGCCGGCACCGGCGCCAATCCGTACCAGCAGCACCAGCACGTCGACACGCAGGGACGCGTCGAGTGGTTCGGCCGTCGAGAGCTCGATCAGAAAGGGCAAAGCGGCCGCCGTGGCCGAGTAGACGTTTCCCTGGTTCCACAGGCTGCCATACAGCTCGAAGAGGGCCTGCTCCGCTGCCGATCGATCCCCACCGGCAACCGCACGCAGCTGATCGGGGACGTCTACCGCGACGCCATACGCATGCGACAGGGCCTGCCACTCGACGGCGTCCAACCCGGAGAGCATCAGAATCGCCGTCCACGCACCTTGTCGATCGAGAAGCTCGCGGTGTCGGCAATCAGCATCACCGCCATCACCCCGGCCTCGACAGCGTCCGTGACGACAAGGTCGGCGGCGTCAGTCACGGAGCCGGCCATGGAGAGCGAGATCACGATGATGCCCGCGCGCTGGATCTCGCGCACGGCGTCTGTGATGTCGCCGCCCATCAGTGCCCCGGCCAGCACCAGCACCCGGGCCCGGTGCAGCCTGGCTACCGCGCGCACTGCGTCCGCCAGCCGGTCCTCGCCGACCAGCGGAATCGTGTCCACAGAGATCCGCTCGCCGCGGATGTTGTGCCGGTCCGCCTCGGCTACGGCACCCTGCGCGACCATGCCCACCTGGGCACCCCCGCCGATCACGATCACTCGCTTACCGAAGATCGCCTGGAAGCTCGGAACCTCGCTCACCTCGAGCACCTGCTCCAGCGAGCGCAGATCCGCGAGGAGCGCGTTCTCGTCCGCCACTCCGGTCATCTCGAACTGCGTTTCGGCGCGGCCAGCCTCGGCTGAGCGCGACGTTGAGACGTACGTGACGTTGCCATGGTGGCGGAAGATCGCCTCCGTCACCCGATAGAGCACGCCCGGCTCATCGCGGCTCGCCACGAGCAGCGCTAGCGTTTTCTGGTCTGCCACGTCAGGAGATTAAGGTGATCGGGATGGCGAGCATCGCCTCGAGCATCGGTCAGGTCGGCATCTGGGCAGGGCAGATGTCATCGCTGCCCGCGGACTCACTTCGCCGGAGCGCGGCCGAAGTCGAACGCCTGGGCTTCGGCTCGCTGTGGTTCGGCGAGTCCTTCGGAAGGGAGGCGTTTGCGCATGCGGCACTGCTGCTGGCCAGCACCGACACCCTCGTGATCGCCACCGGGATCGCCAACATCTACGCTCGTGACCCGGTGGCGATGGCCAACGGCGGACGGACGCTGGAAGAGGCGTGGCCCGGGCGATTCATCCTCGGCATCGGGGTCAGCCACATGCCCAGCACTCAAGTGCGCGGCCATGAGTACGAGCGGCCCGTCGCACGCATGCGCGCCTACCTGGACGGGATGGAGGCGGCGCCGTGGCGGGTGGGCGCCGGAGGCGATCCGCCCATGCCGCCGGTCGTCCTGGCGGCGCTCCGGCCCCGAATGCTGGAGCTCGCCCGCGACCGGACCGCCGGCGCCCACCCCTATTTCGTGCCTGTCGAGCACACCCGGCGCGCGCGGGAGATCCTCGGACCCAGGTCGCACCTGGTACCCGAGCAGGGCGTCGTGCTGGCGCGGGATCGCCGGGAGGCGCGGGCCACCGGCGACCGCTACGTGTCTCAGTACCTGCACCTGGACAACTACCGCAGCAACCTGGTGCATCTCGGCTGGGAGGCCGGGGACCTCGAGCCGCCGGGCAGCGACGCGCTCTTCGATGCGGTAGTTGCCTGGGGCGACGAGGCGGCGATCGCCGAGCGCGTCCGGCAGCACCTGGAGGCGGGCGCCGACAGCGTCCTCTTGCAACCGATCACCAGGACGCCGGACGTCGCCTACACAGAGGAGCTGCGAAGGCTTTCGGCGCTTGCCCGGCCCGCTTAGCCGAGCGCGGTCCCCAGAATTTCGTCCCGCGCCGGCGCCCTCAGTAGATCGGGGTCTCGGCTGAGATCCCCTCCAGCCACTTCCGGCACGAGACCAGGTAGCGGGCCGCCTGCAGCCCGTCCAGCACCCGATGGTCGAAGCTGAAGCAGAGGTACATCATCGGCTTGATCCCGATCATGCCGTCCACCGCCACCGGGCGCTCGACGATCGCCTCCATGGTCAGGATCCCGGCCTGGCCCGGGTTGATCACCGAGTAGCTGAACAGGGTTCCGAAGGTCCCTGAGTTGTTGACGGTGAACGTGCCGCCGGCGAGGTCGTCGGCCTGCAGCTTCTTGTTGCGGGCTCGGGTCGCGAGGTCGTTGATGGCCCGGGCCAGACCGGCCAGGGAGAGGCCGTCCGCGCGCTTGATCACGGGCACCACCAGTGTGTCTTCCAGGCCAACCGAGATGCCGACGTTGAGGTCGCGATGGACGATGATCGAGTCGCCGTTGAAGGTCGCGTTGACCTCGGGATGCTCGCGAAGCGCCGCCACCGCGGCTGCGACCACGTACGGCAGGTAGGTCAGCGAGAAGCCTTCCTGCTGCTGGAACTTCGACTTGTTGGCGGCCCGGTTGGCGACGACCCCGCTCATGTCCACCTCCTGGGTCTGCCAGGCGTGGGGGATGGTGGTCTTGGAGCGCGTCATGTTCTCGCCGATCAGGCGGCGGATGCGCGAGAGCGGAACGACCTCGTCGCGTTCGCCCGGGGTGACCGGAGCCGGCGCCGCGGCGCTGGGCGGGGCGGTCGTCGCCTGGACGGCCTGCGAGCCCTCCTGGCCGCGCTCTCGCCCGAGCACGAATTCGCGCACGTCCTTCTTGGTCACGCGGCCGCCGATGCCCGTGCCGCGCACCTGTGAAAGGTCGACGCCGTTCTCTTCGGCGGCCAGGAGGACACCCGGCGAATAGCGGTGCTCGCCGCTCGGGGGGGCCGGACGTGGAGCGGTAGCCGGCGCTGCGGAGACCTCGCGGCGACCCGGGGCTGCGGGGCTCTCCCCGCCGGGACCAGAGGGTTCGGGTTGCGGCTCGGGCCGCTGCGCGGCTGCCGGCTCCTCAGCGGGGCGCGCGTCCGCCGCCTCTTCCTGCCCCTCGGAAGGCATCGCCTCCGCGGCCCCGCCGCCCGCGGTCGCTCCGTCCACATCCTCGACGCGGACCTCCGTCGTGGCGGGCGCCTCCACGCCGGCCTCCAGCTCGACCACCGCGATCTCGGAACCGGCCTGGACGGTCTCTCCCTCCTTGACCAGGATCTCCTTGAGCACACCGGTGACGGGCGCGGGGACCTCGGCGTTGACCTTGTCGGTGTCGACCTCGAGCATGGGCTCGAACTCGACGACCTTGTCGCCCGGCTGAACGAGCCACCTGGAGATCGTCCCCTCGTGAACTGACTCGCCCAGCTGGGGCATCGTGACGCGTGTCGTACTAGCCATCAGAACTCCGCCAGCTCCTTGAGGGCTTTATAGATCTTCTCGGGATCCGGCATGAAGAACAGCTCCATCGGCTTTGCATAGGGCATCGCTGGGACGTCCAGCCCACCCAGCCGCTTGACCGGTCCGTCCAGCCACTGCCAGGCGCCGTCGGCGATCAACGCCGCGACCTCCGAGCCGACCGAGATGCTGAAGTTGTCCTCGTAGACCACGAGACATTTGCCGGTCTTTCTCGCCGAGGTCAGGATCGTGTCCCGGTCCAGTGGATAGACAGTCCGCAGGTCCACGACCTCGACGCTGGCGCCCTCCTCTTCAAGGCGCTGGGCGGCCTCGAGCGCGTAGTGGACCATCAGTCCGTAGGCGAAGACCGAGATGTCCTCGCCCTCGCGGACGACCTGAGACTGGCCGATGGGAATCACGTACTCGCCCTTCGGCACCCGTTCCTTGAACATCCTGTAGAGGCGCTTGTGCTCGAAGAAGAGGACCGGGTCGGGGTCGCGCATGGCGGCC
>CAZXGB010000105.1:0-10935 GCA_964640005.1 uncultured Actinomycetes bacterium | reverse complement strand
ACGCTGATCTTGTCGACAGGGCAGTGGTACGCCTGCGAGAACACGATCGGGCCTGCAGGCCCCCCGTCAACGGGCAACACCATCGCCGACCCGCCCCCCAGCTTGATCGCGGTCTCCAGGGAGTCGACCAGCCGCGTCCGCTGGTCGGGCCCGAGCACGACCCGGTCGACGACCACCTCGATGTCGTGCTTCTTGTTCTTCTCCATCGGGATCTGCTCATCGAGCGTGTGGATCTGGCCGTCCACCCGGACCCGAACGAAACCCTGCCGGCGAATGTCCTCCAGGAGCTGCCGGTACTCGCCCTTGCGCCCGCTGATGACCGGCCCCAGCACCATGAGCCGGGTGCCTGCGGGCATCCCTTCGACCTGGTCCGCCATCTGGTCGACGGTCTGCTTGGCGAGCTCGCGACCGCAGATCGGGCAGTGCGGATGGCCGATGCGAGCGAAGAGCAGGCGCAGGTAGTCGTAAACCTCGGTCACGGTGCCCACGGTCGAGCGGGGGTTCTTGGAGGTGCCCTTCTGGTCGATCGAGATCGCCGGCGAGAGGCCGTCGATCACGTCCACGTCGGGCTTCTCCATCTGGCCCAGGAACTGCCGCGCATAAGCCGACAGCGACTCGACGTAGCGGCGCTGGCCTTCCGCGTAGATGGTGTCGAAGGCGAGCGACGACTTACCCGAGCCGGAAAGGCCGGTGAACACGACCAGGCGGTCGCGCGGAATGGTCAGGTTGACGTCCTTGAGGTTGTGCTCGCGGGCGCCGCGAATCGTGATGTTCTCGATCGTCATCGGCCAGAACCCGGCAGATATACCGAAAAAGTCGCTGACGCAGTCGCCACCAGCCGCCCGTCCGGACCCTCGATCCTGCATTCGACAAGCGCCGTGCGGCGACCGGCATGGACGACCGACGCGCGCGCGAGGAGGCGCTCGGGCGGGCGCGCCGCGTTGATGAAGTTCATCTTGAGGTCGAAGGTCACGTGCCGCTCGCCGTCGGGGAGCGCACTCCGCAACGCCCGGCCCATGGCCGAGTCGGCGAGCAGGGAGACGATTCCGCCGTGGACCACGCCCTGGAAGTTGTTCATGTCCTCCCGCAGCACCATCGCGATGACGGCGTGCCCGTCCGTCGCCTCCAGCACCTCGAGACCCATAGCCCGCCAGACCGGTGAGACGGCCAGCTGGTCTACGCCCGCCAATCGGGCCTCGCGGCTATCACCATGCAGGTCGAGGACGCGCGCGCGACCAGCTTGCCCTCCGCGTCGACCACGTCCGCTTCGGCGAACAGGAGCGACTTCTTCATCTCGACCACACGGCCGCTGGCGCGAATGAGTCCCTCCACGACCGGCCGGACGAAGTTGATCTTGAGCTCGATGGTGGCGTTCGACTCGCCCGGCGGCTGCAGGGTCATGAGCGTAGTCGCCATGGCGGCGTCGGCCAGCTGGGCGATGATGCCGCCCTGCACCACCCCGCCTTCCTGGCGGTGACCCGCGTGCGCGTCCAGCTCGACGACGACGCGGCCCTCCTCCACCTCCGCGAAGCGGGCGCCGACCGTCTCCCGCCAGCCCGAGCGGGGACCCTCGCCGTCCATTCCGCGGCGCAGCATCTCGACGTTGGTCACGGACCGCGGCGACTCCGGCGCCAGTTCGAGACCTGGCTTTTGCGCTTGGGCGCGGCGGCCATCGCCAGCGCCACCTCGGCGTCGTCCTCGCCCTCCGTGCTCTCGCCCGCGAGCCGCTTGCGGAGGGCGATGATCCGGTCGCGCACGCGCGCCGCTTCCTCGAAGGCGAGGTCGCGGGAGAGCCGCTTCATCTCGCGCTCCAGGTCGCGGATCATCGCGATCAGGTCCTCGCGGGGCAGGCCGGTCCCAGCCAGGAGCTCGACGGCGTCCGCCTGCACGTCCTTCACCTGGATCTCCAGGCTGTAGACCGCCTTGCGGACCGACTCCGGCGTGATCCCGTGCTCCCGGTTGTACTCGACCTGGATCTGGCGGCGCCGGTTGGTCTCGTCGATCGCCCCCCGCATCGACTCCGTGATCGAGTCGGCGTACATGATCACGTGGCCCTCGACGTTGCGGGCCGCCCGGCCGATGATCTGGATGAACGAGCGGTAGGCGCGCAGGTAGCCTTCTTTGTCGGCGTCCAGAATGGCGACCAGCGCCACCTCGGGGAGGTCGAGTCCCTCGCGCAGGAGGTTGATGCCGACCAGGACGTCGAAGTTGCCCAGCCGCAGGTCGCGCAGGAGGTCGATCCGCTCCATGGCGTCGAGATCGGAGTGGATGTAGCGGACCCGGATGCCGAACTCCTTCAGGTAGTCCGTCAGGTCTTCGGCGAAGCGCTTGGTCAGCGTGGTGACCAGCGCGCGCTGCCCCTTCTCGGCCACCTTACGCAGCTCGACCACGAGGTCGTCGATCTGGCCGTCGGTCTTGCGAACCTCGACCTCCGGGTCGACCAGGCCGGTCGGCCGGACCACCATCTCGACCAGCCGTTCGGCCTTGCGCATCTCGTAGTCGCCCGGTGTCGCGCTCACATAGAGGATCTGGCCCACCCGCTGCTCCCACTCCTCGAATGAGAGTGGCCGGTTGTCGAACGCGCTCGGCAGCCGGAAGCCGTACTCGACGAGCGCCGCCTTCCGGGAGCGGTCCCCGCCCAGCATTCCGCCCACCTGCGGGATGGCGACGTGGGACTCGTCCACGAAGACCAGCGAGTCCTCGGGCAGGAAGTCCATCAGCGTGTAGGGTGCCTCCCCGGGCTGGCGGCGGGTGAGGTGCCGCGAGTAGTTCTCGACGCCGGCGCAGGTGCCGGTCTCGCGCAGCATCTCGATGTCGAAGTTGGTGCGCTGGCGCAGGCGCTGGGCCTCCAGGAGCCGGCCGTGCTCGTCGAACCAGGCGCACCGCTCCTCGAGCTCGGCCTCGATGTCGTGGATGGCCAGCTCGAGCTTGCCGCGTGGGGTGATGTAGTGAGACGCCGGGAAGATCTTGAGGTCCTCGCGCGACTGCAGGATCTCGCCGGTGACGTTGTCGAGCTCGAGGATCCGGTCGATGTCGTCGCCGAAGAACTCGATGCGGTAGACCCGCTCTTCGGCGGCGGGGACGATGTCGACTACGTCACCCCGGACCCGGAAGCGAAGGCGCCCGAGGTCGTAGTCATTGCGCTCGTAGAGCATCTCGGTCAGCTTCCGGAGCAGGATCTCGCGCCGTATCGAGGCGCCTCGCTTGAGCTCCAGAGCCTCGCCCAGGTAGTCCTCGACGGAACCGATGCCGTAGATGCAGCTCACGCTGGCGACGACGATCACGTCTCGCCGGGTGAGCAGGGAGCTGGTGGCAGAGTGGCGGAGGCGGTCGATCTCCTCGTTCCGGCTCGAGTCCTTCTCTATATAGGTGTCGGAGCGCGGGATGTACGCCTCCGGCTGGTAGTAGTCGTAATAGCTGACGAAGTACTCGACGGCGTTGTTCGGAAACAGGCGCTTGAACTCGGCGCAGAGCTGAGCGGCGAGGGTCTTGTTCGGGCTCAGGACCAGCGTCGGCCGCGCCAGCTCCTGGATCACCCAGCCCATCACATTGGTCTTGCCGGAGCCGGTGACGCCCATCAGGGTCTGTTCCTTGAGCCCTGAGCGAAAGCCCTCCGTGACCTCAGCGATGGCGTTGGGCTGGTGGCCGGCGGGCGCGAAGGGAGCCTGGATGTCGAAACGAGGAGCGGCCATGCGAAGGCTTAGATTCTACTTCGAACACTCGTTCGTACGGCTAGGATTTGACGTGTGGCCGTCAACATAGACGAGCTCCGGACGCGCGCCCGGCGCAAGCTCCCGCGGGCGGTCTTCGATTTCATCGATGGCGCGGCCGAGGACGAGGTCACGCTGCGCCGCAACCGGGCCGCTTTCGAACGCTACGCGCTCATTCCGCGCGTGGGCGTGGACGTCTCCAGCATCGACCTCGCCACCACCGTGCTCGGGAAGCCGCTGGCCGCCCCGTTGATCCTGGCTCCGACGGGTCTCTGCGGCATGGCCACCTCGCGCGGCGAGATTCCCGCCGCCCGCGCGGCCGTCGAGGCAGGGGTCGTCTTCACGGCCAGCTGCATGTCCGCCGTGACCCTTGAGGAGATCCCGGCCGAAGCCCCGGGCGACCACTGGTTCCAGCTCTACGTGTGGAGGGACCGGGAGATCACCAGAGGTCTCGTCGAGCGCGCCCAGGCGGAGGGCTACAAGGCGTTGCTGGTGACGCTCGACACGCCGGTGCTCGGCCAGCGGGAGCGTGACCTCCGCAACGGGGCGACGATTCCGCCCCGGATCACCCTCCGCAGTGCCCTCGACACGGTGCGCCGCCCGCGCTGGCTGTGGTCGATCGCGCGCGGGCCGCGCGTCCAGTTCGCCAATGTGGTGGCGGCCCGGCCGGCCACGGCGCTCAGCCCCTTCGCGCTCTCCCCATTGGTGAACAGCCTCTTCGACCCTACGGTCACCTGGCGCGACCTGGAGTGGCTGCGCGCGCTCTGGAAGGGCCCGCTGGCCGTGAAGGGCGTGATGTGCGCCACCGACGCGCGGCTCGCGATCGAGCACGGGGCGGACGCGGTCATCGTGTCCAACCATGGCGGCCGCCAGCTGGACAGCGCGCCGGCATCCCTCGACGCCTTGCCCGAGGTGGTCGAAGCAGTGGGCGCCCGGGCCGAGGTGATCTTCGACGGCGGCGTGCGGCGGGGCACCGACCTGGCCAAGGCGCTGGCGCTCGGCGCGCGCGCCTGCATGATCGGCCGACCCTACCTGTACGGCCTGGCCGTGGCCGGCCAGGCGGGCGTCGCGTCCGTCATTCAGATGCTCACCAGCGAACTCCGCCGGACCCTGGCACTGATGGGCTGCACCCGGGTCTCCGACCTCACCCGGGACTGCCTCCGCCCGCCGGTCGGCTGACTCCTGAGCGGCACGCCGAAAGGGCGAATCGGCGGGCGTATCCACCAGTCGAAGGCTCGAGAAAGCGTGAATCGGCGGGCGCATGCACGTAATTCCGGCTCGCACCGGCGCCGACCGGCCATGGCGCGCTAGCTCGCTGCGGTCAGGTCCAGCTGTAAGAAGCGCCCGTCGCTGTGGGTCTCCCCCGCCACCCAGCGCACGGGCCGCCGGAAGGCCGGTCCGGCAAAGGCGAACGAGTGGTATTCGCCGTTCTCGCCGCAAGGATCGGCTCCCGAGGCGGCGATCTCCTGGGCAAAGTCAGGGTCGACCACCCGGCCCAACCAGTCCGGGGCCAAGCGCGAGCAGTCCACGCAGGTGACCACCGCCCGGCCACCCGAGAGCACGAACTCGTCCAGCAGCGCCTGCGGCGCCTCCCCCCAGATCGGCTCGACGTGCTCGAGGCCGGCGGCGCGAACGCGCGCCTCGTACCAGGCTCGCACATCGGCCAGGTGAATATCGCCCAGCACGACGCCTTCGAACCCGGCGCCGGCGAGCTCCGCGAGCACCACCTCGAGCCGGCGGGGCATCTCCGGCCAGGGCGCCGCCACCAGCCGCAGCTCCAAGCCCGTGGCCGCCGCCTGGGCATCCACCAGTTCACGCCGGGTTGCGTGGAAGCGGATGCGATCGGTCTCGGGATCGAAGAACGTCAGCAGCGTCCGCACGTCGAGCCCGGCTCGGCGGGCGCGGTCGAGCGCGAGCGCCGAATCCTTGCCGCTCGACCACATGAGCGCGTAGGGCCCGCTCACGGCAGATCGAGTATCAGCGCCTCGACGATCGTTCCCCGGGCCAGCCCGGCGTCCCCTGGCGGCACGCGCACCAGCGCCTGGGCGCCCGCCAGGGACATCAATCGCGACGACGATTGCGAGCCGGTCGTCTGCGCGACCAGCTCGTCACCCTCGCGGTGCAGGGTGACCCGCTGGTACTCGGTGCGATCGCCCGCCGCCCGCGCGTAGTAGCCAAGGCGCACGGGCAGCGACGCCCGCTGCAGCCGCGCAAAGCCCTGCATCTTGCGCAGTGCCGGCCGGACGAAGACCTCGAACGTGACCAGCGACGAAACCGGGAAGCCTGGCAGACCGAATGCGACGCGACCCTCGCGGAGGGTGGCGAATGTGAACGGCTTGCCGGGCTTCAGCTTGACGCGGCCGATGTGGACCTCACCGAGCGACTCCAGGAGCGGCTTCACGAGATCATGCGTCCCCACGGAGACGCCGCCGGAGGTGAGCAGGACCTCGTTTCGCGTGAGCGCATCCACGACCAGCTCGCGCAGCGGTTCCGGCCGGTCGGGGGCGATTCCCAGCACCTCTACCTCCGCCCCCGCCTCGCGCAGCGCCGCCAGCAGCGCCCAGCGGTTGGAGTCCGGGATCTGTCCGGGGCCGACCGGCTGCCCTGCCTCGACCAGCTCGTCCCCGGTGGACATCAGGGCGACGCGCGGCCGGCGGTGGACCGGCAGCTCGCCCAATCCGACCGCCGCCGCCAGCCCGATCTCCGCCGCACCGAGAGGGGTACCCGCGGCCACGACGAGCTCGCCTCGGCGGAGGTCGGCTCCGACCGCGTGGAAGTTGGCGCCCGGGCTGAGTGCAGCCGGCACCCGCACGGCTTCTCCAACCGGCTCGGTGTCCTCCACCATCACGACGGTGTCCGCCCCCTCCGGCAGCACTCCGCCGGTCAGGATCCGAGCGGCCCAACCCTTTTCCAGGCGGCCGGAGAACGGGCGGCCGGCCGCCGACTCGCCGGCAACCCGCAGGATGCCACCACCCTCGGCCGCCCGCAGGGCGTACCCGTCGACCGCGCTCGAGGGAAAGCGCGGCAGGTCGACCGGCGAGAGCAGGTCCTCGGCGAGCACGCGCCCCGGCGTGTCCATCAGTCGCACCCGCTCGGCGGGCAGGACGGGCGTCCGCTCGAGCACGATCGCGGCCGCCTCCTCAGCCGCCAGCAACGGGTATGTGGAAGCCTTCACCTCAGCGCCGAGTCTAGTGACTGCAGCGGGATCCTCTCGAAAGTCATCCTGAGCCGCAACCGGCGCAGCGCCATCAGCACCGGCGCCCCGAAGAAGAGGATCATCAGGGCGTTTCCGACGCCGCGGAATGAGTCATAGACCGCCGACGTCGTCAGGTAGAAGGTGCCGAAGCGGCGCAGGGCCTCCTGCGGCGGAAGCCCCGGCATCCACCCGAATCCCGCCGCGCCACGGTAGTAGGCCGTCCAGTCCCAAACGTCCATGGCCGCGCCGAACACGAACCCCATCACGAGGCCGACCGCCGCCAGTAGCAGGGTATGGCGGTGGCGCAGAGGCCCGCGCATGCTCAGCCCGAGCACGCCTGACGCCAATCCCACCCAGCCGGCGGCAAAGATTTGGTAGGGCAGCCAGGGCCCGATGCCGCCGGTGGCGAGCGCGGAGACGGCCAGCGAGAGGGCGCCGACGAGGAAGCCGAAGGTGGGCCCCATCACGAAGCCCGCGCACAGGATCGGAAAGAAGATCGGGTTGAAGCCCCCGACGCCGGTGATGAGCGCCATCCGCAGAGCCGCATCGACGGCCGCGAGCGCCGCCAGCAGCGCCAGCCGGCGCGCTTCCAGCCGGCGGGTCGCGACTTCGATCAGGCTCATCCCCCCGATCGCGCCCAGCGCGAGCGCGAGAGCGGTCTCGGCGCCGGGCAGGGGGAGGCCGAGGAAGGGCCAGAGGAACAGCGCGGCGCCGATCGCGCACACCGCGAGGACGATCATGCCACCGCCTCCACTACCGCTCCATCGACGCGCACCCGGCGGTCGGCCGCCGCCGCCAGGCGCTCGTCGTGAGTCGCGATCACGACCGATCCGCCGCGGGAGGTGACGCGCTCGACCGCCACCAACAGCGCGTGGAGGGCGGCCGCGTCCATACCCCGCGTCGGCTCGTCGAGCAGCGCCAGGTGGGGAGTGGCAGCCAGCACCGCGGCCAGCGCCGCCCGCTCGCGCTGGCCGCCGCTGAGATCTCGCGGGTAGCGGGCGGCCACCTCTGCAAGCCCGAACTCCCGGATGACCTCGTCCACCTTTCGGTCGCCGGCCTCCTCGCCAGCGAGACGCAGGCTGTAGCGCACCTCGTCGGCGACCGTCGGGCGGTGGAGCAGAGCCGCCGGGTCCTGGGGCAGGTACGCGGTCCGGCCCGTGGGGCGCTCGACCCTACCGGCGAGCGGCCGCAGCAGGCCGGCGAGTGTCCGCAGCAGCGTGGTCTTCCCGGAGCCATTGGGCCCGGTGACGGCGAGCAGTTCGCCGGCACGGCCGGAAAGCGAGCGCACCTCGACCACGACACGCCGGCCGAAGCCCGCCTGCAGCCCCTCGACCGACCAGAGGACCGCGCCCGGTGCCGGCCGGCGCGGCCAGGCCTGCTCCACGACGGGCGGGGGCGGCGCCAGCCGGCCGGCCTCCAGGTGCAGGCGGGCGGTCGCGGCCGGAAAGAGCCAGGGCCGGTGCTCGGCGACGACGACGGCCGTGCCCGCGGCCGCCACCCGCCGGCAGGCCTCAAACACGAGGCTTGCACCGGCGGGGTCGAGTTGCGACGTCGGCTCGTCGAGGACGAGGAGGCGCGGCCGCGACGCCAGTGCGGCGGCGACCGCGACGCGCTGCCGCTCGCCACCGGACACCTGCGCCAGCCTGCGTCCGCGCAGGTGAGCTGCGCCCGCGCGCTCGAGCGCCTCCCCCACCCGGCCCGGGATCTCCTCCGCTGTGACGCCCAGGTTCTCGAGGCCGAAGGCGACCTCGGCCTCGACGGTTGCCGCCACCGCCTGCCGCTCCGGGTCCTGGAAGACGAACGCGACCTCTCGGGCCAGCCGGGCGGTCGCGGTCTCGATCACATCGAGCGATCCGACCCTCGCGGAGCCCGCCCAGCGGCCGCCGTGGAAGTGCGGGACGAGGCCGTTCAGCGTCCGCAGCAGCGTCGACTTACCGCCACCCGACGGTCCGGTGAGCAGCGTCAAGCCGTCCTCCACGGAGATGGTGATGCCTGCCAGCGCAGGCTGCGCCGCCTCCGGGTACCAGTAGGTCAGGCGGTCGAGGTTCGCGATCTCCACGACAGCGTCGGTAGGGCGAGCGCGAGGCACGCGAGGACGAGCAGGGGACTGACCGGCGGCGGGGTCAGCGCAGGGTACGGATACCAGTCGGGCGCCATTCCGGTGAGCCGCGCCGCGACGAAGACGCCGGCCGCCCCCAGCGCGACCGCCACCGCCAGCGCGTCGCGCCGCTCCCAGCGATCGCCGGGGGCTCGGGTACGGGGACCGGCGCCATAGGCACGCGCCTCCATCGCCTCTGCCAGCTGCACGGAGTCGTCGAGAGCGGTCAGCACGACCGGGACGAGCAGGTCTGCCCAGCTCGCCGGTCCCCGCGGGCGCCAGCCGCGCATGCGCTGCGCATCGCGAACGGCTGTGAACGAGCGCGCGAGCGCTGGCGCCAGGTTGAGCGCGGCCGCGACCGCGGTGCCGGTGGCGGCCAGGGCGCGTGGGAGGACGGCCACGATGTCGGCGGGGTCGCGCAGCAGCGACAGTGGGGCGACCGCCAGCACAGCCGCCGCGATACCGAGTCCGGTCAGGACGCCGAACGCTCCCGACTCCAGGGTGACCGGGCCGCCGGCGACCGGCATCCACTCCGGGAGCCGCAAGAGCACGTCGCGGCCGGTGTGCGCCAGCAGCAGGTTGAGGAGCACCGAGAATGCGCACGCCAGGGCGAGGCCGGCCGCCAGAGGCCGGAGGCTGCGGCCTGCGGGCAGCCGGGCGACGAGCAGGTTGGCGGCGACCAGAGCCACGAGCAGCCGGTACACCGGGTTGGTCGTGCAGAGGCTGACCGTGACCGCGGACGCCGACCAGGCCGCCAGCGCGCGCGTGCTCACGAGCGGAGCCTCACCGCGATCAGTTGCAGGACGAGCAGCCCGAGCAGGGCTCCCCCACCCAGCGAGGCCGTGAGAATGCCGAGGTCGACAGTGTCCGCGGGCCGCGAGCGGCGAACGGCCGGCGCCGGGACCGGCTTACCCGAAGGCGAATCGCTCGGCACAGATCCGACCACTTCCGGCGTGGCAGCCGTGCCCGGCGGGGCGGGCGTCCCGGCTGACGGCTGGGCCGCGCCCGGACCGGTCTCCGGCGCCGGGGCTGGCGGCTGCGGCCCAGCAGCAGCCGGGGGCGGGGCGGTCACCGGGGGCGGAGCCGCTTGCTGTGCGCACACCCCTGCCGGCGAAGGCGGCGGTCCGCCGCCCGACCCGCTCTGGGGCACGTAGTGCCAGCCGAGGGCGTCGCCGTCCTGGAGCGTTTGCGAGGAGAGGCCGCGCTGCGATACCGCCCAGCCGCCCCCCGCCCGCGAGACGAACATCGCCCAGTAAGGGCTTGTCGACGTCCAGCACCCCGGCGGGTAGGTCTCTGGTTCGTAGTCGATCTGGCAGACGGCGGCGCCCAGGCCGCCGCCGTACGAGGCCGTCTGGTACTCGATGCCGCTCAGGTCCATCGCCTGTTGCGCCGTGATCGAGTCCGCGGTGAAGGGCACGCAGCGGGTCAGCGTGGCACCGGTTCCGTGCTCGACCACGATGGCGACATGGTGCTCGCCGGCCGCCTCAACGCATTTCGGATGAGCGGCGCCCCCCGGCGTGGTGGCTGCCGCCGCCGCGAGGGCAAGGGCAGCGGCCGCGACCGCCAGGAGGCGGGTCATCGTGTTCTCACCTCCGCCTCAGCCAGAGCGCCGCCCCGCCGCCGCCGCCCACCAGCAGCAGAGCTGCCGCCGCTGCCACGACGTAGACGAGCAGAGGTGGCAGTCCACGGGATGGGTTCCCGGACGGCACCGGCGCAACCGGGGTCGAGGACACGCTCGGCGAGGCGGACGGGATCGGGCTCGGCGTCGCCGAGGGGCTCGCGGAGGTGGCCGGCGAGGGCGACGGGGAGGCCTCGAACGCCGGCATCGCGCCCGGCCCGACCGGCGCCTCGGCCAACGGCGGCGCGGGCGGGAGGGCGGCCGTGGGGGTTGGAGCCGGCGTCGGAGTTGCAGTTGGCGTCGGCGCCGGGGT
>CAZXGB010000104.1:0-11035 GCA_964640005.1 uncultured Actinomycetes bacterium | reverse complement strand
ACTCTCAGCGCCAGGCGACCAAGAACGCCGGCCAGATCGCGGGCATGAACGTCCTCCGCATCATCAACGAGCCCACCGCGGCGTCCCTCGCCTATGGGCTGGAGAAGAAGGAGAACGAGACGATTCTCGTCTTCGACCTCGGCGGCGGCACCTTCGACGTGTCCGTACTGGAGGTCGGCGACGGCGTCTTCGAAGTCAAGTCGACGAACGGTGACACCCACCTCGGCGGCGACGACTACGACCGCAAGATCGTCGACTGGCTGGCCGACGAGTTCAAGAAGGAGAACGGGATCGACCTCAAGGCCGACCCGCAGGCGCTGCAGCGGCTGACCGAGTCCGCCGAGCGCGCCAAGATCGAGCTCTCGAGCCGGCTCGAGACGACGATCAACCTGCCCTTCATCACCGCCGATCAGAACGGTCCCAAGCACCTCGAGATGACGCTCACGCGCGCCCGCTTCGAGTCGCTGACCGCCGATCTGACCGAGCGCCTGAAGGCGCCCTTCCTGGCTGCTCTCAAGGACGCGGGCATGACTCCCCAGCGCATCGACGAAGTCGTGCTGGTGGGTGGTTCCACCCGCATGCCGGTCGTGCAGCAGCTGGTCAAGGAGCTCTGCGGCGGCAAGGAGCCGCACAAGGGCGTCAACCCGGACGAGGTGGTGGCGGTTGGAGCGGCGATCCAGGCCGGCGTCCTCAAGGGCGAGGTCAAGGACGTCCTCCTGCTCGATGTGACGCCGCTCTCTCTCGGCATCGAGACGCTGGGCGGTGTTTTCACCAAGCTTGTCGATCGGAACACCACGATCCCGACCACCCGTTCGCAGACGTTCAGCACGGCGGCCGACAACCAGACGTCGGTCGAGGTGCACGTCCTGCAGGGTGAGCGCGAGTTCGCGCGGGACAACCGGACGCTGGGACGCTTCCACCTGGACGGCATTCCGCCGGCGCCGCGCGGCATGCCTCAGATCGAGGTCTCTTTCGACCTCGACGCCAACGGCATCCTCAACGTCAAGGCCAAGGACCTGGGGACGAGCAAGGAGCAGTCGGTGACGATCACCGCCTCCTCGACCCTGAACAAGGACGAGGTCGAGCGGCTGGTCAAGGAAGCGGAGTCGCACTCCGCCGAGGACCGGCAGAAGCGCGAGGAGGTCGAGCTCCGCAACCAGGCGGACCAGATGGTCTACCAGGCGGAGAAGGTGCTCAAGGAGAACGCCGACAAGATCCCGGCCGACGTCAAGACGGAGGTCGAGTCGAAGATGGAGGCGCTGCGTTCAGCCGCCAAGGGCTCGGACGTCTCCGCCCTGCGGCGGACGATGGACGAGTTCAACGAATCACTGCAGAAGGTCGGCCAGCACATCTACCAGGGTGCGGGTGCGGGCGCGACGAGCCCAGAGGGCGAGCCTGGCGAGCAGCCGAAGCAGCATCCTGACGACGACGTCGTCGACGCCGACTACCGCGAGGTCAAGTAAGGCCGAACAGTTTGAAGGGCCGCGGGCACTGCCCGCGGCCCTTTTTTTATCAGGCGACTGTGGAGCCGACGGGGGGATTCGAACCCCCGACCTACCACTTACGAGGCGGTTGCTCTACCGGCTGAGCTACGTCGGCGCGGCTCCCGATTCTACTTGTCGCCTACCATCCAACCGGATGCCTGAACCAGCCGTCGAGCAGCTGGCCGCGGCGGATTACAAGCTCGTCAAGCCGCTTCTCCTCCAGCTCTACCTCTCCGAGCAGCCGCACTTCGCCGACCACCCGCAGCTGACCGAGAAAGAGATGGCGGACGCCATCGAGGAGATCGACCCGCGCTTCAGCGGCGAGAACGTGATCCTCGCCGTCCGCGAGGGGGAGGGCCTGGCGGGTTTCTGCTGGTGCGTCCTCTTCGACCCCGGGACGGGCCTGGAGGGCGAGATCGCGGAGCTCTTCGTCGCCCCTGAGCACCGCAGCCGCGGCGTCGCCCGGGCCCTGCTCGCGAGCGCCGTCCGTCTTTTCCGCGAGCGGGGGGTGACGCTCGGCTACGTCTGGACCCGAGCTGACAACGAGGCGGCCGTCAATCTCTACCGGTCTGTGGGCTTTGGCGACAACCCTCAGCTGGTGCTCACCTGGTACCCGCATCGCCGCCAACTAGAATCCCATCAGTGATCGAGCCCGCCGGGGCCGAATCACGCTCGACGGCGGCGGGTCCCGAGCCGGGCCGCGCGCGGCTTTCGGCCCGGTCCATTGTGGCCATCGTTCTGATCGCCGTGCTGCTGGCCGGCACCGTCGCCGCCGGCGTGACGTATGGCGTCCTCCGGCTGCAATCCCGCACCAATCCCCAGGAGCTGAACCTCGGCAGCCGCGTCCAGCTGACCGAGGAATCGGCTATCGGCCAGGTGACGATCCGCGCGCTGCCGGCTGTGGTCACAATCGTCACGGACGAGCGCGGCCAGACCTACGGCTCCGGGTTCCTGGTCACGACGGACGGTTTCATCGCAACCAGCGTCGCCGTGGTCGCCAACTCGGCCACCCTCAGCGTGCTGCTTCCGGGTGAGGGCAAACGGCGGGACGCGCGGGTGGTCGACTACGACTGCGCTACCGGAGTCGCTGTGCTCAAGATCGACGGAGTGGCGAATCTGCCAACCCTCAGCTTTGGCGACAGCTCGGCACTCAAGGTGGGGCAGACGGTGGTCGCGCTCGGCGGTCCGTACGGCGAAACCCTCGCCACCAAGGGCATCGTCAGCGCCATTCACCGCTCGCACACAGTCGTGGGAACCGTGCCACGCGGCCCCAGCTTCTACTCCGACACCATTCAGTCCGACGCCGCGGTCGACGGCTCCACCTCGGGCGGCCCGCTGCTCAACGTTGGCGGGCAGGTGGTCGGGATGAACGTCGCCACCGGCGCGGCCGGCGGCGCTTTCGCCCTTTCCTCGAACAGCGTGCAGCCGGTTGTCGAGCAGATCGTGCAGTCTGGCCAGTTGCAGGTGGCCGACCTGGGCGTCGAGACCACCGACCTGTCGCCGGAGCAGGCCGCGCTGCGCGGAGTTCCGGCCGGCGGCCTGGTCCTCGCCGTGCAGGCGGGCAGCGCTGCTGAGGCCGCTGGTCTCAAGGTGGGAGATGTGCTGACGCAGATCGACGACAACAAGCTCGATGCCGCGCACCCGCTGATCCAGCTTCTCCGGACCCGCTACAAGCCCGCGCAGCGCGCGGTCGTTTCGTTCACCCGCGGGGGTGCCTCGAACCAGGTCGAGCTGACGCTGCAAGGCGGAAGACCTGTATGCCGGTGACGGTTCGTGACCGGCTGCAGGCCGCACTCGAAGCGGCGGCGCGCTCGTTGGGCGTCGATGAGGTGCCCGACCTCGAGCTCCAGCGCGCACGCCAGCGGCAGCACGGGGACTACGCCAGCGGCGCCGGCCTCAAGCTCGCGCGCGTCCTGCGGCGGCCACCGCAGGAGATCGCGCGCGACCTTGCCGAGCGAATCGATGTGCCGGAGGCGGTGGCCGAGGCGGTGGGTGGCTACGTCAACTTCCGCCTCCAGCCTGAGTGGCTGCAGGGGCTGGTGCGCGAGGTGGCGGCAACGGGCCCGGACTACGGTGCCAGCGACATCGGTGGCGGAGAGAAGATGCAGGTCGAGTTCGCGAGCGTCAATCCGACCGGGCCGCTCCACATCGGCCACGGCCGCGGCGTGGTGCTCGGCGACGCGCTCAGCCGCCTGCTCGAGTTCACCGGACATGCCGTCGAGCGGGAGTACTACGTCAACGACCAAAACACGCAGGCGCGGCTCTTCGGCGAGAGCGTGTACGCGCGGCTCCACGGCCAGGACCCGCCCGAACGCGGCTACCAGGGCGCCTACGTTGCCGAGCTTGCCGAGCAAGCACGGGCGGCCCTGCCCGGGATCGAGGAGCTTCCGCACGACGAGGCGGAGCCCAGGTTGCGGCGCTTCGCGATCGACCGCATGGTCGAGAGGCTGGACGCGAGCGTGAGGCGGCTCGGCGTGGTCTACGACGAGTGGTACTACGAGAGCCGGCTCTGGGAGGAGGGTCTGCCCCAGAAGGCGATCGAGCGGCTCCAAAGGTCGGGCCAGCTGGTGGAGAGGGAGGGGGCGCTCTGGTTCCGGCCGGAGCTCGGCGAGGGGGTGGTTCCCGACGATGACCGGGTGGTCATCCGGTCCAACGGCGAGCCCACCTACTTCGCCTCCGACCTCGGCTACCTGCTCAGCAAGTTCGAGGTGCGCGGCTTCAACCGCGTGGTCGACGTCTGGGGCGCCGACCACCACGGCTACGTGCCCCGCATGAAGGCCGCCTGCGACGCGCTCGGCATCGGGGGCGACCGGCTGATCGTGATCCTGAACCAGATCGTCAACCTCAAGGACGGCCGCATGTCCAAGCGCGCGGGCCGCTTCATCGAGCTCGACGATCTGGTCGACGAGGTCGGGCCCGATGTCGTCCGCTACTTCTTCCTCATGCGCTCGCCGGACGCCATGATGGAGTTCGACCTCGAGCTCGCGCTCTCGCAGAGCAACGAGAACCCGGTCTACTACGCGCAGTACGCGCACGCCCGGCTGGCCAACGTGGAGAACTTTGCGGCCGAGCACGCGGCCGACCTGCCGGCGGAGGCGGACGTGTCCCTGCTGACCAATCCGTGGGAGCTCGACCTGGCCCGCCAGGTGGCCTACTGGCCGGAGACGGTGGAGGACGCGGCTCGCGAGATGGAGCCGCATCGGATCCCGTACTACATCCACGACCTGGCCGACGCCGTTCACGGCTTCTACCAGGCCGGTAACCGGGACTGGTCCTACCGAATGGTGGTCGAGGACCGGCCGGACATGACCCGCGCGCGCCTGGAGCTGGCGCGCGCCGCTCGTCACACTCTTAAGAGCGCGCTCAGCCTCGTAGGCGTCTCTGCGCCGGACCGCATGTAAAAGGAGGATTCGCTTGGACGTCACCTGGCTCGGCCACGGCTGCTTTCGGCTGCGGGGCCGCGGCGCCGTCGCCGTCACCGACCCCTACCCGCCGTCATTCGGGCTCAAGCTGCCCAAACTCGAGGGCGACCTGGTCACGGTCAGCCACGCCCACGACAACCACAGCTACGTCCAGGCGGTGAAGGACGCGCGGCTGGTCGACACCCCCGGCGAGTACGAGGTGGCGGGCATCACGGTGACCGGGTTTCCGACCTACCACGACAACGCGCGGGGAGCGGAGCGCGGTCGCAACACAGTCTTCGTCATCGAGGTCGACGACGTTCGCATCTGCCACCTGGGCGATCTCGGGCACCGGCTGGACGACGACATCCTGGACGCGCTCGGCACCATCGACGTGCTCCTGGCCCCGGTAGGGGGTGGGACCTCCCTCGACGCCTCGCGGGCGGCCGAGGTCGTCCGCCAGGTGGAACCGCGCAACGTCGTGCCGATGCACTACGCGCTGCCAAACATCAAGCCACAGCTGGAGCCGGTCGACCGGTTCCTGCGCGAGATGGGTGTCACCGAGGCCGAGCCCATGGCCAAGCTGTCAGTACAGGCGACGAGCGGGGAGACGGAGACCACGCGCGTGGTGCTGCTGGACGCAAAGCCCGCCTAGCCGGGACTTGCGTCTAGTTGGCGCGGACTTCGTTGGGCAGGAGCTGCAGGAAACCCTTGCCCGGAATTGAGACGAGCACGAGTCCGTGGCTGGTCACGTCCTCCACGCGCCCGTGCATGCGGTCGAAAGGTGAGCCCGGACTGGCGATCGTGATCTCCCTCCCCTCTCCAAGGGTCGCGCCTCCGTCCGTGAGGACGTCGGTCAGCTTTGCCGTTGCCGGGCTCACCATTTGAAAAACGGCCCCAGGAGGGCGTGCTTGCGGCGATATTCCCCAGCAAATGTTTGGAATTTGGCCTTCTTGGGTCACGATAGCTTGGTTTTACAAAGGTCTGTGCCGGCGTCCAAAACCTCGGTACCATTGCAAAAACCGCAGGGGGTCTAGGTCTTGTCCAAGTTCGTCTTCGTGACCGGCGGTGTAGTCAGCTCGCTCGGAAAGGGCATCACGGCGGCATCGATCGGGAACATCCTGAAAGCGCGCCGCCTCCAGCTGACCCTCCAGAAGCTCGACCCTTACCTCAACGTCGATCCGGGCACCATGAGCCCGTACCAGCACGGCGAGGTCTTCGTGACCGACGACGGCGCTGAGACCGACCTCGACCTCGGTCACTACGAGCGGTTCACGGACACCAACCTGTCGGCCGCGTCCAACGTGACCACCGGAAAGGTCTACTCCGAGGTGATTGCCAAGGAACGCCGGGGCGATTACCTGGGCGCGACAGTGCAGGTCATTCCGCACGTGACCAATGAGATCAAGGAGCGGATCATCCGCGCCGCCCGGGACGGGCAGGCCGAAGTGGTCGTGGTCGAGGTCGGAGGAACGGTGGGCGACATCGAGTCGCTGCCCTTCCTGGAGGCGATCCGCCAGCTCAAGAACGACCTCGGGCGGGAGAACGTCTTCTACGTCCACGTCTCGCTGATCCCTGCCATCCATGGCGAGATGAAGACCAAGCCGACCCAGCACTCCGTCCACGCCCTCCGCGGCATCGGGATCACACCCGACGCGATCGTCGCCCGCTGCGAGGAGCCGATCGACAACGACCTCAAGGACAAGATCGCCCTCTTCTGCGACGTGCCGCGCGAGGCCGTGATCTCGGTGCCCGACGTGGAGTCGATATACGCGGTGCCGATGCTCCTCGAGGAATCGGGTTTGGGCCGCCTGATCGCCGCGCACTTCGGGCTCGACACGCCCGAGCATCAGCCCGATCACGGGCCCTGGCTGGAGGTCATCGAGCGCCAGCGGCGTCCGCGCGGCAAGGTGCCGGTGGCGGTGGTCGGGAAGTACGTCGCGCTGCCCGACGCCTACCTGAGCGTGATCGAGTCCCTGTATCACGCCGGCCTCCACCACGGCGTCGACGTCGACGTCCGCTGGATCAGCTCAGAGAAGCTCGACCAGGGAGACTCCGCACTCCTGCGTGGCGTGGCGGGGATCGTAGTCCCGGGCGGGTTCGGTTACCGGGGAATCGAGGGCAAGGTGCAGGCGTCCCGCTATGCACGTCACCACCGGATTCCCTACCTGGGCCTCTGCCTGGGCATGCAGTGCGCCGTGATCGACTTCGCGCGCGAGGTGCTGGAGGCGCCGGACGCCAACTCGACCGAGTTCGCCGCCTTCACCTCGACCCCGGTCATCGACCTGATGCCAGAGCAGCGCGATGTCGCCAACTTGGGGGGGACGATGCGGCTCGGACTCTATCCCTGCCGGCTGCAGCCCGGGACCAAGGCCTACGCCGCCTACGGCGAGGAGGTCGTCTACGAGCGGCACCGGCATCGGTTCGAGTTCAACAACGAATACCGCGAGTTGCTCCAGGACGCGGGGATGATCTTCAGCGGCCAGTCGCCCAACGGACGGCTGGTGGAGATCATCGAACTGGCCGATCATCCTTGGTTCGTGGCCAGTCAGTTCCACCCCGAGTTCCGCTCCCGGCCGATGCGGCCCCACCCGCTGTTTCGCGACTTCATCGGATCGGCGGTCACCCGCAGCGGCATCGACCAGATGGAGCTGCAAGCCACCGAAGCCCAACCGGAGTCGCTGCAGTAGCGAAGTCCATGGACCCCGGCGTCGGCGCTCGCGTGTCCTTCCACGACGTCCGCGGCGGGCTCTCGCTGGGCCTGGTTCAGGTCAGCGAGATGGCGGCGATGGCGGCGGCTCGCCTGCTCGGTCGTGCCGACGCCGACCGCGTCAAGCAGGTCGCGGCATCGGCAATGCTGAACGAGCTGGAGGCGGTCGGCTTCCGCGGCCGCATCGTCCTCGGCTCGCGAGGCGACCGGGTGCTCTCGCCCGGCTCAGTCGTCGGGCCCGAGGAAGCGCCCACGCTCGACCTTGCCGTCTATCCGGTGGAGGGAGCGAGCCTCGTCGCCCGAGGCATGCACAACGCGATCTCAGTGCTCTTTGCCTGCGAACGCGACAGCGTCCCCTCGCTGCCCGCCGTCTGGTACGTCGAGAAGATCGTGGTGGGGGCGGCGGCCAGGGGTGCCGTGGACCTCGACGACAGCCTCACTGACAACCTTCGGCGGATCGCCTTCGCGCGTGACGCGCGCGTTTCCGACCTGACCGTGGCGCTGCTCGACCGCCCTCGGCACCAGGACATTGTCGACGAGGTGCGCGCGGCGGGAGCCCGAATCCTGCTCCTCGAGGAGGGCGAGATCGCGGGTGCGGCGATGGCTGCGTACGACGGGACCGGCGTTGACGCCCTGGTCGGCATCGGCGGTCTCCAGGAGACGCTGATCGCGGCCGCGCTCGTGCGCTCGCTCGGCGGTGACCTGCAGGCGCGCCTCTGGCCTCGCAACGAAGAGGAACGAGGGCTGGCAGGCAGCGACATCGGGCGCAAGTACAGCGTGACCGAGCTTTCACCGCCGGACGTCGTCTGCGCGGTGACCGGGATCACCGGCGGGCAGCTGCTGCCTGGGGTCTGGTTCGGTAGTCTCTACGCGGAGACGCACTCGCTGACGATGTCAACCCGTCGCGCGGTCGTCAGGCGAGTAACCACTCGCCATCACAGGGTCGGGGAGCCGGGCTGACGCTCCGGCGTCTCCTGGTCCCTGCGGCACTGCTGCTGACGGCTGCTTGCACACCTGCCAGCTCATCGTCGCCGCCTTCGCCCGCCCATAGCACGACGCCCGCACCGGCGGCGACGCCCGCCGGGCCATGCGTCGTCGCGCAGTCGCCGGCCGGCGCCGCCGGCGTCCAGTCGTCGCTGCCGCTGGTGGTGCTGGCGGACGGCCTGCCGGCTGCTGAGGACCTCCTGATGGATGGGGACCGCCTCCTGATCGGCCAGTACTCGACCGGGCACATCTACGCTCTGGGTGACCAGCCGGCGATCCATCAGCTGCCGGGCACGGTGCGGGAAGTGGAGGGGATGGCGCGGCTCGGAGGCACGCTGTACGTCGCCGACCAGCTGAACGACCGCGTGGTCGTGCTGGCTCCCGACGGAGGCGTCTCGCCCTTCCTGCAGCTCCAACCGGTTCCTGGGGTGGAGGGTCTCGACCAGATCACGACCGACGGCAGGTCCCTGATCGTCCCCGACAGCGCCCGGGGGACGGTGCTCTGGGTCGGCGCCGACGGGCACGTGCAGCGCTCAGCCGCCGGCTTCGCCCGGCCGACCGGCGCCTGGCCGGTGCCCGACGGGTCGGTGCTGGTGTCCGACGAGAACGGCGGCCGCGTCGACTCTGTAGCCGCCGGCGGCGGGCGCACGGTGGTGGCGTCCGGCCTACCGCTCGACGACGATGTGGCCCGCGGCGCCGACGGGCGGATTTACACGATCTCGATCTCGCTCGCGGGACTCTTCGAGGTCGTCGCCGGAGGCACCGTCCGCCCGATCGCGACCGGCCTCGCACAGCCGCAGGGCCTGGAGATCGACCACGCCGGCAACCCGATCGTCACCGAATACGACCGGGGGCGGGTGGAGAAGGTCGTCGAGACGTTCGGGCTTCTGGCACCCGCAGGACCGGTGACGCTGGGGACGAACCAGCCGCTGTGCGTGCAGGTGGCACGCGCGCCCGGCTTCTCGGAGGCGGTGACGATCGACCCCGGGGCCGGCTATCGCGTAACCGCGCAGCCGGGGACCGGTGGTCAGGGCGAGATTTTGCCGGCTACCTGCGGCCAGTCCGAGTGCGCGGTGCGAGTGACCGCCCGCGCGGGTGACCGGACGGACAGCGCCTGGCTTCGCTACCGGGGCGGGACGTAACCGTTGACGAGGACCAGCCTGCCCCTGGAATTCCGCAGCCGGATGGGTAGGATCCGCTGATACTCCTCCGACTCGTACCAGCCGCGGGCCGCGTCCTCACTCGGGAACTCGATGATCACGAGGCGCGAGTCGAACCACTCGCCGCCCTCCAGCGGCTGGAGGTTGCCCCCGCGGACGAGGAAGCGGCCGCCGTGCGCTTCGACGGTGGCCGGGACCTGCGCAGAGTAAGCCTGGTAGGCCTCCGGATCGGTGACTTCGAGGCTGGCGACGACGTAGGCGGGCACCACCGGATTATGAGGCTCGCGGGCGGGGTATAAGGAACAGGCAATGACCTTTCCACGTCCGGAAGGGGACCCGGACTCAGGCGCCGACCCCCGCCAGCCGCAGGCAGGCGCCTATCAGCCGCCTTCCTACCTTCCCCCTGACTATCAGGCCGGCCAGCAGGGCGGCTGGTACCAGCCGCAGCGCCAGCCGGAGCCGCGAGGCAACCGAAGCGGGATCGCTGGCTGGTTGACCACCGCCGGGCTCGCGGTACTCGCCGTCTTCAAGTACGGCGGAATCCTGCTCTTCAAGATCCCGGCGCTGGCAACGCTCGTCACGCTGCTGATCAGCTTCGGAACCTACACGCTGTTCGCCGGTCCGGTCGCCGCGGGCGGCATCGTGGTGATGATCTTCCTGCACGAGATGGGCCACGTCGTCGAGATCCGGCGCCAGGGCATGAGGGCGACGGCTCCGGTGTTCATCCCCTTCATGGGGGCGGCGATCTTCCAGCGCAGCCATCCGCAGGACGCACTGCACCAGGCTCAGATCGGCATCGCCGGCCCGATCGCGGGGACGATCGCGTCGATCGCCGCGCTCCTGCTCTACACCTCAACCGGCTTCAAGTTCCTGCTCGCCTGGGCGGCGTGGGGCTTCCTGGTGAACCTGTTCAACATGATCCCGTTCGGGATGCTGGACGGCGGTTGGGTGCTCTCGGCGGCATCCAAGTGGTTCCAGGTGCTGGGGATAGTCGCGCTCGCGTTCGCAGTCTTCTTCCTGCACATCTACTTCTCACCGTTCCTCATCGTTCTGCTTGTGATGGCGATCCCAACCGTGATCGAGAGGTTCCGCAACGACCGTGCGCCTTACTACCAGTCGGTGCCTATCGGAGCACGCTGGTTGATGGGCTTCGCATGGCTCGGCCTCGTGGCGGTGCTCGGCTTCGGCTTTATGCAGACCGCCGCCCTGGCAGGCTTCCTCGGGTAGAATTCCCGATCCGTCTCAGAGGTATATCTACGAAGTGAAGACTCAAGTTCATCCGACCTACTACGAAGA
>CAZXGB010000103.1:0-11076 GCA_964640005.1 uncultured Actinomycetes bacterium | reverse complement strand
GGTCGGCGAGGAAGCCCTGGAATCCCACGATGCCCTGCTCGCGCTGCTCGTCGAAGGTGCCGTCCGTCGGCTGCGAGTCATCGAAGACCTTGAGCCGCACGGTGCCGAGCGGAATCGGATAGGGGTTCAGGTAGACCTTGACGACGCCGCCGGTCATCGGGACGGCGAAGTGGACGCCGCCCATCTGGTAGCCATCGGCCATCACGGTGACCAGGTACCGGCAGGGATGTATTGGCTGGGCGGCGGTCGGGCAGTTGTTGGGCAGCCCCCGGCCGGTGCCGGGGTCGAAGGTGGGGAGTGGGTGGGTTGCGTTCCAGTCGGCCTGGGTGCCCTCGCTCACGACCGGGCTCGCCATCGCGTAGCGCACCGACGGCCAGGTGCAGCCCTGCGGATACTTGGCGTTCGAGCTTGGATGGCAAAGCGGGTCGTCGGCCTTGCTCGGCTCGCCCGTGTTGTCGAGGTTGATCAGCCAGCGGTACTTCGTAATCGGAGCCAGCGCGCGGGGCCCGTTTTTGCTCACGCTGTCGCGGGCCGACGCGACCTGGATCCGGATCGAGCTGGTGGCCACCGTGGCGTCGGCGGCCACCACCCTGGCCTGTGCGGGCGATGAGGGGAGCGCTGAGACGAGCGCAACCAGAGCCGATGCCGCGATCAACCATGCGCGGCGGAGCCGTATGAGTTCGGTGGACCGTATGCCTGCCCGTATCACGTGGAGCAAAGGTCGGCTGGCGCGGCGCTTCCTGTAAGGCGCCATTGACGGAAGGTCTGGGCTCAGAGTCCTCGATGCGGGCAGGGAAAACGGGACCGCCCGCTTGCTGACAGCTGTCTCGTGTCATCCCGAGCGTGTCCTGGGACTGGGATATCGGCACCGCCCGGGCGAGACATTTGTCAGGTAGCGGCAAACGCTACTTGCCCCGATAGTCGTTGGACATGATGAGCCTGCGCACCCGGTCGCGCGCCCGCACGGGGCCAGGCCGAGTAAACGAGCAGCCGGAAACCGGGCCGCCGATCCAGATTCCGGCCGTCGGCGGCGACAGCCGCCCGGCAGCCGTCTCGCTGGTCAGCGCCGGCCTCCGGCTGGGCCGGCGCAACGTGCTCGAGGAAATCAACCTGGCCATCTGGCCCGGAGACGTCGTCTATGTCGTCGGCCCGATGGAAGCCGGCAAGACGAGCCTTCTGCGCCTGATTCACGGGGACCTGAAGCCGAGCTGGGGTCGCGTTTCGGTCGCTGGAGTGGGCGTCGGTCCATGGTCGCGGCGCCGTCGGCTGCTGCGGATCCGCAGGCGCGTGGGCGCCGTCTACGAGCGGCACCAACTGATCGAGGAGATGAGCGCCCTCGAAAACGTCACCTTCGCCATCCAGGTCAACAACCTGTGGGTTCCGGGTGGGGCCGCTCGCCACAGGGCGCGCGAGCGGCTCGCTCAGGTCGGCTTGGCGCGGGTGGCCAACCGCTTGCCCGGTCAGCTCTCCGGCGGTCAGCGGGCGCGGCTGGCGGTGGCGCGGGCACTGGCGCCGCAGCCGGCCGTCCTGGTCGCCGACGACCCGGCCGCCGCGCTTGACGCCGCGGCGGCTGACGAGATCTTCGACCTGCTGGAGGCGCAGGCGAAACACGGAATCGCGGTGATCATCGCCACCCACCACCCGCGGCCGTTCCGCGAGGGGGCCCGGATCTTCCGGCTGGAGGGGGGCCGCCCGGTGGGCCGGAGCCCACGCCCATGACGGCCGGCTCGCGGGAACGCACCCCGGTTCGGAGTCTGCGCCGCACTCCGCCCTTCCCGAGCCGTCCGTCCGCCCGGCCGGCCCGGCCGCCCCGCCGGGCGGACGACGAGGTCGGCGGCAGCTTCGCGGTCGATCGCCGGCGCATCTGGGTCCCTGTCGTCAACGTTGCCGCCGTGGTGGTCGCCGGGGCTATGCACAGCTGGGTTCGCCAGCTGCGGATGGCGGTGCCGGCCATCGCGACGCTTTGGCTGCTGCTGACCGCGGCCGGGCTCTTCACCGCCGGCGGGATCGCGGTCCAGACGGCGGCCGGCTCTGAGATCGCGACCGCGGCGACAGTTCGCGTCTACCTGAAGGACGGCGCGACGCAAGAGGAGGTCGACGCCCTCTCCGCGAACCTTTCGAAGCGGCCTGACGTCAGGTCGGTCGCCTACATAAGCAAGGAGAAGGCACTCGAGGAGGCGCGCAGCCGTCCCGGGCTGACCGAGCTGGCCGGACTGGCAGACGCCAACCCGTTTCCGGCCAGCCTCGAGGTCCAGGTCGACAGCCTTGGACACGTGGAAGCGGTGGTCGGCCTCGCCGCGGGCGACGGCGCCGCCGACCCGGTGCGCCCCACCTCCTACGATCCGGACGTCTACACGCGGCTCCGCCGGGCCATTTTCGTCGGCTGGGTGGTGGCGGGCGGCGCCATCCTGCTGTTGATGATCGTGGGCCTGCTCGTGGTGTCCAGTGCGATGCGCGCCGTGGTCATCGCGCGGCGGGCGGAGCTGGACAGCATGAACCTCGTGGGGGCGCCGCCCTGGCTGCTGCGCGGGCGGATCACGTTCGAGGGTCTGCTCTCCGGTATGCTCGCCGGCGCCCTGGCCGCGCTGGTGCTGGTCGGTTTGTATGACGCAGCCGGCGCGATTGACGCGCGGATGCTCGCCTACGCTCTTCCCGGCGTCACCCAGGCCGTGGCTTCCACGATAGAGTTCGGGGTCCTGGCCACGGGGGCCGCGATCGCGGTCATCACGTCGTCGGCGGCCTTCCGGAGGAGCCTCCGTTGAGCCGCGACGTACGCGTGACCTGTCGGGTGAGGCGAATGCGCCAGATCCTGTGGTCGCTGGCGGTCCTCGGCATGCTCGCGCTGGCGGCGCCGGCGGCGGCTCCGAGTCCCGCTGTTCAGGCTGCCGCGCCGGCGCCGGGCCCCAGCGATTCCCAGCTTGCGCAGGCGGCGCGTGACCGGCTGGGCACGAGCTTGGGCCATGCGATCGACATGCAGACCGGCCTCGTCGATTCAATCTCGGCGAACCAGGCTCGTGCCGACCAGCTGTCCACGGAAATCGCGGACGACACCACTCGCGTGCAGCAGCTGGACGCCGAGATACAGCGCCTTGACACCGAGATCTCGTCGACAAGCGCGCGAATCGAGGTCGAGCGGGCCCAGGTGGCCGAGCTGGCCCGCGTTTCCTACACCCGGCCGCGCACGCTGATCGTCGAGCTAGCGGCAGCGCGGAGTCTGGGCGACGCCCTCAGCTGGGTCAACTCGCTCGTCCTCGCGGCGGGTCGCGCGGATGCGATCTCCAAGCGCCTTCGCCAGGACCTGGTCCGGCTGCAGAACGATGAGCAGCAGCGGATGCAAGACCGCGAGCAGGCGCAGGGCCTGCTCGACCAAGCCTCGAACGCCGCCGACGGCCTGCAGCAGCTGCTCGCGGACCAGGAGGCGGCGCTCGGCCAGTTCGGCCGCTGGATCGAGGAGGCGCGGGCCGCCCTCGCCAGGCCCTTCGCCGGCGACGCCGCCCAGACCGCGCAGGCGGTCGCCGACCTGCTGGTGCAGCGGGAACGCATCCTGACGGAGAACCTGGCCGCGGCGGCCGCGCTGCGGTCGGTGGTTCGCTCGCGGCGTCCGTCGATGGCCGCGATGGCGCTGCGACTCAACTACGCGCTGCCGCTGGCCTGGCCCGGGCGGTCAGCCACCATCACGCAGCCGTTCGGGCCCACGAGTCTCGGCCTCGAGCCCGCTTTCGGCCCCTATCCGCACTTCCATTTCGGACTCGACATGGTCATCCCCGATCGGCAGGTGCTGGCCGCGGCGGCCGGGACGGTCCTCGCGGTCGGGCATGGAGAGACCGGTTACGGAAACTTCGTGATGCTGGATCACGGCTCGGGGGCGGTCACGCTGTACGCCCATCTGGATTCGGTCACGGTGGAGCCAGGCCAGCATGTCGAGACCGGCGCGCCTCTAGGCGTGGAGGGGTCGACCGGGCTGTCCACGGGCCTGCACCTTCACTTCGAGGTGCGGATCGGCGGGCAGGCGGAGGACCCACTTCCGCACCTGCCGGCCGGCGCGCCTATCTAACCAGCGGATCAGCGAGTACGAACGCTCGCGGGTGAGGAGGCTACTCGCCGTAGTCGTCGCGTTCGTACTCGGAGCCATCGCCGGCATCGAATGCGCGTGGAGCAGCCTGCGCCGGACCGTCGTAGATCGTCCGGTCCACGACCGGGACCAGCGGGGGATGCAGCGTCGCCGCCGGCTGCTGCAGCATCGAACCCCAGATCGACACCAGGGCGACGAAGAGCAGCAGGACGGCGAGGATCGCCCACAGTCGAAGCGGGGTCAGGCGAGCGCCCTGGATGTTCATCCGAGTGCGAGGTGAGCGTAAATGCGGGGCGTACGGGCGTCCTGATGCAATCAGCCCGCCGCCACCCTCCGTTTATCCCACACCCGGGGGACATCCCGCGTATTCCCCCTTCCTTACATATCCGGGGGGATACCGCGCTCATGCTGCTGGGCAAGGAGCCTAAGCGGCGGCTTCGACCGCTCCCAGCAGCGCTTCGGCCAGCTCGTGGTCTGGGATCGAGCGCCGGGAGCGGACCCGCACCTCGCAGGTCAGGCGGCGCGCGGCGGCATCCAAGGAGCGCGGGCGCACCTCGAGCACCGTGCCGTCCGGCAAGCTCTCCTGAAGGTGCTGCCTCACCGAACCGATGGTGGCTTGCTCAGGCAGCTCAACCTCCAGCTCCGCCTGCAGCGGCAGGCCGCCGACCACGATCACCGACTGGATCACCGCGCTGTTGGGCATGCGGAGGAGCTGCCCGTCGGCGGTGACCAGCGTTGTGTAGAAGGCCCGCGCGTCGACCACCGTGCCTTCGTATTCGGTGCCGCCCGCGACCGAGCTGCGGACCCGAATGGTCTCCCCGATCGTGAACGGGCGGCTGGCCAGAATGACGAGGCCGGAGAAGAAGTTGCCGAGCGAGGCCTGGGAGGCGGCTGCCACCACCACACCGAGGATGGCGCCGCCGACCAGCAGGCCGGAAATGTTGAGGCCGGCCTGGGAGGCAATGAACAGGACCAGCAGCGCGTAGAGCGTCCAGCTGGCCAGGTTTCGCCAGAGCAGCCAGCGCTGGTCGCTCACCGTGCCGAAGACGCCTTCCACCAGCCCGCGGATCGACGTAAAACCGGCGGCCAGGGCGACCAGCAAGAGCAGGCTGCGATACGCCTGATACTCCGCCTCGTTTTGGAATGGCCTTTGGCTGACGGCGATCACCGCGGCCAGGAGGACGGCGGCCGTAACGCCGGCGCGTATGAATGCGGTTCGCGGCTTGGGCACGTGCGTGCTCCAGAGTGTGGGCATCGCCATCCCACTCTACAGCGCTTCCGGGGTGAGCTAGAGGGTCGCCAGCTCGAGCGTCAGGTCGCCTTCGGCGAACCGCTCCAGCCGGAGCGGCCGGAGGTCGAACGTGTGGCAGCGGCCGCGCGTGACCAGCTCGGCGATCGCCTGGCCGGCGGCCAGTGACTGCATGACGCCGTGGCCGCAGAAGCCGGCGCACTGCAGGAATCGCGGGTGGCCGGGGGTCGGGCCGATGATGGCATGGCGGTCGGCGGTCTCCGGGTAGAGGCCGGCCCAGCACTTGCGGGTGTCGATCGCGGCTGTTTCCAGGAAGGGGAAGCGGTTGCCGACCCGGCCGGCGATCTGCGCCAGGTAGTCGAAGTCGAAAGCGGTCGAGGTCGAAGGAGGGTCGTCAGGGTTGGAGAACATGATCGCGCAGCCCGGGCCCTCGCGCCGGGTCAGGAGACGGGTGTCCAGGTCCACGCACATCGGGATCAGTGGGGGGAGCCCGTCGATCGCCTCCGTTACCGCCGCGTTCCGGCGATAGGGGACGACGGGCACCTCGACATCCAGCATCCGGCCGACTTCGGCGGCGAACGGCCCGGCGGCGTTGACGAGCCACCGGGATTCCAAGCGTTCATCCCCGGCGTCGACGGCGAAGCCGGTGGCCGTCTCCGCGATCGCGCGCACCTCCCGGCCGAAATGGGTTTCCACGCCCAACGCGCGGGCGTCGCGGTAGAGGAGGGTCGCGATCTCGTGGGGGTCGAAGAGGGCGTCGGCGGCGCGGAAGCTGGCCATGTGCAGGCCTTCCGCCCGCACGAACGGCGTGACCGCCAGCGCCTGCGCCGGAGACAGCAGCTCGACGTCCAGACCGCAGGAGCGCTGGACCGCGTGGGCTCGCTCGAGATAGCTCGCACTCTTCTCGGACCCCGCCAGGAACAGGTAGCCCGGCTGCACGAAGCTCTGGAGGCCGCCGGTCTCGCGCTTCAACTGTGCGTAGCCGTCGATCGTGAACCTGGAGAGCTCGATGTTGGCGGGCGTGCTCCACTGGGCGCGCATGCCGCCGGCAGCGCGGCCCGTGGATCCCTGGCCGGGTCCATCGTTGCGGTCGAGGATGGCGATCCGGCCGGCGCCCTCGCGGGCCAGCGCTCGCGCCACGGAGAGGCCGACCGCGCCGGCGCCGACGACCAGGACGTCGTAGCGCGGGCTCATCACGTGCCTAGATGCTGCCACGTTGCCGGCGGCGTCGAGGCCTTCCTCGACGCGGTGCGGCCTCGTATCGACGGCTGCCCGAGGCGTGGATCTGCGGGCGCATCCACGCATCGAGGGCTGCCCGAGGCGTGGATCTGCGGGCGCATGCACGCATTGACGCTCTGGTCAGGCGAGGCTTACGAGCTCGAGCAGGCCCGCGTCCCAGTAGTCCAGCTGGCCTTCGGGCATCATCAGCACGCGATCGGGTCGCAGCGCCTCTACGAACTCGGTGTCATGGCTGACCAGCAAGATCGAGCCCGGCCAGGCGGCGAGCGCGGTGGCGACCGCCGTCCGGGAAGGAGGATCCAGGTTGTTGGTCGGCTCGTCGAGCAGGAGCAGGTTGTGGCGGCCGGCGACCAGCTGGGCCAGCGCCAGCTTGGTCTTCTCACCGCCAGAGAGCGTGCCCGCGTCCTGCATGCCCATGTCGCCCGTTAGCCCGAACATGCCGAGCAGAGCGCGCAGCTGTGGCTCGGGCAGGCTCGCCATTTCACGCATGTGGGACAGGACGGTCCGGCCGGAGCTGATGCCTTCGTGCTCCTGCGCGTAGTAGCCGGCCGACACGTTGTGGCCGAAGCGGAAGTGGCCCGCGTCGGGCTCGGTCTCCCCGGCCAGGATCCTGAGCAGCGAGGTCTTGCCGGCACCGTTGAGACCCATGACCAGGAGCCGGTGCCCGCGCTCGAGGTCGAAGCTCAGGTTCCGGAAGACCGGCGGGCCGCCGTAGCCCTTGCTCAAGCCCTCGGCCTCGAGCACGACCCGCCCGGCCTGCGGCGGCGGCGGGAAGGTGACCCGGATCTTGCGCTCGCGCTTGGGCGCGCTCACCTGCTCGGCACGGAGGCGCTCGACGCGCTTGTCGATCGAGTGCGCGGTGCGTGCTCGCTTGGCGGTCTGTCGGCGCATCACCTCAGCGAGTGACGAGAGCCGGCTGATCTCGTGCTCCTGGCGCTCCGCCAGCTTGACCTGCCGCGCCTCTTCGGCCGCCCGCGCCTTGCGGTACTGGGAGTAGGTGCCGCGGTACTCGGTCAGCGCGCCGTCCTCGAGGTGGAGCACGCGCGTGATCGCGCTATCGAGCAGATCGAGGTCGTGGCTGACGGCCAGGAGCGCGCCCCGGTAGCCGCGCAGGAAGGTCATCAGCCAGTTCTTGGCGTCGACGTCCATGTGGTTGGTTGGCTCGTCGAGCAGGAGAACGTCGCTCTCGCCGAAGAGGACGCGGGAGATCTCGACGCGCCGGCGTTCGCCGCCGGAGAGGACGCCGAGCGAGAGGTCGGCGCGTTCGAGGGCGAGGCCGAGGCCGACCATGATCCGGCGAGCCTCGGCCTCCGCCGAGTAGCCGCCGAGGGCGCGAAATCGCTCCTCGGCTTCCGCGAACTGGTGGAGGTTGTCAGCGGAATGGTCGGTCTCGATCAGGCGCTGCCAGCGGGCGAGCTCGGCGGCGGCCTGGTCGAGGCCGCGTCCCGACAGAACGTGCGCCACCGCCGTCACGTCGGCGGCCGAGCGCGGGCGCGGGTTCTGAGGGACGTAGCCGAGCGTCCCTCGTCTCGAGACGAGTCCGCTGGCCGGCGACGTCTGGCCGGCGAGGACTTTGAGCAGGCTCGTCTTGCCGGCGCCGTTCAGACCGACCAGCCCGACCTTCTCGCCCGGTCGGATCGTGAACGAACCGCTCTCGAGCGTCCGCCGTCCCGCCACATCGACCGCGAGCTCTCGTACCTGGAGCATGGAAGTGCCCCATTGTTACCTGCGCTGCGCGGAAGCGTTCCGTAGGGCATGAACAAACGCAGGTGGGTGCGGCCCCTGGCCGCGGGATTCCTGGTCGTGACCTTGGCGGCGTGCGGGGGCGGCGGCGGATCCACGGCACTGTCGCAAAGCGGGGGCGGCGCCGGATCGGCCCCCTTCTCATCCAGCGGCAATGCCGCGCCTGCCGCGCGTTCTGGTGCGCCGGCAAGTGCTGCTCAGTCCGCGCCGGCGAAGAGTGCGGACGCCTCGACGGCGGTTCCGATCGTGCCCCCCAGCGCGCAGGGCTCGAAAGTCATCCGTAACGGACAGGTCGCGCTGGAGGTGAAGTCAGGCCGCTTCGACAGCACCTACTCCTCCTTGATCGCGCTCGCCGGCGAGGAGGGCGGGGTGGTCTCGGCAAGCAGCGCATCCACCGACAGCGACCGCATCAAGTCGGGCACGGTAACCCTGTCGGTGCCCTCCGACCGCTTTCAAGACACCATCGACCGGCTGCGCCAGATGGGCACCGCGCAGCAGATCAACGTCGGCTCACAGGACGTCAGCCAGCAGTACGTCGACCTTCAGGCGCGCCTCGTCAATGCGCAGGCGGAGCGGGACGCGATGCTGACCCTGCTCCAGCGAGCGCAGTCGATTCAGGACATTCTCTCCGTCCAGAGCCAGCTCGGCCAGTACACGCAGCAGGTCGAGCAGCTGAAGGGCCAGATCGACTACCTCGACCACGCGACGAGCTTCTCGACCGTCCAGGTCACTATTCGGGAGGTCGGCGTGGCGGCACCCAAGCCCCCGCAGGACGAATGGGGCCTGCTCACGGCGGTCTGGAACGGACTCCACTACTTCGTCCTGACGCTCAACGCGCTGATCGTCGTGCTGGTCGTGGCAGGGCCGTACCTGCTGGCGGCCGGGCTTGCCGGCTGGCTCGTCTGGCGCCGCCGCCGGCGGACCGCCGCACCCGCCATGTAACTCATTGCGGTATTACTCGGGTAGCAAATAACCCGAGGTATTTGGAGACTCGACGTGAGGCGCGGCTTCGGCTTGGTCGGGGTTGGCCTCCTGTTCGCGGCGTGCGGCGGGCCGGCCGGAGTAAGTGCGTTCGCGGCCGCCTCGCCTACGCCTGCAATGACGTCCCTGCCGATTTCCTCCACGGAGCTGAGGGCCGGCTGATGCCCGAGGAGCTCGAGGAAACCGGCGACCTGGTCGCGTTTCCGGCGGCGCCGCTGAGCGCTGAGGAGATCGCGCTCGAGGAGCTCGAGCTCGTCTACGCCTTCATCTTCGCGCGCGTCGGGAACCGGGCCGACGCCGAGGACCTGACGCAGCAGGTGGCGCTCAAGGCCATTCCCCGCCTGCGGGCGAGCGCCAACCCCGCCTCCATCCGCGCCTACCTCTTCGCGACCGCGCGCTCGGCGCTGGGCCAGTTCTGGGCGACGCGGTTTGGACTCGCTGAGGAGGAGCTCCCTGACGAGGTGGCGGCGCCGCCTCCCGCGAGCCTGGAAAACGTCGAGTCGGCCGAGCGCGTGAACCGGATCCTCGAGAGCCTACCGGCCAATTACCGGCGCGTCCTCGAGCTGCGGTTCCTGCGCGGTTATTCGCTCCGTGAAGTCGCCGCCGAAACGGGGAGCACGGTGGGCGGCATCAAGGTCATGCAGCTGCGAGCGCTGCGAGCGGCGGCCAAGGTCGACCTCGATGACTGAAGAGCAGATAGCGGAGCGGCTGGAGCGGATCGTGCGCGACCTGCGCTCCGGGCGACGGCTGAAGATCGGCCCGCGGGACGGGGACGAGCGCGAGGCGATCATGGCCGCGGCCCGGCTGGCCTCTCTCCGCGACCCGTATCCGCGCATGACCGCCGGTTTCCGGAAGAAGCTCAAGAACCGTCTGCGGGAGGAGCGCTGGGAGCCGCCCCGCAAGTTCACCCGGCGGGAGGCCATGCTGGCGGGCCTGGCGGCCGCCACCGGCGCCGCCGGTGCGGGCGTGATCGCCGGCTTAGGCGGGCTGCTGCGGGCGGGACCCGGACGCTCGCCGACGGGCGCCAGAGCCCCCGTTACCGGCGGCGTTTCCAACCTCGCTGCGGGCGAGATCACGCCCACGACCGGTACCTGGTTCGATGCCGGGCCGCTGGCGGCGCTGCCCGAGGGCCAGGCGGTTCACTTCCGAGCCGGCGCGGTCCCGGCAGTGCTCTTTCGAGAGGGAGATCGGGTGCGCGGGCTGTCGGCTGTCTGCACTCACCTGCCCTGTGAGCTGATCTGGAACGGGAGCGCGAGAACGCTCGACTGCCCGTGTCACCAGCGCTCCTTCGATGTCCAGGGAAAGTTCGCCGGCGAGGCTTACGACGAGGCGCTGCCGGCGCTGCCGAAGGTCTCGGTGAGGATCGTGGGCGGCCGCGTTCAGGTGCTGGGGGCATGACCGGCACCGACCGCGCTCGGCTGCTCGCGCTCGATCGCTGCCTGCAGGTGCTCGAAAACGCGCTCCTGGAGGGAAAGGAGCGTGTCAATGCGCCGCTCGCCGACAGTCTGCGCAGCCTGCTCGGTCAGGCTGGACTGATCCCCGACCACCGGCTCGAGGGGCGCCGGACAGAGCGCGTCCTGGACGACATCTTCGCGCTCCAGGCCAAGGTCATGGGCGTCGACGACGAGCAGCACGTCGGATAGCACCCTTGGCCCGAAGGGCATCGGGTATCCTAGCCAGCGCCGGATGTCCAGCTCATTCAGTTCTTCGCGCAAGTACTTGTTGACCTCCGAATCAGTGACCGAGGGCCACCCGGACAAGGTTTGCGATCAGGTCTCGGATGCGGTCCTCG
>CAZXGB010000102.1:0-11181 GCA_964640005.1 uncultured Actinomycetes bacterium | reverse complement strand
TGTCGCTCGGCTCGAGGGGCCGCTTGAGCAGCGGGTTCTCCTGAAGGTAGATCTGGCCGACCGTCAGGTAGTTCGCCGCCCGCCAGTAGGCGAGCATCCGCTCGAGCTCCAGCTCGTTCACGACGGCAGCGCCGGGGGCCGCGGCGGCCTCAGCCATCTGCGCCTACCTTACTCGCCCGACTGGGCTCCACTTGGGGTCGAGGTGGGCGCTCCATTTCTGACCAGTGAAGGGGCTGAAGGGGGACGGAGCCGAGAACCGATCGGCACGTCGAGTGCAGGACCGATGGCCCTGTCCCTGCTGTCTCGCCACCGCCGATGCTCGGTTCACGCGGGAGGTGGCGAGATGAAATGGCTGTTCGCGGTCCTTCTATTGCTTGAAGCGCACTTCGCGGCGTCGTACCTGGTCCCCCTCGACTCCGCGAGCCAGCGGGAGTTCGGGGGATTGCTGCGGTGGGCCTGGCCGTGGGCGAACGGCGATCACGGTTTGCTGGGCACGGTTACCACCGCGTCAGGTTTCCCGATCGCTGGCTTCTACCTCGCCGTTGTAGTCGCTGGGTTGCTGGTGCTCGCGGCCCTCGCCGTGATTGGCTGGTGGGTCCCCTTCGCCTGGTGGCGCTCGCTCGCCCTCGCAGGAGCGGCTCTGTCGATCCTCCTGATGGTGTTGTTCTTCGGGCCGACGAAGCTGTTGCCGATCGTCGGAGACCTTCTGATCATCGCGGCCGTCCTTGAGTACTGTTCGCCGGTGGCCAGCCATTGATGGAGGCGGTGGGGCCGAGTCTGAAGGACAGGTGCAGCAAGCCGACTGAGGAGGAAGCCATGGCTCGGTACCGAATTGACGAACAGGAGTCGGGGGTCTCGATCGAGCTGATGGAGGTCGGTGGGCAGCAGGTCGAACTGATGGAAGCGTTCGGCGAGTGCCAGGCCGGCCAGTGCTCATGCCCAACCGACGAGTACAAGAAGCTGGCAGCCATGCAGGCCGAGGTATCAGGGAACCTAATTCGGCTGCGGCTGGAAGCCAAGCCGGGCGAGAAGTTCGACCCCTCCAAGATCACCTCCTGCCTCGACTACACGACGGCAAAGGTAGCTGAAGCCACGTCAACCGACTGACCGCGTGCTTCCGACCTATGGCAGTTGCTATTAGGGCCAAGCGACCCTGGTTCGGCGGTCGCATCGCGCCGATGCTCGAGGCGGAGGTTCTGACATGAACAGCTTGGTCGTTTACGCATCGCACTTCGGCAGTACCCGGCAGGTTGCGGAATCCATCGCAGCCGGCTTGAAACAGCGAGGTGCGGTGGCGGTCGTGCCCGCTGAAGCGGCGTCGGTGATGCCTGGAGTCGACCTCCTGGTGGTCGGTGGTCCGACTGAAGGACATCGGATGACGGCACCCATCGCGGACTTCCTTCGCCGAGTGAACCCGGAGCAAGTCGCGGGAATGGCCGCGGTGGCATTCGACACTCGGGTGCGCTGGCCGCGCTGGCTCGCCGGCTCAGCCGCCGCAGGTATCCGGAAACGGCTGGAGCGAGCGGGGGCTTGGATCGTGGCGCCCGAGGAGAGCTTCTTCGTCGCCAAGGTCGAGGGCGCGGAGCGGGGTGAGCCAGCCCGATTAGTGGCGGGCGAGCTGGAGCGCGCGACGGCCTGGGGTGAGGAGATCGCGGACCGGGTGCAGCGGCAGCTGCAGCCGGCCTAGTTGCGCCGTCCGGTTGACAGGACGTCGGCCCAGGCGTCAGAGCGGGATCCGGAAGCGGACGCGGGTGCCGTCGCCCGGCACCGACGTGAGTTCCATCTCGCCGCCGAGAGCGGAGGCACGATCGCGCAGGTTCCGCAGCCCCTGTCCGTGGGGCCGCGTCTCGGTGACGTCGAAGCCGGAACCGTCATCTTCGATCTCAAGGACGGCGAATCCGTTTTCCGCGGTGAGGCTCACCCGGCAGGTGGCTGCACTCGCGTGGCGGCCGACATTGGAGAGCGCCTCACTTGCCAGCTGGACGATGTCACTGGCCACGTGCGAGAGGCGGGACCCGACGGCGGGATCGATGTCGACCACAGTCGCCACCCCGTTCTTCTCTTCAGTCTCACGCGCCAGGTGGCGGAGCGCCTGGTCGAGTGCGCGATCGGCGAGGAGGCCCGGACGGAGCCCGAAGATGTAGTTGCGCAGGTCCCTGATCACGGAGTCGATCTGTTCGACGGCGGCCTCGAGGCGACGCTGGACATCGCTGTCTGTGGTGGTGACGGCCGCTCCCTGCAGGCTCATCCCGACCGCAAACAGGGCCTGGATCGCGCCGTCGTGGATTTCCCGGCCAATCCGTTCGCGGTCCTCGGCCACCGCCAGTCGCTGCAGCTCGAGGCGAATTCGACCGTATTCGAGGGCGACCGAGGCCTGCGCGGCGAAGAGCTGGACGAGCCGCAAGTCCTGATCGGCGAACTGCCGGCCGCCGGGATGGTTGCCAACCTCGAGTGTGCCGTATAGCTGGTCGCCGACCATCATTGGCACGACCATCAGCGGACCAAGGTCTCCTAGCTCGGCGACCGTCTTGTCGCTCCGATCGTGGCTTCGCGCATCGGCAATGATTTCTGCACGCCGCTCGCTCATGACCAGGCCGGCGATCGACCCGCTCACCGGCATTTCTGTGTCTACCAAGCGCGTGACGTCGCCGGCGCCCACGGTCACCCGAAGCCGATCGGCGGAGACGGGAACGGCGACGATCGCAAGGTCCGCCGCCGCCAGCTCGCGGGCTCGGGCGGCAACCAGCTGGAGCACACTTTCCGGCTCGCCACCCCTAAGGATGGCCTCCGAGACCTCCCTCAGGGCCTCCAGGCGATCGTTGGCGTGCTGTCGCTCGGTGATGTCCCGGATCGAAGCGACTATGCGAATACGGTCGCCGGACCGCAATGGGCTGAGCGCGATGTCGGCCGGGAACTCCGTTCCATCCTTGCGGCGGAAGCGGATGTCGAGGCCACTCCCCATCGCCCGGCTGACCGGAGCGTGCGCGAGGTAGGAGGAACGCTTGTCCTGGTGGCCTCCTCGCAGCCGCTCGGGGACCAGCATCTCGATGCGGCTGCCGGTCAGCTCCTCGCGCGAGTAGCCGGACATCTGCTCCGCCTGCCCGTTGGCAAAGAGGATCCGCCCCTGGTCGTCGGCGACGATGATGCCGTCGGCCATCGCCTCCAGGAGGTCAGCCGGCAGATCAAACTCGACCGTCGCGGCCACGGTGTTCCGATCTTAGCTATCTAATGGGGAGCCGACTAATGGGCAGCCGAGTGGTACCGCGCGAGCTCTGCCTCGAGTTCCCTCGCGACTCGCTCGAGAAAGTCTTTCATGGTGCTGTCCGCCAGCTTTCTCAGAAGGGTGCGGTCGAGCAACCGACCCAGAGCCCCGAGTGGCGGATCGTAGTTGGCGCTGAGCGTGATTCGCGTTCGCTCCAATGTCTCCGCTTCGACGTCGAGACTGCCCTCCATGTGGGGGAAGAGCGGCACGCCCCCGATCGCGTGCCAGCCGACCGGCAGGACGGTTCGGCCAGCCCTGATCGTGAGCGCGTTGGCGCCGACCGTCAGCTGGACGCGCTTGTAGAGCGGGACGCCGACCACCCGGACGCCGACACTGGCAAGAAGATCGCTTCCAGCCCCGTCGAGCGCGACCGTCCATCGCCGATCGCGGTCGCTCAGCGCGGAGACCACGATGTCGTGCGGATAATCGATCGTGACGACCTGCTGGCTCAGCATGCCGACGACGATCGAGGATGTTGGCCGTCATGACACGGGCCGTTCGCCCCAGGTTTCTCGGGCGGTCGCCCCCTACGCTTGGCATAACCGCGATGCGTGCAGCAGACGTGATGACGTCACCTGCCGTGACCGTGACGCCGGAAACAACCGTCAAGGTCGCCGCCCGGCTCATGGCAGAGCGACACGTGAGCGGGCTGCCGGTGGTCGATGGCCGCGAGGAGTTGGTGGGCATCGTGTCCGAGGCCGACCTGCTGCGCCTGGAGACGGAAACGGATCCGCGCAGCTTGAGCCGGCCGGCGCATACGGCCGACGCTCCCAGGCTGATCGCGGACGTGATGACACGCGAGGTGGTCACTGTCGACGAGAGCACCGACGTCGGGCTGTGCGTACAGCGGATGCTGGAGGCCGGCGTCAAGCGCGTGCCTGTGATGAGGGGCAGGGTGGTAGCCGGAGTGCTGTCGCGGCATGACCTGATGACGGTCCTCGCCCGCGACGATGCTGAGATTCAGACCGAGGTCGAGAGGAGGCTGCGGTCAGAGGAAGGCATCAGCGGCGTCGTGGTGGGAGTGCGTGACGGAATCGTCACGCTCGGGGGTCTCGCCGACCCGGTCGCCATGCGCCTGGCCGAATCGCTCGCTCGCGGGGTACCGGGCGTGCTCGCTGTCCGCACCGCCGCCCGCTGATCGGGTCCCGTTCCGACCAGGCCCTACGGCCCTGCCTGTGCCGCGTGCCGCAGGGCACGCTGAAAGCGGAATCGAGGAGAACGGTAGGAGTGCCCACAACGGGACAAGGAACGTTGAAACGGCCGTCTGATGCGAGCACCAACCGTCCTACCTCGATTCCAGTCCGGGCGGTACTGCAGGCGCCTTTCGAGCAGGTCGACTACCTGCTGCGAAAAGGCCCGGAGGAGTGGCTGCCGGGGTACGGGGCCGAAGATTCGCGCACGGTGATGCACGCGGAACGTTTCGGCCAGCCATTCGAGATGTTTGCCGGTGTCTCCGTCGGCGCCGCAGACCGGCACGACGGAAGGTCGAGAGTACCGATCTTGCTCTGGCCGATAGAGCACCCAAAGCGGTACCCGACGTTCGGGGGCTGGCTGGAGGCGACGGCTCTGCCGCGATGCCGTACACGGCTCGCGGTACACGTCACGTACACGCCGCCTGGCGGCGAGGTGGGCGAGATCATTGATCACTCGCTGATGGCCGGGGTCGCCCGCCAGCTCGTCCAGGATTTCACGGCCGCGGTAGCCGCCGTCCTGTTGCGCGCGGTCCGTTCCCGGCAGCTTGCCAGCGCCGGCTGAGCGAGCGCGGCATCACAACGGCCGCGTTGCGGGTCTGGTTTGGGCCGAGGGGCCTGCCGGCAGTGATCCGAAAGGTCCTGGAACCTTCGCCTGTGCGCACCCAGGCTACGTTCGTGATGTTCAACACAATCCTCCTCGCAATTGACGTCCACGGCCTGGCCGAGGGAACGATTCCGGTGGTCGGCGCGCTCGCCAAGCGGTCCCAGGCACCGGTTGTCGTCCTTCACGTGCGAGACGAATTCGACCCGCGCGAACGCGACGAGGCTTCCGAGCTCGTGGACGTTGCGGTCGGGCAACTGCGGGCGCTGGGTGTGGAGGCGGTCGGCCAGGTCCGCCGAGTCGCCGGAGGCAGTGCCGGACGTGCCATCACCGAGGCTGTCGGCGAGCTGGAAGCCGACCTCGTCGCGATCGGCTCCCACGGTCGTGGCGACCTGGCTGCGATGCTCCTGGGCAGCGTGGGCCATGAAGTCGCCGCGGGCGTGTCGACCCCGGTTCTGGTCGTCCGGCCACCGGTCGAACCGGGATCGCCCGCGACGCCGCCGAAGGTTGCGATCTCGCGCATCCTGGTCGCCGCCAGTGTCAACGAGCCGGAGGCGACAGCCCAGCTTGCCGGCCGAATCGCCGCCGGGACAGACGCGAAAGTCCTCGTTCTCCACGTCAAGGAGACAGTGGCGATGACGGAGGGCGCGGCCTACATCGAGCCAGAGGAGGACGCGCTTAAAGCGGTGACGGCCGCCGAAGCATGCCTGCGGACGATGGGCGTGCCATTTGAAGCCGAGATCTTTTCCGGCATCGGGTCGGTTGCGGAGGGCATTGTGGAGACGGCCGACCGCTGGGGCGCCGACCTGATCGTGCTCGGCTCCCGGCGGCCGACAGGCTTCAGCGGGCTGCTGCTTGGGAGCGTTGCCCACCAGGTCATCCATCGCACCCGGCGGCCGGTTCTGCTGGCTCATCCCGCTGCGACGATGGCCAAGGAGAAGGCGCGATGAAACTTCGCGTGCGCGATGTCATGACGTGCAACCCGATCTCGGTCGAGCTCGACGCCGGGTTCAAGCAGATGGTCGAGATCCTCGAAACCAACCGGATCTCGGCTCTTCCCGTGGTCGACCGCAGCCGGTTCGTCATGGGTGTGGTTTCGGAGGCGGACCTGCTCGTGAAGGAGGAGCACGACGACATCGGTGGAGCGCACTGGTTCGAATCGTCAAAAAGGCGGGCCGCGCGGCGCAGGCAGAGCGGGGAGACGGCGCGAGACCTTATGTCGTCACCGGCGGTCACCGCCACTCCCGACATGTCTGTGGTAGCGGCAGCACGCCTGATGCACGAGCGCGGCGTCAAGCGGCTCCCGGTGGTGGATGGAGAGGGCCGCCTGGCCGGCATCCTAACCCGGTCCGACGCCTTGAAAGTGTTCCTGCGCTCGGACGCCGAGCTACGGCGGGAAGTGGTCGAGGATTTGATCGTCCACAGCCTCTGGATGGACCCGGAACCGATCAGGGTCGATGTCAGCGAGGGGGTTGTCGAGCTGAGTGGACAGGTCGAGCGCAAGAGCGATGTGAACCTGCTCTCCGAGTTGGTGGGCGCCCTCGACGGTGTGGTCGCCGTCCACGCGGACAGGCTGACCTACCGGTACCCGGACAACTGAGCGGCTTCCGTCCTCGCGGATCCCGCACGGGCAAAGACCCGTTGGGTTAGGGCCTTCCGGCAGGTGGCGCGGATGCCGTTGAACGCGACCATGAAGCGGTGGATATTGGCGGCCGTCTCCCAGACGCCCGGCAGCTCATCCCTGCGCTGACGCTCCTCGGTCTGCTCGCGGCTGGTGGCCTATGGCTCGCCGGCTGGCAGAGCGCCGCTTCCATGGCGTGCGCGGCCACCGTCGTGGTTGCACTGGTGCCCCTGGCGATCTCGGTCGGCCGTGACCTCGTCCACGGCGAAACCGGCGTCGACCTGATCGCCCTGCTCGCGATGGGCGGGTCGCTGATCCTCGGCCAGTACCTGGCCGGCGCGGTTGTGGCTTTGATGCTGTCTGGGGGTCAGGCGCTGGAGCGATATGCCGCCCGGCGAGCGCGACACGAGCTGAGCAGCTTGCTCGCGCGAGCTCCCCGGACGGTCAACCTCTACACAGAGGCCGGGCTGGCGGAGGTTGCGGTTTCCGCCGTCCGTGCCGGCGATCGGCTGCTGGTAAAGCCGGGTGATGTGGTCCCCGTCGACGGCTTGCTGGAGGGGAGAGGGGCGGTTCTCGACGAGTCGGCCCTGACCGGTGAGTCCCGCCCGGTGGAGCATCTCAAGGGCGATCGAGTCGCCAGCGGCGTGGTCAACGCCGGGCCGCCATTCGATCTCCGAGCGCAGGCCACCGCGGAACGGAGCACGTATGCCGCGATCGTTCGCTTGGTCGAGAGTGCGCAGGCCGCCAAGGCTCCGTTCGTTCGCCTGGCCGATCGCTACGCGCTTTGGTTTCTGCCCCTGACCCTGGGCGTGGCCGCGATCGCGTGGGCGGTGTCCGGGAGCGCGGTCCGGGCGCTGGCGGTCCTGGTCGTCGCGACTCCCTGCCCGCTGATCCTGGCCGCTCCCATTGCCATCGTGGCGGGGATCTCGAGGGCCGCCAGCCGGGGCGTCATCGTCAAGGGTGGCGGCGCCCTGGAAACCCTTGGCCGGGCTCGAACCCTGGTCTTCGACAAGACGGGGACGCTCACCACAGGCGAGCCCCGGGTTGCGGACGTGATCTCCTTCGGGGAGGCCACGCCAGATGACCTTCTCCGGCTGGCCGCTTCACTCGACCAGGTCTCCTCACACGTATTTGCCAGGGCCATCGTCAGCGCCGCTCGCGAGCGCGGCCTTGTGCTCGAGTTTCCAAGCGAGGTCAAGGAGCGCGCCGGCCTGGGAATCCGAGGTGTCGTGGCCGGCCGGCAGCTGACGCTCGGACGGGCACGATGGCTGGCGGGTGATCGGCCAATGCCGGAACCAGTGGCCCGCCTCCGGCGTCGTACTGAGCGCGAAGGCTCCTCGAGCGTTTTCATCGGCGTCGACGGCGCGATTGCGGGCGCGCTCGTGGTCGATGATGCGTTGCGGACGGAGACGCCGCATGCCATCCAGGCGCTGCGCAGAGATGGGATCCGGCGCATCCTCGTCCTGACCGGGGACCGGGAAGAGGTCGCCCGCCCCCTGGCGCGGGCCCTTGGTGCCGACACCGTGCTCTGGGAGCGGACGCCGCAGCAAAAGGTGGACGCCGTACTCGACGAGTGTCGGGCCGCGGTGACCGTCATGGTTGGGGATGGGATCAACGACGCTCCGGCGCTGGCGGCTGCCGACGTTGGGATCGCGATGGGAGCGCGCGGGGCGACAGCATCGTCGGAAGCGGCGGACGCCGTCGTCATGGTCGACCGGCTCGACCGTGTGGCGGAGGCGATCGCCATCGCCAGGCATGCCCGCGGGGTTGCGCTGCAGAGCGTCCTGGCGGGTATGGCGCTGTCGGGTGGCGGCATGGTGCTGGCGGCTCTGGGCTGGCTGCCGCCGGTCGCCGGGGCCATCTTTCAGGAGGCGATCGACGTGGCCGTGATCCTGAACGCGCTCCGCGCTCTGGGCGGTGGTGAACGGCGCCGGCTCGAACCGGGCGAGACGGTGGTTCAGCAGCAGATCACGGTCGAGCATCGAGCGCTGCGGCCGCTGCTGGAGCGGCTGCGTGACGTGGCCGACCACGCGGCATCGCTGGACGCGCCGAAGCTCGAGCGTGAGTTGAACGAGCTCGAGCAGGAGCTGACGAGCCGCCTCCTCCCACATGAGCAGAACGACAGCGAGCGGCTCTTTCCGCTGGTCGATCGGATGATTGGAAAGGGAGCGACGGCAACCCTGGCGCGCGCTCACCTGGAGATCGAGAACCAGGTCGCGAAGCTTCGCGGACTGACCCAAGAACTGCATGAGCGCGGCGCACCGCGGGAGACGGTGCACGAAGTCCAGAGCGTGCTCTACGGCTTGCACGCGATCCTCACGCTGCACTTCGCGCAGGAGGAGGAGGGCTACCTCGCCCTGCTCACACCGCCCGACACGCAGCCGCGGCCGGCCTGAGCGAAGAAGCTGAGGTGGGAAGGAGGGCCTACCAGGGCTCGATGACCGGGAGCTCCCTTGGCCAGGGTTCGAGCGCGAGCACGTTCCGCGCCGACAGGAAGCCGACCGGTTTGCCGTCCTCAGTCACCGGCAGGTGGCGGACGTTGTAGCGAACCATGATCGAAGCCGCCTCGGCGGCTGGGCGGCCGGCTTCGACTGTCTTCACGATCAGGGTCATGTAGTCCGCCACCGGGACGTCGCTCGGGTCGTGACCGTCGGCGACAGCCCGCATCAGGTCGCGCTCGGTGACGAGCCCCACCATCTTGTCTCCGCTTACGACCAGCAGCGATCCGATCCTGTGCTGGCGCATAAGGTTCGCCGCCTCCCGGAGCGTCGAATCGGGAGCAATGCTGAAGATGTCGTGCGACATCAGATCGCGAACTTCAACCGGCTTTGTCCCAGAGGTCCTGGGACGGCGAACGATCCTCATGGCGCAGGAGCTCCCAGAGCGTTAGGGGTGTGCCAGGAGTGGCCACCAATCGAATTCGGCATGCAGACATGATCGAATCCTTGGTGGGGGCAGGTGGAGAGGCTTTGGACCCCCTCCGGCTCTCCGCCCGGCCCGTGGCTGCATGGATTGGACGCGTTTGCTACCCACATTAGCCAGCTGGCAAGTGGCCCGTCACCGGCGGGCCGCTCGACTCCTGCATCGCGGCCCGCTCACGCCTAGCGTCGCATTGGAGGTGTGCAATGAGGCTTTCCATTCGAGACGGCGTAGCGACGCTTCTCGCCGTCGCTGCCGTCCTAATTGCCGTCGCGACCGTCCAGCCCTGGAACTGGCCGCTCCTGACGAGCTACCGCTGGGGCACGGCCGCATTGTTCGTGGTCGGGCTATTGATGTGCGCCACCGGTTCCTCGGCCGAGACATATACCCGGCCCGACGGCTTCACCGTGCTTTCGGCCCTCCTGGGCGTCGTGGCCCTTGGCTTCGTGGTCTACGGCTTCGTCGCCGGGACGGCGCTTGGTGTGGTCGGACTGGTGGTGGCGATCCTCGCGCTATGGCTCGTGACCACGCTTCACCACATCGTGACGCCCGAGGGCGGCCGGACGACGTACGCATAGACGGTGTCAAGGTGGGCCGCCGCCGTAGGGGCGGCCCACCGTTGCGGGTAGACACGCCCACGCTCGTCTTAGGGACGGCCAGGAACGATGCGCTTGCCAGTTGAAGCCGGCGGAGCGCCAACCACGCGTGCCGTCCCGAACGGGCTGGCACTCCCCTCGCTCGCCCAGGTGGCATCGCTGGATGCCACTGCGGCACTGAAAGACCTTGGATCAGGGGAGGGCGGGTTAGCCAGCGTGGAGGCGGAGCGCCGGCTTCGGCTCTACGGCCTCAACGAGGTCAGCGCCGAGACGCGATCGCTCAGGACGATCGCTCGGGGACAGCTGCGCAGCGGCATCAACATCCTGCTTGCGGTCGCCGCCGTGCTGACGATCGTCACTGGCGACCTGGTCGACGGCGTGATCATCCTGACCCTGATCGCCGTCAACGTCGGCCTCAGCATCGTCCAGGAATACCGCGCCGAGCTGGCACTGAAGGCGCTCCGGGGGATGCTCCCCTTACAAGCGCGCGTACGGCGAGCGGGAGTGGAGGTGCCGGTCGCGGTCGCCCGAGTCGTCCCCGGCGACGTGGTCCTGCTGCGCAGCGGCGACGTCGTCCCCGCCGACCTCAGGCTCCTCGAGAGCGACGGCCTCGAGATCAACCAGGCGACTCTGACGGGGGAATCGGTACCGCAGCCGAAGTCGACGGCCGCGGTCGCGGGCGAGAAGGTCACCGAATGGCGAGACGTGGCATTCGCGGGCACCACGGTCGCCGGCGGCCAGGGTTGCGGCGTGGTCGCGGCGACGGGCGTGCGGACGCAGTTCGGCGAGACCGCATCGCTTGTCAAAGGCATGCGAGCGCCGGGCGATTTCGAGGTCAACCTGAACCACTTCGGCGGCTTCCTGCTCCGCTTCGGGCTGGTGCTGGCGGCGGTCGTCGTGCTCAGCAACGCACTGCTTGGCCGCGGCATCCTCATCTCGTTGACGCTGGCGCTGGCGGTCGCTCTGGGCATCGTCCCCGAGGCTCTGCC
>CAZXGB010000101.1:0-11236 GCA_964640005.1 uncultured Actinomycetes bacterium | reverse complement strand
GTTCTGGTTGTTGACCGCGTTGTTGTAGTTCTGGCGCGCCTGGTCGAGCGCGTGCTGGGCCTGGACGAGCCCGGTGCCGTTGTAGGTGTTCTGGAGGTTGGCCTGGGCCGCGGCGAGGTTGGCGTTGGCCTGGTCGAGGGCCAGTTGGAGCGGCGTGGGGTCGAGCTTGGCCAGCACCTGCCCCGCTTTGACCTTGTCGCCGACCTTGACGTCGACCTCGGTGAGCGTCCCCGCGGTCTTGAACCCGACGTTCAGCTGCTGCGCCGGCACCAGCGTGCCGGTCGCGGTAACCACCGAGCGCACCGTGCCCCTGGTCACCGGTGCCGTCCGCAGATTGGCGGCTGCGTTCTGGCTGGGCGGGAAGACGAAGTCATGGCTGATCAGCGCGGCCAGCGCGATCGCGACCAGCGCCAGCCCGGCGGTCGCCAGCGTCTGCTGGTTGAGCGGCAGGCCACGCCGCGGGCCGGGAAACTGAATGGGACGGGGAACTGCCATGCTCTACCTCGCTCGCACCGGGATCGTTAGGGCGCGCGAACGCCCAACAGAGTGTTGTGTCGGAATTACAAACGGCCGACCCTGGGGAATGGCTGGGAGTCCGGTCAAGAATTTGTAATCACCGCTCATCTCCAACCTCGGCCCACATGGAGTGCCATCCGAACCCTCCACCAAAACCCCCCTCCCTGGGGGTTGCCGCGATCGTAGCGGTCGTGTCAACGGTGGTCGTAAAGGAGCGACTAACGCCTGCGGGCTCGGTGCACGGTCAGCCCACGCATCGGGCGCCTGCCCGCCGGACGCGCGTTCGACGCGCCGGGTTATGGGTCTAGAGCGGCGGCCAGCGGAGCTGGGCGTAGATCGAGGTCGCGGGCGCCAGGAAGGCCTGCAGCCGCTCGGTGAAGACGAGCACGCCCATCGCCACGAGCAGAGCTCCACCGAGCGCGTTGAGGGGTGCCGACCAGCGGCGGATCCGAGTGGAGATCCAGCCAAACCGGTCCATGAAGATCGCGGCGAGCAGGAAGGGCACGCCGAGGCCGAGCGAGTAGACGAGCAGGAGCGCGGCGCCCGCGGTCGCGGTCTGTGTACTCGAGGCCAGATAGAGGATCCCGCCCAGGATCGGGCCGATGCAGGGCGTCCAGCCGAAGGCGAAGGCGATCCCGAGGAAGAGCGCGCCGCCCGGCCCCGGGCGCACATGCTCGAGAAGCGGCCGCCCCTCGCGCATCAGTAGTGGGAGCCGGACCAGCCCGAGCAGGAACAGTCCGAGGATGACGATCACGATGCCGGCCAGGTGGTCGAGGAGCAGCCGGTGCTGGCCGACCAGCGAGCCCAGCTCGGTGGCGGCCGCTCCGAGAGCCGTGAAAACGATCGAGAAGCCGGCTACGAAGAGCAGCCCCGACAAGGCGGTGCGCCCCCGGGTGGCCGAAACGCCGGACATGTAGCCCACGAACCCGGGCACCAGCGGGAGCGTGCACGGCGAGCTGAAGGAGACGAGCCCAGCCAGCGCGGCCAGCATCGGTAGCAGCAGAACCTGCGAGTTCACCGCTCTCCTCGAAATTCGAGGATCGCGTAAATCATCAGCAAGAGGCTAGCTCTGGCGCTGAACACTCCATCACGTATACTCCGATTGGAGTAGTTCATGCCGAGTACATCCGGGACGGTTAAGAACCAACGCATGATGACCCCACTCGCGGTGGCGGTGGCGAGCTTGCTCGACGAACGGCCGATGCATCCGTACGAGATCGCCGTCTCCATCCGCCAGCGCCACATGCAGGAGGCGGTCAAGCTGACCTTTGGATCGCTTTACCACGCGGTCGAGCACATGGTCTCGGCGGGAATGGTCGAGCCGGTTGAGACGAGCCGCGAGGGCCGCCGCCCGGAGCGCACGGTGTACCGGCTGACCGACTCGGGCCGCGAGTGCTTCCACAAGCGGCTGCGCGAACTGCTCGCGCGACCGGAGAAGGAATACTCGGCTTACGAGGCTGGGTTGGCATTCATACACCACCTGTCCCAGGCCGAGGCGGCGGAGCTGCTGAGGGCTCGAGTGGAAGCACTCGAGGTCGAGCTGGCAGCGCAGCAGCAGATCCTGCAGGTGCTCCGCTCCGGAGGTTTGAGCCGGCTCAGCCTGATCGAGGCCGAGCACGCGCAGGCGATGCGCCGGGCCGAGATCGAGTGGGCGCGGCAGGTGATCGAGGAGTGCGAGTCAGGGTCGCTGGAGTGGGTGGCCGGATACCAGCGACAACAGGTCCCGAGCGAGGAGGTGAAAACGTGACGAAGCTGCGCCAGAACCCGTGGGTCGCCCTCGTACTGCTGAGCCTGGGCTTCTTCATGATCCTGCTCGACACCACGATCGTGAATATCGCGATCCCGTCGATCATCGACGAGCTGAGGGCGTCGCTCGATCAGATCCTCTGGGTGATCAACGCCTACGTCCTGGTGTATGCCGTGCTGCTCATCGTGATGGGCCGCCTGGGCGACCTCTACGGACAGCGGAACCTCTTCGTCGCTGGGCTCGTCGTCTTCACACTGGCGTCCGCCGCCTGTGGTGCCGCTCAAAACGTGAACCAGCTGGTCGCCGCCCGGGTCGTGCAGGGCGTCGGCGGCGCCATGCTGACTCCGCAGACGCTGTCCATCCTGACCACCATCTTCCCGGCTGAGCGCCGGGGCGCCGCCTTCGGAATCTGGGGGGCGGTCGCCGGACTGGCCGCCATCGCCGGCCCGACCCTCGGTGGCTTCCTGGTCTCGGACGTCAACTGGCGCTGGATCTTCTACGTCAATGTCCCGGTCGGTCTGTTCACCATCGTCTTCGGTTCGCTGCTGATCCCCGATCTGCGGCCGGGACGCCGGCACCGCCTCGATATTCCCGGCGTCCTGCTCTCCTCGGCCGGGCTCTTCCTGGTCGTCTACGGCCTGATCGAAGGCCAGAGGTTCAACTGGGGACACATCACCGCGGAAGGCGGCATCTCGCTGCCCGATTTCGTGACGATCCCCGGCGTGATCGCGGCCGGCGTCGTGCTGCTGATCCTCTTCGTGTTCGTCGAGACCCGCACCGACGAGCCGCTGGTGCCGCTCTCGCTGTTCAAGAACCGGAACTACGGGCTCATGAACGGCATTGCCGGCGCAGTCGCGTTCGGCATGCTCGGGCTTTTCCTGCCCTTCATCATCTACCTGCAGTCGGTGCTCGGCATGTCCGCCATCCAGGCCGGACTGACCGTCATCCCGATGTCACTGGTGTCGATGCCGGTGGCGCCTTTCGCGGGCCGGCTGGCTGACCGGATCGGCGGCAAGTACATCCTGATGTTGGGGCTCACCTGCTTCGCCGTCGGCATGGGGCTCCTCGCTTACGTCGCCTCGGCCACCTCCCACTGGTATGACTTCGTGCTCCCGGAGATGATCGCCGGCCTCGGCATGGGCTGCACATTCGCTCCCATGACGACCGTGGCCATGCGGACCATCGAGCCGCGAATGGCGGGGGCCGCGTCCGGGGTCTTCAACACCACCCGCCAGGTGGGCGGCGTCTTGGGCAGCGCCGTGGTCGGCGCCGTCCTCCAGAACCGCTTGGCGACCTCTTTCCACGACCAGGCGCTGGCGGCCGCCGGCCAGCTGCCGCCTCCGGTCCGCCAGCCTTTCATCCAGGCCTTCGACCACGCGGCCGCGGGCGGCTTCTCGCTGGGTCGAGGACAGAACGGAGCCGCCTTCCAGCCGCCGCCCGGCGTCCCGCCCCAGGTCGCCGCCCAGGTCGCCCGCGTCGCACATGACGTCTTCGTGAACGGCTACGTAAACGCGATGCGGCCGACGCTTGCGGTGCCGGTGGCCGTGCTGCTGCTGAGCGCGCTCAGCTGCGCGTTCATCCAGCGCCGGCGCAGGGAGCGGGCGGCAGCGCAAGAAACCCGCGGCGAGGCGGCCGCGGTCTAAGCTCACGAGCGTGCGGGACGGCTGGCTGGAGCGTGATGGTGTCCGCTTGCACTATCTGGAGTGGGAGGCCACCGATCCCGAGGAGGGCGACGGAACCGCACTCTTTCTGCTCCACGGCCTGAGCGCGAACGCCCGCTACTGGGAGCGCTTCGCAGCCCGTTTCCCACACCGTCGCCTGGTCGCGCTCGACCAGCGTTCGCACGGCGCCAGTGACCGCCCGCCCGCGGGCTACGAGGTCGAGACGATCGCCGCCGACGCCGCCCACGCGATTCGAGAGATCGGTCTCGACCGGCCCGTGGTGGCGGGGCATTCCTGGGGCTGCACGACCGCCCTCGCCCTGGCCGCCCTTCACCCCGACCTCGTGAGCGGCCTGGCAGTGGTCGACGGACCCGTCCAGCCGATGAGCGAGCGGCTGGGCTGGGCGGACGTGATGCGGATGATGCAGCCGCCGCTGCCCCGTTACACCTCGCTCGACCAGGCTTACGCACATGTGCGGACCTTCGTCGGGGATGCGTGGGGCGAAGACCTCCAGCCAGGGGTTGACGCCGGGTTCATCCGTGACGGCGATGCCTGGGTCCTGCCGCTGACCTCCGGTGTGCGCCTCCAGATCCTGCGCTACATGTACGACTTCCAGCCGCAGCTCCTGTGGGCGCGGCTCCAGGTGCCCGCGCTCCTGGCCCTGGCCGGCGCCGACCTCCCGATGCGGCCCTGGAAGGAGGAGGGCGCGGCAAGCGTCGCCGAGCAGGCGCCCGAGGTCGAGATCCGCTGGTATGAATCCCGCCACGACATCCCCCAGATCGCTCCCGACCCGCTGGCAGCCGACGTCGAGCGGCTGTGCCTGGTGGCGGGCTTCAACGAGGTCGCTCGCCGACTGCGCGACCTGGACGGCGACTATTCCCGGGCGGTCAATGCCGGCTGGAGCGCCCGGGACCTGCTCGCCCACCTGGCAAGCACGCAGTCGGCCCTGGCGGCGGTCGTCCGCGCTCCTGCTCCGACAGGCGAAGGTGGCGCGGAGGCCTTCGACTCCAACCGTTGGAACGCTTCGCAGCTGCGGAAGCGGGCCGATGTTCCGGTCGAAGCACTCGTCAACGAGCTGGAGTCGGGAACCGTCGAGCTCCGCGCGGCGCTGCGCGAGACGGACCTCGGCAAGGTGCTCTCGGCGGGCAGCTTCGCCGGCCGAACCGTGGCATCCGGGATGCGCGCGATGGTGCGCCACCAGCGCGATCACCTGCAGGAGCTGGAGTCAGTCCTCCAGTAAGGGTTCGAGCTCGCCCTGGGCGTCGAAGGGCAGGGGCGCGGGTTCGCGCAGCACCTCTAGTTCGGGGGTCGCGGCCAGCAGGGCCGGACTGACTCCCATGACCTCGGCGTGCAGGGTGTCGTGAATCCAGGCCAGCCGCACCTTCCCCTCCGGCGCGCCACACATCGTGACCGCGGCCCTTACGGCGTCCCGGCCGCTGGCCAGGACCGCCGGCAGGTGGGGCCGGAGGATTCCGATCGACCCCGCGGTGATGGCGTTCGTGTAGGTCGCGGCCAGGTCGACCTTGGCCAGGAGCCGCGCGGGAATGAAGTCGGCGTTGCCGATGCCCATGGCGTTCCCGTGGGTCGCCTTCGTCAGGTCCATCACCACGATCGTCTTCACCTCAGGCTTGCCGGACTCCGCCTGGCCGACGATCCGGAACCGGTTGATCACGTTGGTGTCCATGCCGGTTCCGCTCACGTCCTTGCCCATCCGGTCCACGACAAGGACGTCGACCTCGTCGAAGGGCAGCCGCGGAAGGAGCCGAGCGGCTTCCCGAAGCAGTTCCTCCTCGGCCGGCCCGCCAATGTCGGAGGCGCTCAGCCCGCGCACCAGCGCGGTCTCGTCGCGCTGGTTCTCGACCACCGCCAGTGACCCGAGCAGCAGTCCTGAGCGTTCGGCTGTCCGCGCCGCCTGCGGCACCCGGCGCGCCAGGCCCGCAGGTCCGTCGCTGTGCATGAGCTGGGCTCCGGGCTGCTTGCCGATGCCAATGCAGCACATCTTGGCCGGTCCGCTCTCGACCGGCCCCCGGAAGCTGGTGTGGGGCTTGACGCGGGCGACCAGGAAGAGGGCCCCCGCGTCGTAGGCGAAGCGGTCGACATGCCAGGGCGTGCCGTCCTCGAGCTTGCCGGCGACCAGGGTTTCCATGGTTGCCCGCACCGGCGCCCCCACCCGCTCCTCGGTCACCCCATAGCCGGCGAGCACCTCAGCCTGGCCCGCAGCCGTAGCCGCTCCATGGCTTCCCATGGCGGGCACGATGAAGGGCTGCCAGCCGGCGCTCTTCAACGCGGAAATCGTGGCCCGCACAATCGCCTCCAGGTTGGCGATCCCACGGCTTCCCACGCCGACCGCGATCGGTCCGGGCGTGCGCCCCGATACACGCGCGACCCGGGCGGTCTCCGCCTCCGCCGTCTCTTCGACATCCTCCAGGCGGGGTGCCTCGATGCGCTGCCGAACGAGGGCGACGGGCGGCAGGTCCTTGACCAGCAGCCGGCCGGCCAGGTCGCGCAGCGCCGGAATCAGGGGGGCCGGGTCGAGCGTGCTCAGCGCGCCACGACCTTCTTGCCGGGATTGAAGAGATTCTTGGGATCGAAGACGCGCTTGATCTGCTGCTGCAGCCGCATCTCGGCGCCTCCCAGCTGGCGCGCCAGGTGGTCGCGTTTGACGAGGCCGATGCCGTGCTCGCCGGTGATCGTCCCCCCGAGTGAGACCGCGCCCTGGAAGAGGATCTCGGAGGCCTGCCGGGCGCGGTTCACCTCGTCCTCCGACGTCGCGTCGATCAGGAAGGTGGCGTGCAGGTTGCCGTCGCCGGCGTGGCCCCAGCTGCAAGTGGGCAGTCCGAAGGCGCGGCCCGCCTCGTCCCCGAGCTCGATCGCCTCCTCCAGCCGATCGAAGGGGACGGCGATGTCCTCGCTCATCTTCCCGCCCCGCTGGGTTCGGACGGCGTAGGAGACGCCGCCCCGCCAACGCCAGAGTTCGCGCTGGTCGGAGAGCCGGTCGACGACCCAGACGCGCAGTGCGTCCTCGCCGAGAGCTTCCTCGAGCTCTGCCGCCAGCTGAGCGGCCTCCGCCCGGCCGCCATCCGCTTCGGTGATGACCAGAAAGCTCGCGCCCTCGGGCAAGCCGCCTGGAAATGCGGCGCGCGAGGCGTCGACCGCCCCGGCGTCCAGGTACTCGAGCACGGCTGTCCGGAGCCCAAGCCCATAGACGCGGCGCAGTGCGGCCAGCCCGCCCGCGGTGGAGCCATAGGCGGCGACCACCGGCGTCTGCACCTCCGGGGCCGGGATCAGCCGCAGCCAGGCACCCGTGATGATGCCCAGCGTGCCCTCGGAGCCGACCAGAAGCGAACGGACGTCGTAAGCGGCGACGTCCTTGCGGGTCGGCCCGCCGAAGGTGATCAGCTCGCCGTCCGCCACCACGGCCTCCACCCCGGTCACCCAGTCGCGCGTCACGCCGTACTTGAAGCTGTGCGGGCCGCCCGAGTTGCAGGCGAGGTTGCCGCCTATCTGCGACTGCTCGCTGGCGCCGGGATCGACCGGGAAGTAGAGGCCGCTCTCGCGCGTCAACTGGTGGACGCGTCCGGTCGTGACCCCGGCGTCGACGTGGATCCGCCAGTACTCGGGCTCGAACGCGCGCACACGGTAGAGCCTCTCCAGGGTTACCACGACCCCGCCCTCGGGGACCGCCCCGCCGGCAAACCCGGTACCGCCGCCGCGCGGGACCATCGCGACGCCGTGGTCGTAACACCACCGCACCAGCTGGCGGACCTGTTCCAGGCTGCGCGGTGCCACCACGGCCTCGGCAAACCCGAGCAGGCCCTGCATCTCGGTCGAGTCGTGCAGGTACTCGCGAAACGCGGTCTCGTCGCGCACCAAGGATTCCGGACCCAGGACACGCTCGAGGTCGCGCTCTACTGCCGTAGGCACCGAGCTCAGGCTAAACGAGCGCGACGGGACGGACGGGGGATCCGGTGGCGCCCGTCAGCTTGAGTGGCAGGCACACGAAGGCAAACTCGCGCACCCCGTCCCGCGCCAGCTCCTCCAGGTTGAGGTTCTCGATGATGTGGATGCCCGAGCGGACGAGCAGGATCACGTGCCCGGGAAGACTCGTTCCGGTGAGGGGATCAGGTTCGGCAGTGGTCGAATCCCAGGCCACGTTGTCCGCCCCCACCGCCCTCACCCCGAGGTCGGCCAGCCACTGCGACACTTCGCCCGCCATTCCGGAGCCGTCCAGGTAGGCGGCGGGGTCGGACCAAAGCGCTCCGCTGCCGGTGCGGGCGAGGAAGACGTCCCCTGGGCGCGGTTGAACGCCCTGTTCGGCGCACGCCTGCTGCACCTGGGCCAGAGAGACGATGCCGTTGGCATCGAGGCTGCTGCCCCGAGCGAGGTCTACCAGAACGCCCCGGCCGACCATCGGAGCGATCTGCTCGACGCCGTGCTCCCGGAATCCGGTGCTCGTCTGGTTGCCCTCGACCGGCATGTCGCCGAAGAGCTTGAGGTCCTCGGCCTGGTGGCTCAGGGCGTCGATGTGGGTGCCGGCGTGCTCGCTGGTCACCACCACGCCGGCCGCTCCCGTCCGGCGCTCGGGGCCGGCTTGGTGGTGGCGATGCAGCAGGTAGGCGTAGCCGGGCGGAACGTGGGCGGGATGGATTGGTGAGCGTGCGGTTCGCGGCTGCTCGAGGTCGTAGACGCGTGCCGACGCCAAGGCGTCGGAGAGCGCGGTCAGATCCGGCCTCCCGAAAGTCCGCGCAGGATCGCGAGAAAGATCACCGCTCCCAGAACGGCCACGATCAGGCTGCCGAAGAAGCCGAATGCGGTGCCGTGGATGAAGAAGCTGACGATGAAGCCGCCGAAGAAGGCGCCGATGATCCCGACCACGATATCGGCCAGGCAGCCCAGGCCGCGGCCCTGGACGATGCGCCCGGCGATCGCTCCGGCGATGAGGCCGACCAAGATCCAGGCGAGGATGTTTCCCGGGTCGAGGACGACGGTGCCGATCGCGGCCAGAGGCATGCCGCGAGTTTAGTGGGCGCGAGCTATCACTTTGCTTGGCGCTTCGGTACGCGCCTGTTGAGCGCTTGCAGTTCAGCCTGAAGTCGGTGAAGCTTCTCGGTTATCCGCCGGAGCGCGTCCCCGCGCTCCTCGATCTCGCGTCTCCGCTCCTTAAACGACTTCCGGTCGCGCTCATAATCAGCGGCCATGGGGAAAGGTGATAGTAAGTATATCACCAAGCAGGCTCTTGCGTTAAGACTGTTCAGCGCAAGTTAAGTACATGGATGATTGGAGGATGGCGGTGCTGGTGACCTGCTGCCTGAACGGTACGCGGCGGCCGGGCGAGCACAACCGGCTGCCGGTGACTGCAGGCCAGCTCGCCGGCGCTGCTCGCGCCGCCGTCGACGCCGGCGCCGGTGCCCTCCACATGCATCCCCGCGACGGCGACGGCTTCGAAACGCTGGCCGGCACCTGGTGCGATGCCGCCGTGGGCGCGCTGCGCTCCGCGTGCCCGGGGGTGCCGGTGGGGCTCTCGACGGGAGCCTGGATCGACCCCGATCTCGACGGCCGGCTGGCCGCCATCCGGAGCTGGCACGTGCTGCCCGACTTCTGCTCGCTGAACCTGTCCGAGGATGGCTGGGATCGGGTAGCCGCAGCCCTGCTGAACACGGGGATCGGCATCGAGGCGGGGCTGGCGAGCGTGGAGGACGCGGAGAACGCGTTCACCGGAGACATCGAATGGGCGCGCGTCCTGGTCGAGCCCGAGGACGAGGAGCCGGACGCGGCCCTGGCCAAGGCGAGCGCCATCGACGATGTGCTCGACGCTGGCAAGGCTCTCTGGCCGCGCCTGCACCACGGGACCGGGATGGCGACCTGGCACGTTATCCGGCAGGGGCTGGAGCGGGGCTGGGACGTGCGGGTCGGGCTGGAGGACGTCCTTCAGCTGCCCGACGGCCGCCCGGCTCGCGACAACGCCGAGCTGGTGTCTGCGGTCATCGCGATGGCGGAGGGCGCTTAGCCTCCTCCCCGAGCCCGTGCTCCACAGCTGCCCGCAGCGCCCCTCCGTCGCCGCTTCGCGGCGCCACCTCCCCGTCGAGCGGGGAGGAGACTTGCTCCGCCCGCTTGAGCAACAGCGCCCGCTCGCGCGCGTTTTGGGTCAGACGCGCCGCGCGCTCGAACTCGATGCTTGCCTCCCGCCGGCGGTCGAGCTTCTCGAGCAGGTCGCCGCGAACACTGTAGAGCAGGTGGTATGCCTTGAGCGCGGGTTCTCCGACCAGCGCGTCCACCAGCTCGAGGCCAGCCTCCGGACCGTAGGCCATCGCCACCGCCACCGCGCGGTTCAGCTCGACCACGGGGGACGGAGTGAGCTGTGCCAGGGCGTCGTACAGAGCCGCGATGCGCTGCCAGTCCGTCTCCTCGGCGCGGCGCGCCCGGGCGTGACAGGCCGCGATCGACGCCTGCAGCGCGTATGGTCCGAGCTCTCCCCCCAGCGCCTTGGCTCGCTCCAGCGCTGCCAGTCCGCGGCTGATCAGCAGGTGGTCCCAGCGCGAGCGGTCCTGGTCGAGCAGCAACACCGGCTCCCCGGAAGGGCTGACACGCGCGTGCATCCGCGACGCTTGCAGCTCCATCAGGGCGACCAGCCCGTGGACCTCGGGCTCCTGTGGCGCCAGCTCGGCGAGCATGCGCCCCAAGCGCAGCGCGTCGTTGCCCAGCTCAGGACGCATCCAGTCGTCACCGGCAGTGGCCGCATAGCCCTCGTTGAAGATCAGGTACACGACCTCGAGAACTGAGGCCAGGCGGGCGTCCAGGTCCGCGCCGCTCGGCACTTCGAACGGTACGTGCGCCTCTGACAGCGTTCGCTTGGCGCGCACGATCCGTTGGGCAATGGTGGACGTGGGGACGAGGAAGGCGCGCCCGATCTCCTCGGTACTGAGGCCGCCCAGCATGCGCAGCGTGAGGGCAACGCGCGCTTGTGGGGACAGAACCGGATGGCAGGCGGTGAAGATCAGCCGGAGCAGGGAGTCTTTGATCTCCTCGCCCGCCAACTCGAAACCTTCGTCAGCCTCCTCTTCGACCAGCAGCTGCCGGCCCAGAAGCTCCCGCTTTTCCTGGAGGCGGCCGCGCCGGCGGAGCTGGTCGATGGCGCGGCGCTTCGCGATCGACATCAACCATGCCGCCGGCCGGTCCGGCACTCCCTCCACCGGCCACTGCTCGAGCGCGGCCACGAAGGCGTCCTGGGCCAGCTCCTCGGCCAGCCCGACGTCGCGGAGCATGCGCGCGAGCATGGCGATGAGGCGCGGAGACTCGATCCTCCAGACCGCCT
>CAZXGB010000100.1:0-11238 GCA_964640005.1 uncultured Actinomycetes bacterium | reverse complement strand
TCTCGACGGTCGCCTACTTCGGGGTTCATGTGAATGCCGCCGACGGTTCGTTGGTGCGGAGCAGCACCGACACCGGCTGGACGGTCTGGAACTCCACGACGCTCGCCAACATGGTGACCGCGGCTCACAACGCCGGCGCTCGGGTCGTGCTCACGGTCGTTTACCAGGACACCGGGGCCGGCATGTGCACGGCGCTCCAGCACTGGCAGACCACCGTCTCCCAGACGGTGAGCGAGGTGCAGGCGAAGGGCGTCGACGGCGTGAACATCGACTACGAGGGCGCCGCGGCGGCATGCGGCAGCTCGAGCAACCAGGCGCTGCTCGCTCAATTCGTCCAGGGCATGAGAAACGGCCTCGGTGCCAACGCTCACCTCACCGTCGACACGTACGGGGCCTCAGCAGCACCCGGCGGCGACGGGTTCTTCAACCTGGGCGCGATGGCGCCCTACGTGAATGCCTTCTTCGTCATGGCTTACGAGCTGGACAACAGCAACTGGGGAGCGGCTCCGCTCAACTGCTCGAGCTTGTGCCTGAGTCCGACCTCTGCCTACTCGGCTTATCGATGGAATGACCAGGGCATCGCGGACCAATACACCGCGGCGGTAGGCGCTGGCAAGACGATCCTGGGCCTGCCTTACTACGGTTGGGCGGCCTGCGTGACGTCCGCGACGGAGAACGCCATTGCCACCAGCCCCGGCCATTGGGTCGCTAACACTCAGCTGGGGATCCAGGGATATCCAGTCGGCACGCAGTACACGGACAGTCACGACCACGTGGACCACTGGTACACGTACCACGGGACAGGCACAGACAGTCACGGCCAGCCGTACGACTGCCAGCGCGAGCTCTACATCGACGACGCCCAGACCCTGGGCGCCAAGTATCAGATCGTCCTCGATAAGGGCCTGGCGGGCGCCGGCATCTGGTCGCTCGACATGGGCGGCGGCATCTCGTCGCTTTGGCAGGCGATTGCCAGCCACTTCAGCTACAGCTGTCCGGTCGGAGCGCCAGCCATCGGCAGTACACCCGGGACGCGGGTTCAGGTCACGGTGACGACGAACGGCTGCGCCTCCGTGCCCAGCTCGCTGGCCGTCTACTTGCAGGACACGACAGCCGGCGCTCCGATGCTGTGGGCCGGCAGTGGTGCTGCCTCCGGCTCGGGCGGCACCTACACATCGACGATTTCCATCGACACCTATGCGGGCCACTCCTACAACGTCTATGCGCGGGCCTTCAACTCGAACGGCTATCCCGGCGTCCTCAGCCCGGCGGCGACGATGACCGCCGGCTCGACGCAGTCGCACCCCTTCAAAGGGATGTACACGCTGGACGGGTTCGGCGGTGTCCAGATGGATGACAGCGCTCCAGTGCAGCAGTCCGGCTACTGGCCCGGTTGGGACATCGCCCATGCCGCCCGCGCCATCCCGGGCACGACCTCCCCTCAGACCGGCGTCGTGCTCGACGGCTTCGGGGGACTACATCCCTACGGCACGCCGGCTCCGACCTTCAACGGCGGCCCCTACTGGCCCGGCTGGGACATCGCCCGCGATGTGCAGCTCATGCCGGACGGTTCCGGCGGGTTTGTGCTCGACGGTTTTGGCGGCCTCCACCCGTTCGGCGTCAACGGCCACGCGCCCCCGCCGGCGCCCACCATCTCCGGCTACTGGCCGAACTGGGACATCGCCCGCCGCTTCGTCCTGCTATCCAGTGGCCAGGGTGGGTACGTGATGGACGGCTGGGGCGGACTGCACCCATTTAGTGTGGGCGGCGCGTCGATGCCTCCTAACGCTACTGGCGGGCCGTGGTGGCCGAACTGGGTGATCGCGCGCGATGTTGAGCTGATCCCAAACACCAACCAGGGCTACGTTCTCGATGGTTTCGGCGGGATACACCCCTTCAACGGCGCACCGGCCCTCTCCCAGCAGCCCGGCTACTGGCCGGGCTGGGACATCGCTCGCGCAATCGTGATGTACCAATGCGCGGGACTGCAGCCTTGCGGGTACCTCCTCGATGGCTTCGGTGGGCTCCACCCATTCAACGCCCCGTCGGTCGGACGCTACCCGTACTTCCCGGGCAGCGATCTCGCCCGCGATATCTGGCTCGGCTGAATGGCGAGCGGGTTCCGGTAGCCGCCCAGGAGGCCTCCGTCGCCCGACTCCCATCGGCTCTCGGTAAGATGGCGGCGCTTCAATGAACGCTACTGGCGTGGTGACCTCCGCCCGGGCGGGGACGCGGCCGGGCGAGCAGGTTCGTGATCTTCTGTCCCACCGAGACCTGCTTCTCCTTCTCATCCAGAAGGAGCTCAAGGTCAAGTACAAGGGCACGATGCTCGGGATGCTGTGGTCACTCCTCAGCCCGCTGCTGATGATGGTCGTCTACACGGCCGTCTTCAGCGTGATCGCGCGCTTCCCGATGACCAACTATCCCATCTTCCTGCTCGCGGCCCTGCTGCCGTGGACCGCCTTCACTGCCACGGTTGGGGCAAGCGTCGCCAGCATTGTGACCAACGGCAACCTTGTCCGCCGTGTCAAGTTCCCGGTCGCCATGCTGCCGGCGACGACCGTGATCGCCAACCTCGTCAATCTCCTCCCCGGGTTTGCGGTTCTTCTCGTCTTTTGCCTCGCGTTCCGGCAGCCACTCGGCTGGCCCCTGCTGATGCTGCCGGTACTGGTGCTCCTACAGGGGATCTTCACGCTCGGCATCGCCCTCATCTTCTCTTCGCTGAACGTCTACTTCCGGGACCTGGAATACCTGGTCGGCGTCGGGCTGCTGGTGTGGTTCTTCGGCACGCCGGTCCTTTATCCACTCTCGGTCTTCTCAGGAAAGCGCCTCGGAGTGCTGATCGAGCTGAACCCGCTGACGTGGCTCATGGACTCCTACCAGCACATCTGGCACGGCAACGCCTGGCCGGCATGGGATCACCTGGCCGCGTTCATGGCGGCGGCGATCGTCATATTTGGTCTTGGCGTGCTCGTATTCGGGAAGGCTTCCCGGCGCTTCGGAGAGGAGGTCTAGTTGGAGGCCGCGATCGAGGTCCAGGACCTCAGCAAGCGCTACCGCCTTTACCGCCGCCGGCACCAGTCGGTGAAGGAGATCCTGGTCCGGCGCAGCCTCGGCGAGTGGGACGACCTGTGGGCGCTGCGTGACATCTCGTTCCAGGTTCCCCGCGGCCAGACGCTGGGCGTCATCGGTGAGAACGGGTCCGGCAAGAGCACGCTCCTGAAGCTGCTCGTCGGGATCATCCACCCGGATGTGGGAACTATCGTGGCGCGCGGCCGGGTCTCCTCGCTGCTCGAGCTCGGGGCGGGATTCCAGCCGGAGTACACCGGGCGCGAGAACATCTACCTCTACGGCGCGCTGCTTGGCCTGCGTCGCCGCGAGGTCCAGGAGAAGTTCGATGAGATCGTCGAGTTCTCAGAGCTCGGCTCCTTCATCGAATACCCGGTCAAGAACTACTCCTCCGGGATGTACATGCGCCTGGGGTTCTCCGTCGCCGTTCACCTGCGGCCTGACATCCTGCTCATCGACGAGATCCTGGCCGTCGGTGACGCCTCCTTCCAGCAGAAGTGCTTTCAGCACCTGAACTCGCTCCGGCGCCAGGGCCGCACGATCGTGCTCGTGTCACACGACCTGGAGTCGGTGGCTCGGTTCTGTGAGCGCGCGATCTGGCTCGACCGCGGTCACCTCCGCGCTGACGGGCCAAGCGAGAGGACCATCGAGGAGTACATCGAGGAATCCTCCCGGCGCACCTTTGCTGAGCGGACGGCGAGCACGGCCGGTGGCGAGCAGGTGCGGATCGTTGATGTCAGGTTCCTTGGTCCGAACGGCGAGCCACAGCGCGCCTTCACCTCGCGCCAGCCCTTGACCGTCGAGATCGAATATGCGACGTCGGAGCCGATCTCCGACGCTGCTCTTAACTTCACCGTGTTCCGTTCTGACGGCATCCGTGTGCTCGACGCGCCGACGGACCCCGAGACTTTTGACATCAGTCCCGGCCAACATGTCGCGCGCCTGCGTTTCCCCTCTCTTGACATCCACCGCGGCTCCTACCAAGCGTCGATCTCGATCTGGAACCCGGCGTCGCGCAAGACCTACGAATTCCACGACCGCGCCTACCCCTTCCGCGTGAGTGATCCGAGCCACGATCCTTTCCATGGGAACGCGATCGTCTGGGTCGACTACGAGTGGGACGTCCACTTAAACTTGCTGGACCGACGGGCGTCGGGCTGACCGAGGCGCCGAGCTGCCGCGCGTCCTCGTCATAACCACTGAGGTCGTCGGGAAGCGGATGGCGGGTCCCGCTATTCGCGCTTGGGAGCTCGCGCGGGCCCTTGCCGGACGGCGCCTGGAAGTCGTCCTTGCGGCACCACCCCCACTCCCCGAGTCACCCGCTTGGTTCCAGCTCGTAGAGGCGAACCGCAGCTCTGTGGCGGTCGAGGCCACGCGCAGTGACTCGGTGCTCGTGCAGGGCAACGGGTTCGAACTGCTGGAGGGGATCGACGAGCTCCCGCCGCTGGTCGTTGACCTTTACGACCCGTCGGTTATCGAAGGCTTCGGGTTCTACGCCGACCTGCCCTTGAACGAGCGCCTCGAGCTTCATGCGCGCGACCTCGCGCGGCTGCGGGGCCAGCTGGAGGCGGGCGACTTCTTCCTCTGCGCTTCGGACCGCCAGCGGAGATTCTGGGTCGGCGCTCTGACCATGGCCGGCCGCGTCAACCCGCTGAGCTACGCGGACGACGCGACGCTGGACCGCCTGATCAGGCTGGTCCCGTTCGGCCTGCCCGACGCCCCGCCTTCTCGGAGGCAGCATCCGGTGCTGCGGGGCCGCGTCGACGGTATCGGCGCCGGCGACCTGGTCGGAGTCTGGGGCGGCGGAATCTGGAACTGGTTCGATCCCCAGACTGTGGTCCGAGCGGTCGCCGCCGCCGCCCAGAAAGTGCCCGAGCTGCGTGTCGTCTTCTTGGGCGCCGGTCACCCCAACCCGAGCGTCCCCCGGATGCGGGCGGCCGGCGAGGCACAGTCGCTCGCCCGCAGCCTTGGGGTCGAAGGCCGGAACGTCTTCTTTCTGTCCGGGTGGGTGCCATATGAGGAGCGCGCCGGCTATCTGGTCGAAGCCGACTTCGGCATCACCCTGCACCACGCGACTGTCGAAACCGATCTCGCCTTTCGCACGCGCGTGCTCGATTACCTGTGGGCGGGACTGCCGGTGATCACCACCGAAGGCGACAGCATGGCCGAAGCCATCTCGTCCGCGCAAGCGGGTGTCGCGGTCGGCGCCGGCGACGTGGATGGGGTCAGCGCCGCTCTCCAGCAGATGGCAGACCCGGCCGCGCGGACGCGCTTTGCGGACGCCAGCCGCCGCCTCGGGGTGCGGTTCCGGTGGTCCGTGGTTTCCGAACCGCTGGCCGGGTTCTGCGCGGCCCCGTACCGGGCCGCTGACGCGAACCGGCCGAAGGAACTGGACCAGCCAAGCCTAGCTACTCGCGCTCTGCGGGTGCTCCGCCGTGAGGGGCCGGCACGCTTCGCGGGCCGGGCCTACCGCTACCTTCGCCGGAGGGCTTGACGCGGCCTTAGCCGTGCAGCAGGTGCCGGGCGGCTCGCCCGTAAACCACGATCATGGGCACGATCAGGTCCTGCGGAATGAGCGCCACCCAGAGCAGGGCGGCGCCGGTGAACCAGGCGCGGAACCCTGCGCTCAGCCTGAGGAACACGGGCAGGCACATGACCGCGGCGATGACCAGGCCGGCTGAGATGCGTCCCGCGGAGCGGTAGTCCACATAGGAGTTGCGGGTCAGGAAGACGACCAGTGGGACGTAGTTGGCAAGCACGATCCAGCCCGCCGCAAAGTGTCCGATGCGCCGAAACGCGAGCACGACGAGGACGGCCACGATCGTGGACGGGACCACGATGTTGATCAGGCCTTCGGCCTGGCGCGGCTCCATCCCGCCCGACATGGCGGCGCCGAAGTAGTAGATGAGGCCCTGGAAGGGAAGGCCCTCGAAGAGTTCGCGTAGCCCGGCCCCGAGCCCTCCGAGCCAGGCCAGGAGGACTAGTTTCCAAACGACGTAAGGGGCTACTCCCAGCGCTCCCAGCGTCAGTGCGGTCGGCAGGCCGGCCCGGATGCGGTCGCCAAGGCGCTCCTTCCAGGCCCCGAAGAGAGCGGCCACCGCCAGCGCGATCGGGAAGATCACGGCGGTCTCCTTGGTCAGAACCGCGGTCCCGAAGAGAAGGCCGGCCACGAGAACCGACCATCGGCGGCGGAGGTCGTAAACCAGCACTCCCGTCGCCACGAGGCAGTAGGCGAGTATCTCGCTGAGGTCGAAGCGGAGCGCCATCAGCAGGCCTGGGTAGAACGCGGCCACCAGCGACCACCAGGGCGACAGCCCGCGGCGCCGCAGCCAGGCCGCCAGCGCGAGGGTGCCGCCGGCGAGCGCCAGCCAGTTGACGAGGATCAGCGTCCATGGGACCAGGCCGGGCTGCCCGAGCGCGAACAGCCGGGCGACCATCGGGTAGACGACGCGCGTGTAGCGATAGGACGGGGTGTCGATGTACGGACGAGCGCCTGTCGGGTCGAGCGCCATGAAGTAGAAGAACTCGCCGTCGTAGCCGGTCACGTCGTAGCCGTGGTAGTTGGGGTCGCGGTGGATGACCGGGCTCGAGTCGGCGCCGCGATCGAGGAACGTGGTCCCGATGTAGGCGAAGTCGCGAGGGTCGCGGGTCAGCGGGGGACCTGCGGTCGGAATCAGCGGGTCATAGCCTGTGGAGTGCAGCAGCGCGAGCAGCCACAAGCCGTAGAGACCGAGCACGAGTCCGGCCGGCGCCCACGGTGACAGCAGCGCACGGCGGGCCAGGAGCACGTCGTAGAAGGTTATCCGTCCCTTGGTCGCCGGCGTCCGACCCGAGACGGGCGGCACCGTCGCCCACGGGGCCGTCGCTACGATAGCGAAGCGATGGAGGCTGAAGGGAGCACGCAGGAGCCGATCGAGGTCGGAGCGCCTGGAATCGACGTCGCCAAGCTGGCCGCTCAGATCCGTTCCGAGGTCGAGCGCAAGATCGAAGAGGGGGTTTACCCGCCGGAGCTCCTCAGCGAGGTACAGGTACGCCCTGATCCGGTCAGGGCCGCGATCGACCGGATGCGATCGGTGCTGCCCTTCCACCCAGGCGTGCCGGTGCTCTCACACCGACCGGGCATAGGCCCGGCCCTCACCTTTGCCAAGCGCGTCGTTAGGCGAGGACTGAAGTGGTACACCGTCGGGCTGATTGCTCAGTTCGAGGCTTTCGCCGCCGCCACCTCGGCTTTGGCCGAAGCGCTGGCAACCCGTGTCGATCAGCTCGACCGCGAGTCGTCGAAGATTCGCAAGTCGGTTGCCAACCTGGAGCAGCGTCTCGCCACCCTGAGTACAGAACTCCCGGCTAGCGGAATCTCTTCGGAACCCGGGCAGATCAGCGCGGCCGCCCGAAGCCAGGCGGCCGAGCTTACCTTCGACCAGATCGAGTTCGAGAACCAGTTCCGAGGATCGGAGGACGAGATCGAGAGGCGCCAGTCGACATATGTCGATCTGTTTCATAACGTCTCCGGTCGCGTTGTGGACATCGGATGTGGGCGAGGCGAGTTCCTGACCGTGCTCCGCCGTGCGGGAATCGATGCTTACGGGGTCGACCACAACCCCGACATGGTCGAGAGGTGCCAGGAAAAGGGGCTTGAAGCGCAGGTCGGAGATGCGACAGCCCACCTTCGAGAAGTCCCGCCGGGTTCGCTGGGCGGCGTTTTCTCCGCCCAGGTGATCGAGCATCTGGATCCGCCGGCCCTGGTCGCCTTCTTCGAGTTGGCCGCGACGGCGTTGGGCCGCGGCGGTGTCCTCGTCACTGAGACCCTGAACCCACGCAGCCTTTCAACGTTCGTGAACGCCCTCTACGTCGACTTGGGGCACGTGCGCCCGCTCCACCCCTTTACGCTCGAACACCTGGCCAAGCGGGCCGGCTTCCGGAGCATCGAGGTCCGATACACGTCCGAACCGGAGGGCCTCCTCCCGATTCCCGCCACAGCAGATGACGAACGCTCTCGCCTGGTCGCCGAGAACTTCGATCGCATCAATCGCCTCCTTTTCGGACCGCAGGACTTCGCCATCGTCGCGCGCCGTTGACGACGCAGTTGAGAATCGCGGTTGTCACGCCGCGTTATCACGAAACGGTGGTCGGAGGGGCGGAGCTGCACGCTCGTTGGCTCGCCGAGCACCTCGCCCCACGGGGCCACCACGTGGAGGTTTTCACGACATGCGCGCTCGACGGCGACACCTGGGCGAACGCGCTGCCGGCGGGGACGGAAGCACTCGGGCCAAACCTCACCGTCCATCGCTTCCCGGTAGACCGCCCTGACCGCGTCGTCAGGATCGAGCTCGATATGCAAATCCGGGCGGGTAAGCCACTCACGAGCAAGGATGAGGAGGCCTGGCTCCGAAACGGAGTTGCGTCGTCCGCCCTCGAAAGGGCGCTCGGGCGTAAGGCGACCGCGTTTGACGTGGTGCTTGCCGCTCCCTACCTCGTCGGCACGACTTACTTCGCTTTCAAGGTGGCGAAGGAGCGTTTCTGCCTGATCCCATGTCTCCATGACGAGGCCCACGCGCGGCTCGCCTTTACGCGTCGAATGCTCACCGAATCCTGGGGTCTGCTCTTCAACACCTCGCCCGAACGTGACCTCGCGAAGCGGATCGAGCCCCAGATAGCGCGGTCGGAGATCGTCGGGCTGGGATGGGATCCGGCGGGTCCGGGTTCCCCAGAGGATTTCCGGGCTAAGTACCGGATCGACGACGACTTCATCGTCTACGTTGGGCGCTTCGAGGGCGACAAGAATCTGCCGAAGTTGATCGACTATTTCGTCCGCTATAAGGAGCGGCACCCGGGGGAGCTCAAGCTCATTTTGATTGGCGGCGGAAACGTCCGGCCGCCTGACCGGCCCGACGTTCGCGTCCTGGCCCTTGACTGGACTGACCGTGACGCGATGCTCCGAGCTGCCCGCGTCCTCGTGCAGCCGAGCATCAAGGAATCGCTCTCCATCGTGATGATGCAGGCCTGGCTCTGTGAGCTCGTGGTGCTGGTCGACGCCCACGGTGAGGTTCCTCGGGACCAGTGCCTGCGGGCAAACGGCGGCCTATGGTACGGCTCCTATCTCGAGTTCGAGGCGATGCTGGAGCGCCTGCTGGACGACACAGAGCTGTCAGCGACGCTCGGCCGCCAGGGCAGGCGCTACGTGGAGACCGAGCTTTCATGGCCAGCCGTGCTTGGCCGCTTTGAGGAGACAGTCGGACAGTGGTCCTCTGAGCGAGCGGCACTGTGACGACGCGGCTTGCCGTCGATCAGTTCGTCCCGACCCTGATGCCGCGGGACGCGGTTGGAAACCACACGCTCCAGACCCAGCGGGCGCTGCTCGCGGCGGGAGTGCCGGGCGGCATCTGGAGCGTCGCCATCGACCCGGAATGCTCACAGCGGGCGAACGTCTACACGGACTGGAAACGGAACGGCCGAAGCGCGCAGCGCGTCCTGCTCTATCAGGCCGCCAGCGTGTCGGGCGGCATCGTCGATTTCCTCCTCCGGCGCCGAGAACCGAAGAGCATCTGCTACCACAACCTGACGCCGGCTGAGTTCTTCGACGGCTGGGACGAGGGCGCCGCCCGCAGCCTGCGCGATGCCCGAACCGAGTTGACTCGGCTGGCGAGCGAGGTCCGGGTCGCGATCGCCGACTCCGAGTACAACGCCAAAGACCTCCGCTCACTGGGGGTGGAGGACGTGATCGTGGCGCCCCCCTATCTGGGCTCGAGCCTGACCGCCGCGCCCCACGCCGCCCTCCTCGAATCGCTCCGATCCCAACGCGGACTGCGAATTCTGTTCGTCAGCCGCATCGCGCCCAGCAAAGGGCACGCACACCTCATCCGAACCATCGCGGCCGTACGCGCCGGCGTCGACCCCGATGCCCGCCTCTACCTGGTCGGCCCGCCTGGGCCTGCCGCTTACGTCCGGGCGGTGGCCGAGCTTGCCGACCAGATATGTCCGGACGGCGTAATCATCACTGGCGCGGTTCCAGACGACCGTCTCGCGGCCTACTATCGAACAGCCGACGTATTTCTCTGCATGTCGGAGCACGAAGGGTTCGGCATTCCGCTGGTGGAGGCGATGCGGATGGACGTGCCGATTGTCGCGCTCGACACGACGGCGGTCGGCGAGACGATGGGGGGTGCGGGCGTTATTCTCCGGAGCCCTGACGCGGGCGTTGCCGCTGAGGTGATAGGCCGCGTCCACTTCGACGCCGACCTTCGCGAAGCCCTCCTGCAGCGCCAGCGTCAGCGCGCGGTCGAGCTCGAGGAGTTCCCGAGGGCCGAGGCGATCATCCGGGCGGTGATGGGTGCCGCGCAAGCCTGACCAGTTGAGCGTTGCCCACTTCGTCCCGAACCTGGTGGCGAAGGACGCCGTCGGAAACCACGCGATGCTGACCGCTCGCGTGCTCGACGACGCCGGCATCCCGAACCGGTTCTATGTCGAGACCGCAGGCAAGCTGTCCGGCGTCGTAACCGCCGACTTCCGCAACTTTCAGCCGCAGTCGAAGCGAACGCTAATCCTCTACCAGGCATCCACCGGCGCTTCCGAGATGGCGAGCGTCCTCCTGGATCGCCCAGAGCCGATGACCCTCTACTACCACAACATCACTCCTGGCTTCTACTTCGCCCGCTATGACCCAGCTGTCGCTGACCGGCTCGACCGCGCCCGCGCCGAGCTGATGCTCCTCGCCGGGCGCACTCGTGTGGCGATGGCCGCATCCGAGTTCAACGCTAAAGAGCTGCATGCCTTCGGTATCGAGGACGTCCGCGTCATCCCCCCCTTTTCAGCAGTGCTCGCCGCCGAGGGCGAAATCGATCACGAAGAGGGCGATCCAGCGTCGAACCGTCATGAGCTGCTGTTCGTGGGGCGCCTGGTGCCCAGCAAGGGAATTGACCGGCTGCTCGCCGTGATGGCCCTCCTCCGCCGCACCCGCCCAGACGTGGTTCTCCATGTAGTCGGCGCGCCGGGCCCCTGGATCTACCTGCAAGAACTGGAACGCCTGCGATCTCGAATGCGGCTGAACAACGTACGCTTTGTCGGGCCCGTCACTGATGACGAGCTGCAGCGTTATTACAAGCGAGCGGCGGCCTTCATCACCTTCTCCCAGCACGAAGGCTTTGGCCTGACCCTCGTCGAGGCGATGGCCCG
>CAZXGB010000099.1:0-11378 GCA_964640005.1 uncultured Actinomycetes bacterium | reverse complement strand
CCGAGATCCCTGCCTCCAACCGTCCACCGAGATCCCTGCCTACCGGCCCTCCGCCGGGACCACCCGCCCGGGGGACGCTGCGATCGTAGGGGGGCTGTCAATTGCCTCCTTAACAATGTGCGGTATAGGCCTGGGTGAGATTCCCGGACAGATGTGGCACAGCGCACTTTAGGGCCTGGGTTGCGACCGGGTGCATACAGCGGGCCGGAATCGTGCCCGTTTATTCGCTCGGTGTATACAGCGGGCCAGAATTTTCGGGGTGGCGGGCCCGCGGCCCGACTCTCCGCGGGCGGCATAGCACGGCAGCTCAGCCCACGCCCGCCGCGCCGCCGCGAGCGAATGAGTAGCTGGCCTCGACCAAACGCCAGACGATCTCCAGCTCCGTGTCATCGCGGGGGCCGTAGATCATCACCAGGTGCGATGGAGCGAATCCTTGGCGCGCCATCGGATGCAGCTCCGCCCACCCTTTCTCGACAGCTTCACGAGCAATCGGCGGCGGAAGCATCGCGTGCAAGCTCCCGTCGGCGGGACCGTGCAGATGGGCGAACTCGGTGCCGAGCATGTACGCGTCGGCGGGGCCGCGTGCGAGCTGCGGGTCAAGATGGAGGGCGCGGCTGTCCGGGAGAGAGACATGGCTGCGACCGAGCTGCACCCCCTCCAGCCGCGTCATCCGCTGCCAGAGCGCTTCCTGTAGTGATGGCGGCGCGTTCTGGTCGAGCTGCTGGTGCGGCATCGCAGGGCCTGTGGTGGGCCGTACGCCAGACCTGACGGGGAGTTCTTTGACTGCTGCCTGGGGTTCGTTCATGGCGGCCTCCTGTGGCGTGTTCCGGTCTTCCCAAGTGTCGGCGTCATGTGAACGCCGGCCTTAGGCTACCCACGTGCTGGAGGGCTCGACGCTCGGCCGGCTCGTCGAGCTCCTGGTCCAGGCCGAGATCCTCGGCGGGTCAAACGGCCGGCTGATTCCAAGCCCCATGGAGCCCGACGTGGACCACCGCGACCTCATGGTTGCCGAGGTCGGCGCCTTCGGCGCGCTGTGGCTGCAGGTCAAGGGCACGGCCGGGCTCGACCACGAGGGCCGCGTGGTCGCCTTCGCCAGCTATCCAGCGGACGCGATTCCGGAGAACGCGCGGCTCTACTACCTGGTCTGCCTCTACCTTCCGGCCCAGCACCTCCTCGACCGGCTCTGGCTGATCCCCTCGGCCGACTTCAACCGCCTCGCCTACCGCGAGCACGCGAGCCACCCTGGCCGGGTCAACCTGCAGTTCTCCTGCCGCGCGGCCGGTGACCAGCGTTGGGACCACTACGAGCTCAAGCGCCTGGAACTCGGCGGTCGGCTCGAGCCGCTGGTCGCCGAGCTCGGCCCGGCCGAGCCCGAGACACTGCTCGCCCTGCGCGGAAATTAACAACCACTCTTCCCATCTCGCGCGGCCGCCTCCTACGGTTCCGGGCAACCAAGAACCGCAAGGAGGTCTTCGTACATGACACCCGCTTCGACGTCCATCACCGACGTCCAGAACCTGCTTCACGCCTGGGTCCTGGTCGGCCAGGCCCTGGTCGGCTCGATCGGCGCGCTGGCTTTTGTTTTCGCCTTCCTCTGGAAGATGACCTCGGTCGACCCCCACTCGGTGGCCCAGGCCAAGCAGTGGATCCAGCGAATCGTCGTCGGGACCCTCGGCGTCGAGATGGCCGGCACCCTGGTCAACATCCTCACCGGCTCGCTGCCCACGCACACCTAGCCAATCGCCGTGGACAACCCGATCACCCAGCTCCTGGACACCGTAGGCCAGATCCAGGGGACTGTGCGTGCGATACAGGCCGGCCTCGACCTCGGCAAGCGCCTGGAGCAGACGATCCGCGACTGGGCCTACGCGCCGCTCAAGGGCAGCCTGCATTTCATCCTCGACACCACCTCGGCTCAGACCGGTGGCGCCTTCACCTCCGACCTGACGATCCAGCAATGGGAGCCGCTCGTGCAGAACCTCTCAGAGGCGGCATTGGTGGTGATCGTCGTCTGGGCCTTCTACCGCGTCATGTTCGCCCACGGGAGCTTCACCCAGTACACCGCACGGATCATGCTGCCGCGCTTCGTCGTCGCCTTCGTCGTCATCCACTATTCGCTGCCCCTGCTGCAGGGCGCGGTCGACCTGAGCAACAAGCTGAGCGAGGCGGTCGTGGCGGTGTCAATGCAGGCCAAGCTCATGACGATGGTCGAGCAGTGGGGCCGCGAAATGGGCCTCACCGCGGGCCTGGGGGCGGTGGTCACTCTCTCGCTAGTGGTCGGATTCCTGCTCCTGACCTTCGTCTACACCGTCCGCTACGCCCTGCTCGTGGTGCTCGCAATCCTGGCTCCTTTGGCGGCGCTCCTGCTGGTCCTCCCCGAGACCAAGCGCTACGCCCACGAGTGGGGCTCCCTGTTCGTGACGACACTCCTTATGCAGCCGCTGCAGCTCTTCATTCTTGGCGTCGGCCTGAGCCTGGAGAAGAACGGCAGCTCGCCTCTGCGTCACGGCTTCGCCCTGGCCGCGCTCTGGATGTGCTTCAAGGTGCCCGGTGCGCTGCGGACGGCGAGCGCCGTCGGCGGTCACGCCGAATCGTTCGTGCACCGGCACGCAGCCCAGCTCGCAAGGGCGGCCACCAAGGCGGCGGTCAAGGTAGCCGTATGAAGCGCGCACTGCTGGCCGCGGCGCTCGGGGCGATCGCCCTTCTCGCCGGCGCCCGCATGCCCGCCCCGGCTCCTACGCCCACGCTCGGCGCGGATGGCCTGCCGGCCCCACGCTCGCTCGTCCTGCCCGTGCTTGCCCCGGTCCTGACGCAGGGCTACGGCTGCACCGACTTCGAGCTCGAGCCGATCAGCCCCTTCTGCCCGGGCGGCCATTTCCACGCCGGCGTCGACCTCGCCGCTCCGCTCGGCACCCCGGTTCGGGCGGCAGCCGCCGGCTCTGTCGTTACCGCCGCCTGGAACGCGTCCGGCTATGGGCTCTGCATCGTCATCGACCACGGCCACGGTCTCACCACCCTCTACGCGCACCTGCTCGAGACCGCGGTCGTGGCCGGCGACGCCGTGAGCGCCGGCCAGCCCATCGCCCAGGTCGGCTCGACCGGCAACTCGACCGGTCCCCATCTCCACTTCGAGGTCAGGTCGAAAGGCCGCCCGGCCGACCCCGAACCGCTGCTGGCGGCCATTCGCACGCGAGGAGGCAACCAATGATCAACAAAGTCATCCTGGTCGGCCGGCTGACGGCCGACCCGCAGCTCAGAGCTACCCCGCAAGGCCTGCACATCGCCAATGTGCGGCTGGTGACGAGTAGCTACCTCGGCAAGGACGACGAGGGCAACCGCAAGGAGGCCTCCGAGTTTCATGACCTGGTGATGTTCGGCCGTCAGGCCGAGGTGGCCGGCGACTTCCTGCGCAAGGGGAAGCTCATTTACGCCGAGGGGCGCCTCCAGACGCGCAGCTACGAGGTCGACGGCCAGAAGAAATACCGCACGGAGATCGTGGTCGACACGTTCCAGATGCTCAGTCCGAAGCCGGCGGAGTCAGAGGCGGCCTGATGACCCGCGGTCGAGCGATCGCGCGGGCGCCGGCCAACCCTAAGAGACCGCGGTCCGGCGCCAGTGCGACGCCCGGCGCCCGGCGACGAAGAGGAGCGCACCGAGGACCACCACGGCCACGATCAGCAGGCTGCTGCTCTGGTGCGCACCCAGCAGCCGCTCGGCGGCGGGGCCCACGACCAAACCCAGCGTCGTGAACACGGCTATCCAGAACGCCGCCGCGATGGCCACACCGGTGATGAAGACTCGATAGTCGAGTCCGAACGAGCCCGCCACGACGGTCACGGCCACCCGGAATCCGGGCACCAGGCGGCCGACGATCACCGCCCAGATGCCCCAGCGCTTGATCCACGCTTCGGCTTGCTCGATCCGGGCCGGCGTCAGGTGCAGCGCCGCGCCGGCGCGACCGTGCAGGAGCCGCGAGCCAAAGCGTCGCGACACGGCGTAAAGCAAGCTCGCCCCGATCAGTACTGCGACTTCGAAGGCGAGTCCCAGAACCAGCCAGGCATATGGGTTGGGGCCGGCTTGGGAGGCGCTGTACATGATCAGCAGGTCGCCCGAGATCGGCAGCGGCACGCCCGCTTCCTCGATCAAGACCAGCGGCACGGAGAAGAAACCCGGCTGGGCGACCAGGTTCTGAGCGAGAGTGCGCGCGTCCAGTGAGAGGGCGAAGTAATCGAGGACGCCTTCAAGGAGGGCGACCAGCGCCACTGCCGCCAGGACTGCCCCGACGACAAGCTCTGATATGCGGACCGCCCGGCGGTAGTCGGGGGCCATTCGGTAATCATTCCAGCCCCGTTCCTCGTCCCGAGTACTGGGGGAGGTTAGGTGGGCGGGGGGCTCGGAAGATGTAATGTTGTAAGCCGTGAGCGCGGATCCCGACCTCGTGGCCTGGTTCGCCGCGCACATCCCCGAGGACTGGTTCGCCAGACCCCCCGAGGTGTCGTTCGATACCGACGAGATCCTCGTCGAAGGCGAGCTGGCGGGCCCCGCAACCACCGAAGACGCCGGCCGCGCCGTTCAGATCGAGCGCTTCCGCGAGGAGACGCGTGAGACACGAATGCGCATAGCAGCCGCCGCTGAGCGCCGGTTCGGTCGCAAGGTGGCGTGGGCCGTGCGCAGCGGCGACGTGAGGCGCCCGTTCACCAGCCTCAGCGTTCCGGTGATGACGCGGCTGCGGATGCCGGAGCGGCTGGTGCTCGACACGCTCGTCGAGGCCGGAGTTGCGCGCAGCCGCAGCGAGGCCCTGGCCTGGTGCGTCAGGCTGGTCGGCCGCCACCAGGCGGACTGGATCGAGGAGCTGCGCGAGGCCCTCGTCCGTGTCGGCGAGGTCCGGCGCAAGGGCCCAAACTAGGGCATCACCGAGCCACCGCCGCCAACGCCCGCGTCGGGCAGAGTGACGTTGACAGTGAGCGTCCCCACGTCACGGTAGTGGTTGGCGGCGACGTCGGGGAAGCGCAGCATCACGATCGAACCTGGATCGAGGCGGCTGGGGGAGAGGTGGATCCGGATCCAACCCCAGAAGTCGGCGTTCCCGCTGAGGGTCTCTGGAAAGGGCGTCGAAGAGGCGTAGTCACCGCTGGCGCGCGATCCGTTGGGCAATTCCGCCCACGCGGCCGGCCACCAGTCGGCACTCAGCGGAGAGTCGTTGTGCACGTGGATGTGGACCCAGACCGACTTGTTCTGCAAGTCGGGGACGATGCGGTCAGCTGCGATCGAGACGCCTCGGTAAAAGCCCTCCCCGCTGACAACGATCACCGACCCGCTCGCCGGCGGCCCGGTTCGGTCCTCGTGCGGGATCGCCGTGTGCCCCTCGGCGTAGGCCGCGAAGTTGAGCGCGGAGAGCGAGACGAACAGAGAGGTGCAGAGCAGTTGACCGGCCAGCCGCGGGAGCACCGCCATGCCGCCGGCGACGAAGAGCACGATCGACGCCAGCACCGCCGGGTACAGGTAGCGGCCGGGGGTGAAGCCGCCCAACCCTCCCGTGAAGGGCAGCGACATCGCCCAGATGAATTGGGCGCCGATGGCGGTCAGCATCACCGCGAGCGGCGCCGGCTGGGCGCCGAAACTTGCCTTGCCCAGGACCAAACGGAGGACGCCGATGGCGGAGCCGATGCCGAATAGCAGCATCGCCACCTCGAAGAGACCGGTGTACGGGAGGGTGTCGCGGTGCTCGCCGGTCCAGAAGGTCGCGTAGCAGTAGTCGAGGCTCTGCAGCAGGTTGAAGCTGGTTCCGCTCGTGCCGGCACCCAGCAGCCGGGCCGCCTCGCCGGTGGGCACCGGGTGCCCGTATTCGAGGAGGTTGATCGCGAACCAGGGCGTCATGACAGCGGCGCCGATCGCCGCCGCCAGGGCGCCGTAGCGGAGCTGGCGGCGCCAGAGTGAGCTCTGACGGATCGCTGGCCAGGCCCAGGCGCCCAGGAGCGCGACCAGGAGTCCGGCTGCGGTCAGCTTGGCCATCAGCGTGAGCCCGAAGAGCAGGCCGAGCAGCGCGGCTTTCCGAGCCGTCCAGCCGCGATGCGCCGTCCAGGCCCCAGCCAGGACCGTCGCCGACCCCAGAACGGCGCCGAAGGTGTCGTTGGTGACCTGCGTGCCGTTGAGCAGCAGGCCGGGCAGCGACACCGTGATTGCGACTGAGATCGGGCCGATCCAGCGCCGGCCTGGGGCCAGCAGCCAGGCTCCGAGCAGCACCAGCGGCGCGAGCAGGGCAAGCACGAGCGCGTTCAGGACCCGCACCGCGTAGACGGCGATGAAAGGCCCACCCAGGTGGTCGGCAGCGATCCAGACCGGAGTCGCCGTCGCGTAGAAGAGCGGCGGCTGCATGGCCTCGTAGGAGAACCACCAGATATGCCTTCGAACCCAGAGCTGGAACTGGTAGCCGGACAGGTAAGGCGGCGGGGGGCCGAAGAGCACCGGGTCTACGACAGCCGGCCGTGGGGTGGTCTCGGGCGGACTCCAGCGGTAGTTGCCGGTGGCGACCATCACCGCCACCGTCTCCGGCCGCAGGGTCGTGGCGCCTTCAATTGGGTAGGTGGCGTTCGCGTACTGGGCGATGACGTCGAAGTGCTGCGCCTCGTCCGTCAGCTGCCACACCGGCTGGACGAAGGCCATGATCACGGCTGGAACCGCCGCCACCAGGTATGCGACGACAAGGGCCGCGCGCCGGGAGAGCGCGCGCTCCCGCACTGCACGGAGGAGCGACCAGGGTAGGGCGGGCGCGAGGCCGCCGCCGGCGACTTCCGGGATCATGGCGTCAAGCGTCCGATCGCGCAGCCCATTACTACTACTAATGCTGCAGGCACGGCGAAGGGTGCAATTCGCGCCAGCCGGAGCGTCGAGGCTCCCCAGAAGAGCGGGAAGGCGACCGCGGTGTAGCGGCCGTAGGAGCTGAGGGTCCCGCTGGTCAGCGGCGGCACCAGGAGTCCGGCGGCGAGCAGGAGGGATGGGAGCCGCCACCGGCCGAGTTCGCGCATCCGCCACAGCCTATGAGTGAGCAGCGCGGCGACTACGAGAGCGCCGAGGCCTACGAAGTCATCTACCCGCCCGCTCAGGAGGCCGGCCATGGCGGGGAAGCCCGGATGGACCGGATGGTTGACCGCCTGGCTTATGAAGTAGGCGAAGGGAGTTCCCGTCCGAGCCCAGAGAAAGGCGGTGAAGGCCACCGCCGCGACCACCGGCGCGCCGGCGGCGAGTCGCGAGCGGCCCGCAGGCAGCAGCGCGAAAAGCGGCAGCGCAAGCAGCAGCCCGGTCGGGCGCATCAGAGCCGCGGCGGCGCCCAGCGTGGCCGCCAGCAGCGGACGGCGGCGCCAGGCGGCCCAGGTCGCGCCGGCGGCCAGGAGCAGGAACGGGCCCTCGGTGTAGACCGCGGAGAGGACGAACGCCTCCGGCCAAAAACAGGCGATCCAGACCGTGCGCCGAGCGGCGTCGGTTCCCAACAGCTCCTGCGTCAGGGCAGCGAGCGCGGCGACGCCGGCCAAGCCGAGGGCGAAGGCCAGGGCAGCGGCTCCCACAGCATTGCCGCCGGTGAGGTGCATGAGCGCGGGAAGGAGGGGAAAGTAGCCGGCTTCGAGCGAACGCGGACTGGCCGGGTAGCCCGACGCCGCGAGGCGCAGATAGTGGACGGCATCCCAGGAGAGCCAGGCCTGAAGCGGCGCCGGGTATTGTGGGTCCTCGAGCCGGGCGTTTCCGAAGGCGGCGACGGCCGCCCAGGCGGCTCCGAAGAGCGCGATCCGCGACACCAGGTAAGCTGGAAGCGCAAGTCGCAGGGCCGCTGCCGCGTTGCTGACCTCGTGTGGCAGGCGCCGAGACGCGCTCGGTACGCGTGGTCGGGCAACCCGCAGCGGATGTTCGAACATCGAGGATTCGGACTGTGGCGATGCCTGTTTCAAGTTAGTCGATGAGCCCCAACTGCGATACCACCGCTATCATTTTCCCATGACTGAGCAGCCCAGCTCGACGGCCACGCATGCCATCGTGATCGGTGGCGGCCCGGCGGGCCTGACCGCCGCTTACGAACTCAACAAGCACCGCATCCCCCTCACCGTCCTCGAAGCCGACCCAGTCTACGTAGGCGGAATCGCGAAGACCGTGGAGCACCACGGCTACCGATTCGACATCGGCGGGCACCGTTTCTTCTCGAAGAACGAGGAGGTCGAGCAGCTCTGGACGGAGATCCTGGGCGACGAGATGCTGACCTGCGGCCGGCTCTCCAGGATCTACTACAACGGCAAGTTCTTCGACTATCCGCTCAAGGCCTTCAACGCGCTTCGCAATCTCGGGCTCCTCGAGACCTTTCTCTGCATGGCCAGCTACGCCTGGGCGCGTGTACGCCCGGTAAAGGACCCCAGGACGCTCGAGGAGTGGGTGACCAACCAGTTCGGAAAGCGCCTCTTTCGGATCTTCTTCAAGACCTACACCGAGAAGGTCTGGGGCATCCCCTGCAGCGAGCTTTCAGCTGACTGGGCGGCCCAGCGCATCAAGGGCCTGAGCCTGCTCGAGGCGGCCAAGCAGGCGCTGCTGCCGAAGCCCAAGAACAAAGGCACGAACAACGGACAGAAGCGCGGCGAGGTGATCAAGACCCTGATCGACGAGTTCCGCTACCCACGGCTGGGGCCCGGCCAGATGTGGGAACGGGTGACGGCGATTCTGGCCGAATCCGGGCACCCGGTGAAGATGGGCCACCGCGTGGAGCGGATCCGCCACGCGGGCGGGCGCGTGACCTCGGTGGTGGCGCGCGACCAGGCGGGCGAAGAGCACGAGTTCTTCGGTTCCGACTTCGTCTCCTCACTGCCCGTCCGCGAGCTGATCGGGAAGCTCGACCCACCCGCTCCCGAGAGCGTGCGGGAGGCGGCCGAGGAGCTCGACTACCGCGACTTCTTGACCGTCGCGCTGATGATCGACCGCGAAAACCTCTTCCCTGACAACTGGATCTACATCCACGACCCGGGCGTCAAGGTGGGCCGGCTCCAGAACTTCAAGAACTGGTCGCGCTACATGGTCGCCGACGAGAGCAAGACCTGCATCGGGCTCGAGTACTTCTGCTTCGAGGGGGATGGCCTCTGGACGTCGGCCGACGCCGACCTGATCGAGCTCGCCACGCGGGAGATGGCCGAGCTCGGGATGTGCCGGCCGGAGGAGGTCTTCGACGGCAAGGTCATCCGCCAGAAGAAGGCCTACCCGGTCTACGACGACGACTACCAGGAGCACCTGGCGACGATCCGGGACTGGCTGACCGAGGCCCTGCCCAACCTTCAGCTATGCGGGCGCAACGGTATGCACAAGTACAACAACCAGGACCACTCGATGATGACGGCGCTCCTGGTTGCGCGCCGGATCGCAGGCACCACGGACCTCGACCCCTGGAATGTGAACGCAGATGCCGAGTACCACGAGGAGGTCCGGCGCGAGGAGCCCGACAAGACCGGCCGCCAGGTTCCGCAGCGCCTGGCCAGCTAACCAGCTGGGGCCGGGCGCCCCGGGCATCACCGTGGCTGATCGCCGCCAATCTGTCGGCGCAAGCGCACCTTTCTTGACCGTAAAGAGGCGGCGCAATCGTGTGCTGACGCCACCGTTAAGCAGCACACGACATGGGCGCGCTCAGCTCGCTTACCCGGAGGCACGCATCGGTAGCCGTGCTCGCACTGATCGTGCTCCTGGCGGTGTCGGCCGGCCAATCCCTGACCCCACAGCGGGCGAAGGCGGGTGAGGTGACGGCGCCGGTCGAGGTCGGAGTCAGCTTCAGCGAGCGCCGTGCCGGCGGCCTCGGACTCGACTACCGCGCCGCCTATCGCGACATCCTCCAGATGCACTTCCGCGTCGTCCGCCTCTCCGTCTACTGGGACGACGTCGACGCGAGCGGCTACGGAACGACCGACTGGCTGATGCAGGAGTCGGCCGCGGCCGGCCAGCCGGTCGTCCTGACCGTCGGGATGAAGGCGCTCGGCTGGCCCGAGTTCTACATCCCGCAGCGCTACCAGCCACACGTCCAGGACGGCGGCGACGTATCCCAGGATTCCGTCCTCAGCGCGGCCGCTCTCAACTTCGTCGGGACCACCGTCCAGCGCTACAGCCACTACTCGAACATCGTCCGCTGGCAGGTGGAGAACGAGCCCTTCAACCGGGCCGGCTTCAACCGCTGGTGGATCGGGAAGGGCCTGCTGGCGCAGGAGGTCGACATGGTCCGCTCGCTCGACCCGCGCCCGGTCATCCTCAACGTGTTCGGCCACTTCGACATGCGCCTCGACCAGCTCTCGAGCCGCAACGGCCTGACGCTTGGCGGCCTCCTCGGCTTCGACGCCGACGCCGCCGAGCGGGACAGCCTGTCGGTCCTCAAGCCCGGCGACACGATCGGCTTCGACCTTTACACGCGCATCGGCTACAAGTTCTTCGGCCGCGAGGCGGTCGCCCAGGCGAGCCCGGACTGGGACGAGTACGTCGCCCGCTGGCGCGCGACCGCGGCCGGCCAGGGCAAGAGCACCTGGATCACCGAGATGCAGGCCGAGCCCTGGGAGGCCGAGGGCGCGGAGCTCGCCAACCCCAAGAGCTTCGTAGCCGGTGACATGCAGCGGATGTTCGCCGACCTCAAGGACACCGGCAACCACACGGTCCTGCTCTGGGGCGCCGAGTACTGGCTCTGGCGCCTGCAGAACGGGGACCCGACCTGGGTCGAAGCGGCGCGCCAGATCCTGCGCGACGAAGCAAAAGCTCCGCCGCTTTAAGCCCACGGATTCCTAGACCACCGCACCAACTGGCTGGCGATATCGCGCGTATCCGTGGACCGTCGCGAACCAACTTCCATCCGTCGGCATCGCAGAGCAGGCGGCGCACCACCTCCGAGGAGATGACCCCGCCCCACTCGGTCTCCGCGGCCGGCGCGCCCTTGACGGCCAGCATCGTCTCCAGGGGCAGGCTCACGATCAGCTCCGTCTTGACTCCCTGACCCGCGAGTTCGACCAGGGCATCGCCCAGCCGCTTCTCGCGGCGGCGGTCGTCGCCAGCGCCCGCCGGCCGGGCCAGGGGCTCCAGCGCCGCCCGCACCACCGACGCCCCCTCCGGCGCGTCGCGAAGCCGTTCCTCCGCCTCGGCGAGAAGCGCGAGATGCGAAAAGCCGACCTCGCCCGCCTCCATTCCAGCAGGACGGGCTGCGGAAGCGGCTGTGCGCGTTCGATCGCTGACGGAGCTGCCCGATAGACTCGTCGAGTGAAGCTGGGCGTCGCAATCGAAGCCGGCCGGTCGCTCGACGAGGCGGTGGCCCGGGCCAAGCTCGCCGACGGCCTCGGCTACCACTCGATCTGGTCCTCGCAGCTGCCCACGGCGCGCGACACCTC
>CAZXGB010000098.1:0-11404 GCA_964640005.1 uncultured Actinomycetes bacterium | reverse complement strand
GCCCTAAGCCTCTCGTATCGATATCAGCTCTTATCGAAAGTATCCCGTTGTGATCACAGGCGCATTCCGGCGACCTACGAGCTCCTCAACCGACCCTGAACTCGAAGCCGGCGTTCACCGAGTGATGAAAGCTTCAATCGGCACACAGGATCACGATCAGGGGTAGCGCGAAGATCGCAGCACGCTCTTAAGACGCGCACCGCGCTACTCAGATGCGGGGGCTGAGGCTCGTCGGGCGGCTCGAGCCTGCCGCGCCTTTTCAAGGGCGGCTCGGCGCTTCTCTGCAGTCTCCGGACTGACAGGGCGCCTCGTCGTCCTGCCGACGGCAGTAGTGCGCCGAGCTCGGCGTGTGGAGGTCGCAGTGGGTAGGGCGCCCTCTAGCCGGCGCTTAATGCTGTTAAGCGCCTTCTCGACAGGATTCGCTCCTCGACGGCCGCGACTGACGGTTGCGCCGCTCGCTTCCAATTTGGCTACCTGGCGCTTAAGCGCGCGATTCTCCTTTATTAGCTGATCGACCAGCTTCTGGACCTCTTCGACGGACTGCTGGCCATCGGTGCGCGTCCGCCGACGACGGGTCACTGTTTCTGCCAAGGCTGCCTCCAAGAACGGGTCGAATAGCCGCTCCGCGAAAAAACGTAGGCGATACGCGATCGAAGGTATCAGTTAACCGAGTTACAACGGACCGCGTGGAGAGCGCGACTCGACGACGCGAGCCTCTACCGCGGCTGTCGCGGTTACGAGCCGCTCTCTTTTCATGACGCTGGTCGGAGGGCGATGACGTCGATCTCGACCAGGATCCCGTCCAGCCCGGACGCAACGGTGGTCCGGGCCGGAAATGGCTCAGGGATGAGATCGCGGTAGGCCCGGTTGAAGCCATCACGGTCGCGCATGTCTGCCAGATGTGCCGTCACTTTGACGACATCCTCAAGGCTCGCGCCGGCGGCTCGCAGCACGCGCTCCACGTTCTCGATCACGACTCGGGTTTGAGCCTCAATTCCGTCGGGGATCAAGTTCGTCAACGGGTCTCGGGGGACCTGTCCGGACACGAAGACGAACGGTCCTGCCGCGATGCCGTGCGAAAGTGGCGCCTTGGGCGCCGGCAACCCGTCGGCAGTCACCTGCCCCTTGGTGTAGTCGCCCACATTCCCCTCCTTAGTCATTGCGATTCGAGGCCGCGAAGTCGGTGACGAAGTCGGCTCCGAACCGCGCCATCTCTCGGAACCCGGGCAGTTTCCCACCGCCATCGATCACGACGTATTCATCGGGGAGGCCGATCCCTGCCCCATGTCCGATTCCGGTCGCGAACACGACCGGCATGCCGAAGTCCTGAGAGAAGATCGACCAAGGGCCACCGTAGCCCTGGCCGGGCCACACCACGAGGTCGCCGCCTGCCCTCTCGACGGCGCGGACGAACGACTGCACGAGAGGCGCCGAGTAAGGCGTGCGCGAGCCCGGATAGGCGCTCAGGACGTCGACTTCGACGTCGCCAAAGCCGTGGCGACTGAGGTGCGTGCGGAGCTCCTCGAGCAGAGCGGACGGCGGTGCTGTCGCGACTAGGCGCGCATCAAGCCTCGCCGTCGCGGTGGTCGGGATCGTATAGGTACGGGAGCCCGGCCCGGTGTAGCCGGAATAGATCCCCTGGATGTTCAGCCCCGAACCGTAGATGTAGCGGGTCAGGACGTCCGGGCCGTCGAGGTCCTCGACGAAGCGCTTGACGCCCGTACCCGCGAGTCCGGGGATCGCCTCCACCCAGCTCCTCCCGCGCAGCCGGTTCAACAGCGCATCGACCAGTGGCTGCTCGTCTGCAGGGACCTCGGCCGGTGCCAAATGCTCAAGCCAGCCCTCGATCGCTATGGCGCCATCGGGCGTGTAGAGCGTCTGGAGCGCCTGGGCAAGTCGGAGCGCTGGGCTATCGACGAGTACGCGGGTCGCGCTATGCGCCGCCTCGTCGACCGGCCCTCGGCCCCAGGAGCGTCCGCTCACACGCAGTTCGAAGGTGATGAAGGTCTTGTATCCGAGGACGAGCGGGAGCTCGCCGGTTGCGTTCTGCGTCCCTCGGAAGTAGATGAGCCCATGAGCTTTTCGCAGCCGGTCCCGGTAGCGTTCGATCAGCCCGGCGTAGCTCTGGCTGCCAAGAATCTCGTCCCCCTCAGCGAGGAACATCACGTTGACGGGAAGTGTGCCCTGCACCTCTTTCAGTGCGCGCAGGGCGGTAAGCCAGGCGCTGTCCGGTCCCTTCGGCACGAGTGCCCCACGCCCGTACATGACGGCCGGGATCTCGCCGCGAGGCTCGATCGTCGCTCCGAACGGGTCGTGCGTCCACGCGTCGCGCTTGCCGACCGACCGGACGTCGTACATGTTGTAGTTGACGAGGGTCAGCGGTGCGCCGGCGTCGAAGTAGGCCCAGACCCCGGGAAACGTCTCCGTCTCGACCACCTCGACCTCTTGGCAGCCGAGACGGCGGTAGCGCTCTGCGACGTGCTCGGCGCATTCCCGCATGCCGGTGCCGTCGACGCTCACGCTTGGGAGTCGGACGTAATCCTGCAGCTCGCTGATGGCCTCCGGCAGCAGCCGGTCGATCGCCTCGTAGACGTTCTCGATCTCCAATCTCACGCTCCTTGCGAAATCCGGCCGGCTCTGAAGAGTCGAATCGCGCTGTGGGTGCCGGATCGGGTCGGATAGCGGACGGCTCCCCGCATCAGCTCGATCAGTCCGGCGTTGAAGTAGTGGTCGACCCCGTCGATGTGGGGAACGGCGTACCGGCTCGGTCCGTCGATCGCTCCCGCGGCGATCGCACTCTCCATGACGCGGCGGTAGGCGTCCGCGTCGATGAGCACGGAAGCGTCGCGACTGAGGTGGGCGAGGCAGGCCGCGATTGCATATGCGCCCCAGTCGGAGACGCTGACGACGACCGTGACGTCGGCGGCGGTCGGGCACGCAGTGCCACCGCCGCAGCCGCAGCCGCACTCACGCCCGGCCGGCGTCTCCTCCCGGATCGTCTCGTAGATGGCGCCCATCCCGAGCTCGTTCCCGAAGTCGCCGACGCCGACTGTGAGAGCACCAGCGCGCGCAACCTCCAGGTACAGCTCGTCTATTGCTGCGATGTCTGAGGACACGTTTTTGCCCATCGAGAAGTGGTATTCGCCCTTGGCGTTAGCGCCGGGACGTTCCACCGCGACGCACGCCCGGGGCGCGATCTCCTTGGCCAGGGCTCTTGCCCGGGCGCTGGCCAAGGTGCGATCCGACGCGAACGGGATGACCACGGCGGGGTGGGGGACAGGCGCGACCCTGGTGAGGTCGGCCGCGATATTGAGCCCGGCGCCACGCAGCGCCGCCGCGAGCGGCCCCGCGACCTCGCTTTCGCAGACGAAGACCGGTATGGCTCCCGTAGCCCGTTCAAGCGCCGCCGCCAGCACCGCGCTGCCGGTGAGGCCGTCGGTTTCCGGGTAAGGCGTGGGAGCGAGAAATCCCGTCAGGATCAGCACCCGGTCGCCGGTAGACAGGCGTTCGCGTAGCGATCGCGCAGCGGCCAGGGTGAGCGGTTCACCGTGCTTCTGCCTGGCCGCACGATAGAGGACCCGGAGGACGCCATCGCCTCTCATGTCCAGGGTCGAGAGCTGATCGAGGTTCTCGCCGACCGCTTCGTCGACGACTCGATCGGCGAGCGCCTGCAGGATGTCGGTGTCAGTGGGCGCCAATGGGGTCGCTGCCTCCTTCAGGAATGCGTTCCGCTAGTCGCTCCGGCATGCTCGCCAGCAGCTGTCGGGTGTATGAGTCGGACGGGGCGTCGAAGATCGCGGCGGTTGGCCCCTGCTCGACGATCCGCCCACGGTGGATGACGAGCACCCGGTCGGACATCGCGCGCACCAATCCGAGGTCGTGACTCACGAGCAGGACGCTTGACCCCATCTCGGCCTGGACGTCGCGCAGCAGGTTGAGGATCTGACCGGCGACCGAGACGTCGAGAGATGAGACCGGCTCGTCGGCGATAAGTAGTCGCGGCCGCAGTGCAATCGCCCGGGCGATCGCCACCCGCTGGCGCTGACCGCCGGACAGCTGATGCGGGTACTTATCAATGAACGAGCTCGCTGGTGACAGGCCAACCCGTTTGAGCACGCGGCTGATCTCCCCGAGAAGCTCGGCGCCCGCCAGGCGGCGATGGAGCCGGAACGGCAGCGCCAACGTCTCCTGGATCCGATGACGGGGATTGAGCGAGGCGTAGGGGTCCTGGAATACGAAGCCGAGCTCGCCGCGAAGATCGCGCAAGCGGCTCCCCGTCAGATGCGCCAGCGGTTCGCCTAGCGTGCGCACCTCGCCTCCCGAGGGCTTCACGAGGCCGGTCGCGATGCGCGCGATCGTGCTCTTGCCGGATCCGCTCTCGCCGACCAGACCGACGGTCTCTCCCGCACCCACCGCAAAGCTGACGCCGTCGAGAGCACGAAAGCTGCTCCGAGTGCCGGAGAGCAGTGAGCCCACCTCGTACTCCTTCCGCACGTCATGGAACTCGAGGACGTTCAATCCTGCTCCTCGGGGAGCCAGCACGCTGCTCTGCCGCCGTCCCCTCTCGGGATCAGCGGGGGAGCCTCAGTGCAGCGATCGAAGCGGAACGGGCAGCGGCTCGCGAACCGGCAGCCGCGGGGCGGGTGTCGGAGGTCGGGAGCCGAGCCGGGAATCGTCGGGAAGCGGCCGTCCTCGTCGAGCTGCCTCCGGCTGGCTCGCACCAACGCCTGCGTGTAGGGGTGCCGCGGCGAGTCGAAGATCTGCTCTGCAGTACCCGACTCCACGACCTGGCCGGCGTACATGACGTAGACGCGGTCGCACATCAGCCGGATCACCGCCAGGTCGTGGCTGATCAACAGCAGCGAGGATTGAATCTCGTCGACCGTCCTCGAGAGCTGATCCAAGATCTGCGCCTGCACTGTCACGTCCAGCGCGGTCGTCGGCTCGTCGGCGATAAGAAGGCGCGGGTTGGCGATCGCCGCCATCGCGATCACTACCCGCTGACGCTGTCCACCTGACAGCTGGTGCGGATACTTCTTCGTCACCACCGACGCTGGCGTCAGGCCCAGGCGTTCGAAAGCCGCCTGAGTCTCTGCGCGCGCCTTCCCAGGGCCGAGCAAGCGATGCGACCGCAGGACCTCGGTGACCTGGTCCCCGACGGTCAGCACGGGGTTGAGGAAGGTGAAGGGGTCCTGGTACACCATCGCCATTCGCGTGCCGCGGAGCCGGTTCATTCCATCGGAGTCCAGTTCCAGGAGCTCCTGCCCCTCGAACCGGACCGAGCCAGAAGCGATCCTGCCGGGCGCACGGAGGAGGCCGGCGATCGCGAAGGCAGCGCTCGATTTGCCGCTACCCGACTCCCCGACCAAGCCGACCCTCTCGCCGGTTCCGATCGAGAAGTCGATGCCGTCGACGGCCACGAGCGCGCCCGCGCGCGAGGGGTACTCGACGCGAAGCCCGCGCACTTCCAGCAGTGGCATCGTCACCGGCTCAGCCTCGGGTTGAGGACGTCGTTCAGCCCGTCGCCCACGAGGTTCATTGCGAGCACCAGCAGCGCGATCACCGTCCCTGGGAACACGCTCATCCACCACGCTGCCTGGAGGAACTGGACGGACTCCTGGAGCATCCGGCCCAGGCTGGGCAGGTTGGGATCCGAAAGGCCCAGGAAGGCCAGCCCGGCCTCGAGCAGAATCGCGCTCCCTACGTTCAGCGAAGCGGTCACGATCATCGGAGAGATCGCGTTAGGGAGGATTTCGCGGGCGATCTGGTGCAGCGGCGAAGCGCCCATGACCCGCGCCGCGAGCACGTACTCGGCATCGCGGCGGGACATGAACTCCGCTCTCAGCACGCGCGCGGACGGTGGCCAGCTGAGCACGCCGATCGCGGCTGCCGCTACCGCGATGTGTTGGCCAAAGAGGGCCACCAGCAGGATGGCGAGGAAGATCCGGGGAATCACCTGGAAGAGCTCGGTGACGCGCATTACCACGTCGTCGACGAGCCCACCGAAATAGCCTGCGATCGAACCCGCGATGAGTCCGATCACGAGCGCTATAGCCGAGGCGATGAACCCGACTGCCAGCGACACCCGCTCGCCGTAGAGCACCTGCGAGAAGACGTCGCGGCCGAGGTCGTCTGTCCCCATGGGGTGGCTTCCCCCAGGCGGGGTCAGCGGCAGCGACACGCCCCGCATCGGGTCGTAGGGCGTGAGGATCGGGGCGAGTATGGTGGCCGCCACCAGCACCAGCAGGAGGGCGAGGCCGGCCGCCGCGGCCCGGTTTTGCAGGAAGACGCGCGCGCTCGCGAATCGCGGTATCCGTGACTCGGCGACGAGGGCGACCTCAGCCATATCGGATCCTGGGGTCGATCACGCCGTAGAGAAGGTCTGTCACCAGGTTGGCGACGACGACTGTGAAGGTGACGAGGATGAAGAGGCCGGTAATCACCGGATAGTCTCGGGCGTTGATGGCGTCGAACGTGAGCCTCCCGAGGCCGGGCCAGCTGAACACCGTCTCGACGACGACGAACCCCGCGACCAGCCAGCCAAGCTCCAGACCGAGGACCGTGATCACGGGCAGAAGCGCGTTCCGGAGGGCGTGGCGGTAGACGACGCGCCGTGGCGGAAGACCCTTGCCGCGCGCCGCCACGACGTAGTCCTGGTCGAGCGCCTCCATCATTGCCGAGCGCGTCAGACGGGAGATAAGCGCGATCTCGATCAGGCCGAGTGTCGTCGCCGGGAGCACCAGGTGCCATGCGACATCGGCGACGTGGGAGAGTCCGGTCGCTCCCAGTCGAGATGTCATGCCGAGGATCGGGAACCAGCCCAACATGACGCCGAAGAGCAGAATCAGCAGCTGCCCGAGCCAGAACGGCGCAACGCTGTAGCCGACGAGCGAGGCGATCGTGGCCAAATTCCAGCCCAAGCGGGAATGGCCGACCGCGGTCCTGACGCCTACCCAGATACCGCCCACGGTCGCGATCAGGAGCGAAGTCCCCATGAGCAGGAGCGTTGGGCCGAGACGGCTGAGGATCACCGTGGTGACCGGTGCCTGGTAAGTGAACGAGTAGCCGAGGTCGCCGTGCGCCAGCCGGCCCAGGTAGCGCACCAGCTGCACCGGCAGCGGCTGGTCGAGGCCCAGCTGCTGGCGCAGCAGGGCCTGGTATTCAGGAGTCGATCTGTCACCGGCCAGGATCCCGATCGGGTCCCCGGGCGCCAGGTGGATCAGGAAGAAGGTGATGATCACGGCGGCAACCGCCACCACCACCGCCCAGACCACCCGGCGCAACAGGTAGAGGAGAAAACCACGCATCGCTCAGGCCCGGCGCTCGAACCCGCCTAAGCTCCCTTCCAGGTCTGCGCCCAGGAGATGTAGCGATCGTCGGGGGCGAGGAACGGGTTCGCGAACTCGTCCCGATAGCCGCTGATGAAGATCGGCTCCCAGAGCGGGATCAATGGAAGGTCGGACATGATCTGCTCTTGGATCTTCTTGTAGAGACCCATCCGTGTATTGCGGTCGACGGTCCGCCGCGCCTGAGAAGTGAGGTCGTCGACGGTCGTGTTGGAGTACCCCTCCGCGTTCGAGAAGTACGCGTGGTTAATGCCCACCGTCCCCAGCCAGGCCGGGAGCTGCAGGCTCGGCTCGGGGCCAAGCGGCATCGAATAGACCGCCAGGTCGAAGTCCCAGCGCTTGAAAATCGCATCGAGCGTTGTCGTCGTCTCGGCGGCGATGATCGTCACGTCGATGCCTACGTCGGCCAGGTTCTCCTTGACGATCTGGGACGTCTTGACGAACTGATCCTGGCTCGAAACGACCCTCAGCTTGAGCGCGAACCGGTTACCGCCGCTTGCCTTGGGAAAGCCCGCCTCGTCCAGCAGTTGGTTCGCCTTGTGCACGTCCCGCTTCAGCTCAGGAAGGCTGCCGTCGAAGTACGGTGACTTGCTCCCAATGGGACCGCGGGCGGTCTTCGTCTGGTTGAAGGCGATGTCCTGAACCATGCGCGGCCGGTCGACGGCGAGGTTGATGGCCTGCCGGACCTTGAGGTTGCTGAGCGGCCCACTGCGGAGATTGGGCCAGATGTCCAGCGTCCGCGCGAGCACCGAGGGCGAAGTGGTCGTCAGCCCCTTGACGCTCTTCAACCGCTGCGCGTCGACCGGCTGTATCTGGGTCAGGACGAAGCTGACGTCGCCCTGCTGGAGCGCGCTCACCGCAGCGGCGGGGTTTGGGATCGGTCGGAAGACGACCTCGTCCAGGTAGGGCAGGTTGGGCTGCCAGTAGTTCGGGTTGCGGGTCAGAGTGAGGTGATCGCCGCGCACCCACTCCTTGAACATGAAGGGGCCGGTGCCGACCGGTTTCGAGTTGGCCGGGTTGGTCCGGGGGTCGGTTCCGGAGTAGATGTGGCGAGGCAGGATGTTGAAGTTGGGGTCGCCGAGATAGGCCATCAGGGCGCCCACGGGTTGGCTGAAATGGAAGATCACCTTGTTCGGATCGGACGCGTCGATCGACTCCAGGTCCTTCATCACGAGCGTGTAGGTGTTGGAGTACTTCGGGCCGGCCTCCTGGAAGGTGTAGGCGATGTCCGCCGACGTGAAAGGCTCGCCGTCGTGCCACTTCACACCTGTCGCCAGTTCGAACTCGAACGTCTTGCCGTCAGGCGAGATCTTCCACGAGCGGGCCAGCCACGGCACGGGGTTGAAGTCCTTGTCGTACTTGACGAGCGTGTCGTAGATCTGGTTCGTCGTGTAGAAGGTCTGCAAAACCTGGCTCGTCATCGGGTTCAGGTTCGGGGCGTCTGCGTCGAGGGCGACCACGAATGAGCCTCCCTTCTTAGGCGTGCCGCTCGTGGTGCTCCCGCTGGTCGAGGCGCCGTTTCCACACGCCGCTGCCAGCACGGGCCCAAGGGTGAGGACCAATCCGCTCATCCCTACCCTTTGCACGAACCGGCGCCTGGTCGTCATCGCATCGAGCAGTCCGCGGTCATCGCTCATGACCATCTCCTCCTCCAATCTCCTCGCCGGGCTTGAGCCCAGTGGTCGTTTTATGCATGAAGTCAAAGAACCCTGTCCAATAGATAAGTCGACTCTCACTTATGCCTATTCTTTATAAGTGCTGGAGCTGAGGTCGCTTGAGGCCTTCGTCGTGCTGGCAGAGGAGCTCCACTTCACGCACGCCGCTGATCGGCTGCATATGTCCCAGCCCCGCTTGAGCCAGGTCATCAAGAAGCTCGAGAGTGACCTCTCAGTCGACCTCGTCGCACGGACTCGGCGCCGGGTCGAGCTGACCGCCGCCGGCCGTGTCTTGCTCGAGGAGGCGCGTAGAACCCTGGCCCAGGCGAGGACGGCGGAGGCGTTGACTCAGTCGGCCCACGGGGGCCGGACCGGAACGCTGCACATCGGATTCATCGAGGCTTCGGTGCCTTGGCTCCTACCCCCCGCAGTCCGAACATTTCGAGAGGCTTATCCCGGCGTCGAGGTAGTCCTAACGGGCCTCGTTTCCACAGAGCAGCCAGCCGCGCTCGAGCGTGGCGACATTAACGTCGGAATTCTTCGTCGGATTCCGATGGGTCCTGACCTCGTCTTTGAGGAAGTGCGGAAGGAGAGGCTAGTGCTCTACCTGCCGCGTGATCACGAGCTGGCGCGCCAGAGCCGCGTGGCGGTGGCACAGCTCCGGCACGAGCCCTTCGTCTACACCCCGCGCCGGATCTCCCCCGACCTCTTCGATAAGGTCATCGGAATTTGCCTCACGAGCGGCTTCTCGCCTGAGATAGTGCAGGAGGCGACAGAGTTGCAGACGGTGCTGGCGCTCGTCGCCGCCGGTATCGGCGTGACCATAGCAGTGGAGTCGCTGAAGCCGATCGGTGGCCGACACGTAGTGACGCGCGAGATCGATGACCCGGCCGCCTGGGTTTCCATTGGACTCGCGTGGAACAAGAACGACCGCAACCCTGTGCTGCCGCCGTTTCTCGAGGTCACGCGGTCGCTGTCGCAGAAATGACTTAGAAATCGTCGCGTGGGGGGAAGCGCCTTTATCTGCCGCGAACGGCCCTTGTCGACAACATTCCCCTTCAACCTCGAGATGCGGGTTGTCTCCGTCGGGCGCCTGGCATCAGTTGTGAACGTCATGCCTCATCAATTCCTCATCGCGATGCAGCCTGGACCTGGCGGATGTGCTGGAGCGATCCTCAGGTGGCTGGGCGGTCTTCTACTCTGAGATGGGAACCGCAACGACGAGCGGTGGTTCGCAACGGCTCGAGCCTGAGTCGCGACAATCAGCGTTCGGGCCACCTCCACTGCAACGGTCTCTTCTCGGACCGGACAGGTCTCGTTCCCCTCCTGGACCCTCAGCCCCGGGTCCATCACCGAGGGCCTGTGGTGACGCCCGGCGGAATCTTCGCTCAACCTCCTCGAGTTGAGGACTGGTATGCAGACCTTCAGCGAAAAAGAGCTCGAATACCTGCGCCGTCAGCCGCTCGCGCGCCTCGCCACCGTTAACGCCAATGGCGTCCCGCACGTCGTCCCGGTCGGCTTCCGCATCTCCGAGAATGGCGATGCGATCGACGTCGGCGGCCACGGCTTCGCCGGTTCGAAGAAGCACCGCGACATCGAGGCCAACCAGAACGTCGCCATCGTCATCGACGACCTCGCCAGCACCAACCCCTGGACCCCACGCGGGATCGAGGTCCGCGGCACGGCCGAGATCCACGAATCGGGCGGCGCCGAAAGGTTCGGGCGGGGCTGGGACGAGACCTGGGTGCGGATCCTACCCGAACGCGTGAATAGCTGGGGCGTGGAGGCGCCGCCCTTCACCGAGGGAAGCCGAAGCGCGCGCACCATCGGGAGGGCTAAGCAGGGGCGCGTTGCCCGGCGGGCTCCGTCGCGCATCAGATAGATCCCAGTTCGGGACTCGACGTCGCTCCGCATAACCAGCGCATTGGCCTGGCCTCGGCTAACGCCGAGGCGCTCGGCCACCTGCCCGTACCTGAGTAGCCCGGTCGGATCGGCCGCGCTCTCGCTCGAGGTTCCGCTTCGAGCTCGCCGTTCGACCGATTAACAGGTCAAGACAACGCCTTCGACACCCTGGGCCTGATTCCGACCCCTTTGGTGGGTGGCGCGGGATGGCGACGGCTGAGCTTTGCCAGGTTTACGGCCGGGCTGCGCAGAGGGGTCGCATGGAAGCGACTCGGTGGTTTACGGCCACAGGGCATGCAGGCCTGGCGAGTGGTGACTCCTCGCCATCCCGGCACTGTTGCGGCCGGAGCTATAGGTAGAGAGGCGGCTTCCTTGCCGGGGAGATAGACACCGGCTATGACGCAGGGGATGGGTTCAGGCGAAAACCGCTGTCAAACTGCTGTCACCCTTGCGAGAGCAAGCAAATTGCTAAATGGACGTATAGACGAATTGGATCGTTCC
>CAZXGB010000097.1:0-11588 GCA_964640005.1 uncultured Actinomycetes bacterium | reverse complement strand
CTCCACCTCGACCGTGAAGTCCACGTGTCCGGGTGTGTCTATGATGTTGATCGAGTGGTCGCGCCACGACGCGCTCGTCGCGGCGGAGGTGATCGTGATCCCCCGCTCCTTCTCCTGGACCATCCAGTCCATGGTCGCGGCGCCCTCGTGCACCTCGCCCATCTTGTGGATGCGGCCCGCATAGAAAAGGATGCGCTCGGTCGTCGTCGTCTTGCCTGCGTCGATGTGCGCCATGATCCCGATGTTTCGGACTCGATCGATGGCGACGGGACGCTCCTGCATTTTCAGTGCCACGTTCATGTCTCTCAGTACCGGAAGTGCGACCGCCCGGCGAAATCTTCGACTTCGCGGGGCCCCCGGCGGGCTGCTGGCTTCCGAAATCTCAAGCTCATCTGCCTAATACCTGAAGTGGCTGAAGGCTTTGTTGCTTTCGGCCATCCGGTGGGTCTCTTCCTTGCGCTTCACCGCCCCGCCGGTGTTCTGGGCGGCGTCAAGGATCTCGAAGGCGAGCTTCTCCGACATACTCTTCCCGCCCCGCTGCCGCGCGAAACGGACGAGCCAGCGGCGGGCCAGCGCCAGCCGGCGCTCCGGCCGGATCTCGACCGGGACCTGGTAGGTCGCGCCGCCGACGCGGCGGGGCTTGACCTCCAGCAGCGGGGTTGCGTTGCGGAGGGCCTGGTCGAAGATCTCGAGCGGCTCCTTCTTGGCCTGCTTGCCGGCGCGGCTCAGGGCGTCGTACACGACCTTCTCCGCGGTCGATCGCTTGCCGCGGTTCATGACCACGTTGACGAACTTCGCGATCGCCTCCGACTGGTAGACCGGGTCGGGCGCGATGACACGCTTGACGGGACGGCTTCGGCGAGGCATCTAGGCTGCCGCCTTGCCCTTTTCCCGCTTCGCCCCGTACTTCGACCGAGCCTTCTTGCGGTTCTTGGTGCCCGCGGTGTCGAGGGTGCCGCGGATGATGTGGTACCGGACGCCGGGCAGGTCCTTGACGCGGCCGCCGCGGATGAGCACGACCGAGTGCTCCTGGAGGTTGTGGCCGATCCCCGGGATGTACGCCGTGACCTCGATGCCCGTGGTCAGGCGGACGCGCGCGACCTTGCGCAGCGCGGAGTTCGGCTTCTTCGGTGTCTGGGTGTAGACGCGCACGCAGACGCCACGCCGCTGCGGCGAGCCGCGCAGCGCCGGCGCCTTAGACTTCGCTCGTACCGCCTTGCGACCAAGGCGGACCAGTTGCTGGATTGTCGGCAAACGTTTCTCCGTATCAGGGGGCTTGATTCCCAGGCGGCAGCAGCCGGCTGGGCGACGAACGATGAGTATACCCAAAACCCACTACTTCGAGGCCAGCCCGGAGGTGGCCTCGCGGCCGCGCACCGTCCACCTCCGCACGGGCGACGTCGACCTGGAGCTCCAGGCCGATCGCGGGGTGTTCGGCTCGAAGGGCGTCGACCTCGGGACGGCGGTGCTCCTGCGCGAGGGACCCGCCCCGCCGGAGACCGGCCAGATCCTCGATCTCGGCGCCGGCTACGGCCCGATAGCCGTCACGCTCGCGCTGCGATCCCCGGGCGCCAGGGTCTGGGCCGTCGAGGTGAACGAGCGCGCCCGCGAGCTCACCCGAGCCAACGCGGCCGCCGCGAACGTGGAGAACGTCGTGGTCGCCGCCCCGGACGCCGTGCCCCTCGACCTGCGCTTCGACGCCATCTACTCCAACCCGCCCGTGCGCGTCGGCAAGCGGGCTCTCCACCAGCTGCTCCTGCAGTGGCTGGGGCGCCTGAATCCCGGTGCGTCCGCCTACCTGGTGGTGCAGCGCAATCTCGGGGCCGACTCGCTGGCCGCGTGGCTCGGCGAGCAGGGCTTCACCGTGAACAGGCTGAAATCGAAAAAGGGTTACAGGGTCCTCCAGGTCGCTGAGAATTAGGCCGCTTTGGCCGCCACACCGGTGCTGGAGATCGCCGGCCTCAAGACATACATCCGGCAGCGCAGAGGAGTGGTCAGGGCGGTCGACGGCGTCTCGCTGACCATCGCCCAGGGCGAGACCGTCGGCCTGGTCGGCGAGTCCGGCTCCGGCAAGACGATGACCGCGATGTCCGTCATGAAGCTGCTGCCGAACGGCGGCCACATAGCGGAGGGGTCGATCAAGCTCTCGGGACGCGACCTCGTGCCGCTGGACGAGGACGAGATGCGCCAGGTCCGCGGCAACGAGGTGGCGCTGATCTTCCAGGACCCGCTCACCTCGCTGAACCCGACGATGACCGTCGGACGCCAGATCGCCGAGCCGCTGCGCGTCCACCGCGGCTGGGGCGCCGAGCAGGCGATGCAGCGAGCCGAGGAAGTGCTGCGCGTGGTCGGCATGCCAAGGCCGGCCGAGCGCCTGCACCAGTACCCTCACCAGCTCTCCGGCGGCCTGCGGCAGCGCGTGGTCATCGCCATGGCGCTCGCGACCGAGCCCAGGCTTTTGATCGCCGACGAGCCGACGACCGCGCTCGACGTGACGATCCAGGCTCAGATCCTCAGCCTGCTCGACACCCTCAAGCGCGAGTTCAAGATGGCCATCCTGCTGATCACCCACGACCTGGGCGTGATCGCGGGCCGGGCGGACCGGGTGTGCGTCATGTACGCCGGCAAGATCGTCGAGCAGGCGGGCGTCGAGGCTCTCTTCTCCACCGTGCATCACCCGTACACCGAAGCGCTGCTGCAGTCCATCCCCAGGCCGAACCAGGACCAGTCGGAGCCGCTGTACACCGTCCCCGGGGTGCCGCCGGACCTCTCCCACCCGCCTGCCGCCTGCCGCTTCCATCCCCGCTGCCGCTACGCGACCGAGGTGTGCAGGGAGCACGAACCGGCGCTCGACGGCGATACCGCGGACCACGTCTACGCCTGCTACCACCCGGTCGGCGCGGCGAGGCCCAGCCCTCCCGCCGCGGAGGTCCCGGCCACCCCGTGAGCGAGCTCGTGCAGGTCCGGGACGTGGTCAAGGAGTTTCCGGTGACCCGGGGGGCGGTCATCCCGCGGCGCATCGGCACGGTGAAAGCGGTTTCGAACGTCACCCTCACGATCGAGCGCCGGGAGACGTTCGGCCTGGTGGGCGAGTCGGGCTGCGGCAAGACGACCCTGGGGCGCCTGCTGGTCGCGCTCGAGAAGCCGACCGCGGGCGACGTCATCTTCGACGGCGACAACCTGGGTCGCCTCGGCTCGGGCCGGCTGCGCAAGGTGCGCAAGAAGATGCAGCTGATGTTCCAGGACCCGTATTCGTCGCTCGACCCGCGCATGCGGGTGGGCGCCATCCTGGCCGAGCCGCTGGTCATCCACCGCCTCGGCGACGCCAGGCAGCGGCGGGCCCGCGTCGAGGAGCTGCTGGGGGAAGTCGGTCTGAGCAGCCGCGCGGTGGACCGCTACCCGCACGAGTTCTCCGGCGGGCAGCGCCAGCGCATCGGCCTCGCCCGAGCCCTCGCGCTGAGGCCGACTCTGATCGTGGCCGACGAACCCGTCTCCGCGCTCGACGTGTCGATCCGCTCGCAGATCCTGAACCTGATGAACCGCCTCCAGGAGGCCCACGACCTCACGTACGTGGTGATCTCGCACGACCTCGGCGTCATCCGCTACGTATCGGACCGGATCGGCGTGATGTACCTCGGAAAGCTCGTCGAGGTCGGTCCGGCCGCGGCGGTCTACAACCGGCCGGCGCATCCCTACACCGACGCGCTCCTGAAGGCGGTGCCGGTGCCCGATCCGGCGATCGAGCGCGGCAAGACAGGGGTGGTGGTCAAGGGCGAGCTGCCCTCCGCCATCAATCCGCCGTCAGGCTGCCGCTTCCGGACGCGGTGCCCGCGCGCGCAGCAGGTGTGCGCCGAGGTCGAGCCGGCTTTGCGTCCGTTTGAATCGGGCCAGGAGGCGGCGTGCCATTTCCCCCTGCAGGACCCCGCCTGACCCGGATCCGGCGTTCACGGCTCGCAAGATCTCCAGGCGACTTCGGGGCGTTTGGCGCCGAACGCGCGCAATTCGCGCTCGATTTGGCTCGTTTGACGCAAGACGCGTCGAATGCCTAGCGGCGCTGGAGGCGAACCTCGAACGCGTCGCGCATCGCGTCTCCGATCAGGTTGAACGCCACCACGGTGATCACGATGCAGAGCCCGGCTGGAAAGATCAGCCACCAGTAGCCGGCGAACGTGTACGTCACGCCGTCGGACAGCATGTCGCCCCAGTTGGTGGCGGGCGGCGGCACCCCGAGGCCGAGGTAGGACAGGGTCGCGACCAGGAGGATCGCGTCGGCCACCTGGAAGGTGGCGTTCACCATGATGGTCCCGATCGTGTTCGGGATGATGTGGCGCAGGACGATCCGGGCACCGCTTCCCCCCATCACCCGCACCGCATCGACGTATTCCCGGGTCCGCAGGCTCAGCGTCTCGCCTCGGATCAGCCTGGCCGGAACGAGCCAGGCGACGAGCGCGACGATGACGATCAGCATGGGCAGGCTCGGAGTGAACATCGCGGCCAGCACCAGCAGGAGGAAGAGCGCCGGGATGGCGAGCAGGGAGTCGACGATGCGCATCATCACCTGGTCCAGCCACCCGCCGGCGAAACCCGCGACGGCCCCCCAGAGCACGCCGAACGTGGTGGCCAGCAACGCCGCGACGAGCCCGATCTCGAGCGAGGTCTGACCTCCGACCATCAGCTGCCCCAGCACGTCCTTGCCCACGATGTCCGTGCCGAGGGGATGTGCGCCCCCCGGCGGCGCCGTGATGTTCGAGATGTCCGTGTTGACGGTGTTGGTACGCCAGATGAACGGTCCGACGAAGCAGAAAAGGACCATCAGGACGACGATGCCCAGACCGACCACCGCCAGCCGGTTCTCCAGGAACACGTAGACGGCGAGCTGCCACGCGTTGCCGCCGAACTGCGCCTCGCCGCCTTCGACCACGCCCGCGGTCGCCGCCAGCGACGGCTCGCTGAGGTCGGCGGGGGCGGAGGCGCGAACGCTCATTCGGTGATCCTCACGCGCGGGTCGACGATCGCGTAGCCGACGTCGGCGAGGAGATTGCCCACCACAGTGGCGATGGCGACGATGACTGTGACGCCGAGCAGCACCGGGTAGTCGCGGTTCTGCGCCGAGTCCCAGAACAGCAGGCCCATGCCTGGATAGTTGAAGACGGCCTCGGTGATCAAGGCACCGCCGAAGATGCCGGGCAGGCTGAGGCCGAGCAGCGTGACGATCGGGATGAGCGCGTTGCGCAGCACATGGCGGTAGAGGATCGCTCCGTTGGACAGGCCTTTCGCCCGGGCCGTGCGCACGTAGTCCTGGACCAGGTTGTCGATCATCGACGAGCGCATGTAGCGGCTGAACAGGGCGATGGTGCTCAGGGCGAGCGCCGCCACCGGCAGCACGAGGCCCGTGAGCTGCGCGGGATCGGTGACGTACCCGGCGACCTCGCCCTGCGGTCCTTCCGGCGGCAGGACGTTGAGGTCGACCGCGAACCAGATGATCAGGATCAGCGCCAGCCAGAACGGCGGCATCGAGTAGAGGACGAACGAGACCGTGGTGAAGAAGTAATCCTCGAGGTGGTTGCGGCGCACCGCCTGCGTCACGCCGATCGGCACGGCGATCGCCAGCGCCACGAGAGTCGAGATGCCGAGCAGCAGGATCGTCCTGGGAAGGTGGTCGTGCAGCAGGCCGGTGACGCTCTCGTTGAGCCGGTACGAGAACCCGAAGTTCCCGTGGATCAGCTGGTTCACGTAGAACAGATACTGCTGCCAGATCGGAAGGTCCAGCCCGTTCGAGTGGTTGAAGTCGGCTATCTCGGGGGGTGAGGCGCGCGCCCCCAGGATCGCCCGCGCCGCTCCGCCGGGAAGGAGGCGCGTGAGGACGAACGTGAACAGCGTCACCCCCATCACGACGACCACCGACTGGGCCAATCGCCGGACCAGGAAGCCTGTCACTTCGCTTTAAAGCCTATGTCCTGGGAAGCGCAACGGCCGGGTGTTCGCCACCCGGCCGTCGTCGATTCGAGAATCCTTTCTAGGAGGAGGTGTAGTACCAGCTTTCCGGATAGATCTGGAGGAGCGGGTCCTGCGGGTCCCATCCGTGCAGCTTCTTGTTGACGAGGGACAGCTGCGCCGGATTGGTGGGCAGCCAGATCACCGGCAGCTGCTTGGCCAGGTAGTCCTGGTAGGTGTACAGCGCCTTGACATCGTTGCTCGAGGTGGTCGCCGTGGTGTTCTGGTCGTTGGTCGGGTCGCTGTACCCGCCTCCGTTCGACCCGGCGCCTGTGGAGAAGAGCTCGTCGCCCGTCGGGTAGTAGTCCGGCGCGTAGATCCAGCCGCCACCCCAGTTCTCCATGTCGACCGCAGGCGTGGCGCCGAAGGCGTTGGTGATGACGGTGTCGAACGGAGCCTCTGAGAGGTCCAGCTGCAGCCCGGCCTTGGAGAAGTCGCTCTTCATCGCTTCCATCTCTTGCTTGATGGTCACGGTGCCCGACGCGTACTCCAGCTTGAACTGCGCCTTGGCGCCCGCGTTCACACCTTGCCCGCACTGGCCGGCGCCGGCGCCGGGATTGGTGCACGTCGAGACTCCGCCCGGGTTGACGGTCCAGCCGTTGTCCTTGAGCAGCTTGATCGCCGCATCGATGTTGAACGGATACGGGTTCTTCTGCTCGAACTGGTCCGCGAAGCTGTTGGCGGGCTTGATCGGCACGGGCCCGTACGTCGGATACGCGTAACCCTTGAAGATGTTCTTGATGTAGCCGTCCTGGTCGATCAGCTCCTGCATCGCCTGCCGGAAGTAGAGCTGCTTGTAGAGCGAGCCGTTCTGGGCGTTGTTGAAGTTCTCCTGGAAGTACACGATCTGCCAGCCGATCCAGGGCTGGAACGTGAAGTTGTGCAGGGCGGCCGCACCGCTCGGGTTGGGGTCGTTGGTCCCGTGCACTGTGCCGAGGTCCTGGTTGGGGATGTACCCGTAGTCAACCCCACCGGAGTGCAGCACGTCGAACTCGGCGGTGTCGGTGGCGAAGGGAAGCAGGTCGAACTCGGTCAGGGTCGGCTTGACCGGACCCGAGTAGCCGGCGTTCGGGACCAGCACCACGTTGCCGTCCGTCGTCATGTGCTTCAGCTTCCACGGGCCGTCGACGACCTGCCAAAGCGGGTTCGCGTCGTAGGTGCCGACGGACTTCGACTGCCCGTCCAGGTACTCGTAAACCTTCTTCGCGGTGGAGGGGTCGCGGTCGTAGTCGCCGACCGGGCCGCCGTCGGTGATCTTGTCCCACGCATGCTGGGGCAGCGGCGAGATCTGGCTCAGCTCGTTGTAGGTGAAGAAGTACGACCCGTAAGCCTTCTCCAGGTGGAACACCGCGGTGTTGCTGTCCGGGTACTCGGTGCTCGTGACGTTGTCGGGGTACTCACCGGGGGAGTAGGCGGCCCAGTGGTCCTTGTTCGCCGTGACCATGTTCTGCCAGAACTCGATGTCACGCGACGTGATCGGCGTGCCGTCCGACCACTTCCAGCCCTTGAGCTTCATGGTGACGGTCTTGCCCCCGTCCGAGTACGCCGGCTCCTGCGCCAGGCTCAGGCTCGTGTTGAGCTTCACCGTTCCATTCGTGCCGAACCAGTAGAGCGGGCGGTAGATCAGGAACTGGAACTGGCTGAGATTGGTGACGCTGAAGAAGCCGCCCGAGGTCAGGGGGAAGATGTAGTTCGGCTTGGCGTTCGGCAGTTCCGCGAAGCTCGCCTTGCCGCCCGCCACCCTCTGCGGGTTGGACGTGCCGCCACCGCAGGCGGTGATCACCACCAGCGCGATCGCAACGGACGCGACCGCTCGAAAACCCCTGCGTAGTTCCATGCCGCCTACCTCGCAACTCGTCCTGTCGCCTTCTTCCCGTGTGGCGGGGCGAGAGTGCGCCGGCGGCAGGCCTCACTTACTCAATGCCTCTCAGGCAGGCGCATTTTGTTGTTAGGGCCCCGGGGGTGTCAATCAGTTACGGGATCAGCTTCCGTGTGGCGCGATCCACATCTGGCCCGGACCGAGCGCGCCGGGCCACTCGTCGACGGGCGAGGTCGCGACCCCCCTGACGTAGGGCTCGACCAGGTACCAGCTCGTGGTCTGGGCGAGGAACGCGACCGGCGCCCCCTCGACCAGCATGGTCTGGGCCTGCAGGTACTCCTGGTCCCGGCGCGAGGGGTTGGTGTCCGTGCGGGCGACGGCGACGAAGTTGTCGTATTGCTGGTTCTGCCACAGCGAGGCGTTGTAGGAGCTCGTCGTCAGGAAGTAGTCGTACCAGTCGGCCGGGTCGGGGTAGTCCGCGTTCCAGCCGTCCGGGCCCATGATCTGGAACTGGCCGCTGTCGCGGTGCGAGCTGAGCGTGTTGGGGTCCAGGCCCTGGAGGGCGACGTTGATGCCGAGGTTGCCGACGAGCTGATCGTGCACGAACTTCGCGGCCTTGGTCTTGAAGTCGGACGACTGGTCGTAAGAGAGGGTCAGGGAGACCTGGCTCGCCGTCAGGCCTGAAGCCGCCAGCGAGGCGCGCGCCTGGGTCAGGTCGAACTTCTGGGCGGTCAGTCCAGGCGTGTGTCCGTGCATGCCCTTGGGGATGAACGTCGCGGCAGGGATACCCTCCCCGGCGAAGATCTGCGCCACGAACGCGTTGCGGTCGATTCCCTGCGCCAGCGCCTGCCGGAGCTTCACGTTGTCGAGAGGCGGTGAATCGGTCCGAAAGGTCATCCAGAACACCGTGAGGTCGGGCGTCTTGATCAGCTGGCGGCTGAGGGTGGCGTCGCCGGCCACCGTTCCGGCCTGAGGAAGGTCGACCGCGATCTCGTCGAGCGCGCCGCTCCTGTACTTCGCCAGGGCCGCGGCCCCGTCGTTGACGACCTCGAAATCGATCCGCGTGAGCAGCGGCCGGGCACCCCAATAGCGCGGATTGCGGTCGACCACGATGCGCGTGTTCGCCACCATCTCCGAAACCTTGAACGGGCCGTTCGTGACCAGCGTCTCCGGCGACGTCGCCCACTTGTCGCCGTTCTTGGCCACGACGTCCTTGCGGATCGGAGCACCCGCAGGGAGCGTCGCCAGCCACACGAAAGCCGGGTCGGGACGGGTCAGCTGAACCTGGAACGTGTAATCGTCCACGGCCTTGAGGCCGAGGGTCGCGAGCGCGGAGTCGATGCTCGCGGCATCGCGCTGCGGATCCAGGAGCGAAACCCTGTCTCCGTTGAGCACGGCTCCCGCGAACAGCGCCTCGTCTGGGGAGGCGAGCCTTGGATCGATCAGGCGCTGCCACGCGTACACGAAGTCCTGGGCCCTGACCGGCGTTCCGTCCCAGTACCTGGCCGCGGCGCGGAGGTGGAAGACGTAGGCGGTGCCGTCACCATTTGTCTCGTAGCCCTGCGCCGCCGCGGGAACCACGCCGTTCAGGTCCGGCGCGGGCTTCAGCAGTGGCTCGCTGATGGCCCGAAGGACCGCGGTCTCGGACGCGTACTGCGTCTGCCCGGGGTCGAGCGAGGACGGTTGGTCGGTGATCATCGCGTGCAGCGTCTGGTCGCCGGCCAGCTTGGGTCCCGAGGTGAGTCCTCCGGTATCGCACGCCGCGAGCGTCAAAGCCATCGTGACGCACGCGACGGCGCGCCAGAACCCTGAGCCGGGAGTCACCCCGCCATCTTACAAAGCGGGTTCCGGCCGACGGCCGCTCGCGGATCGCCGCCCGGGATCAAAAAAGGAGGTCACCCTGGCGGGCGCCCCCTTGTGCACGTACGGTGACTGTAACCCAAACCGGCCCCCGACGCCATCCCCTCCGTCCCCGCGGCACGACGAGTCTGGAGCGGGGTTGTGGGGCCGGCCCGCCGGGACCGGCCCCCAGGTTGTCTAGACGGAGAGCGTCTCCAGGTCGATCGGCTCCTCTTCGAGGACCCGCGCCGCCTGCTCACGCTGCTTCTTGTAGTAGTCGAGCCCGGTCCCGGCCGGGATCAGCTTCCCGATGATCACGTTCTCCTTGAGACCGCGCAGGCGGTCCACCTTGCCGGAGATCGCGGCCTCGGTCAACACGCGGGTCGTCTCCTGGAACGACGCGGCGGAGAGCCAGGACGTCGTGTTCAGAGCCGCCTTGATCAGGCCGAGCAGCACGGTCTGCGCGGTGGCGGGCTCGCCGCCCTCCGCCAGCGCCCGGGCGTTGGCCTCCTCGTACTCCCACTGCGAAACGATCTCGCCGGGCAGGAGCCCGGTGTCGCCGGCCGAGTCGATGCGGACCTTCCGCATCATCTGCCGGACGATGACCTCGATGTGCTTGTCGTTGATGTCGACACCCTGCGACCGGTAGACCTTCTGGACCTCGTCCACGAGGAACGTCTGCACCGCCTCCTTGCCCAGGATGTGGAGCAGCTCCTGCGGTGAGATCGAGCCTTCGGTGATCTGCTGTCCCGCCTTGATGGTCACCTTGTGACCGTCGCGGCGGTCGAGCTCCGGCCGGATTCGGACCTGGTGCGGAATCGCGTACTCGCGCACCTCTTCGTCCACGGTCCGCACGGTGATCTCCTTGCCCGAGATGGCGGCCTTCCCGGCGTGCCGGGTGCGCACGGAGGCGCCCTTGGAGTCGCGCGCGAGCTCCTGGCCCTCCATGACATCGTCGCCCGTCTTCACGAGCATGTCGAGCTTGGCGTCGAGCGGGTACGAGACCTCGAACTCCTCCTTGGACGTCACGCGCACCTTGCGCGAGCCTTCCTGGCGGATGATGTCGAGCTCGCCGTCGATCTCGGAGATGATCGCCTTGCCCTTCGGGATGCGAGCCTCGAACAGCTCCTCCACTCGGGGCAGGCCCTGTGTGATGTCCACGCCGGCGACGCCGCCGGTGTGGAACGTGCGCATGGTCAGCTGAGTGCCCGGCTCGCCGATGGACTGCGCCGCGATGACGCCCACCGCCTCGCCGATCTCGACGATCTTGCCGGTGGCCAGGTTGCGCCCGTAGCAAGTGCGGCAGACGCCCTCACGAGCCTCGCAAACCAGGATCGAGCGAACCTTGACAGGCAGCCCGGCGGCGATGATCGTCCGGGCGCTGTCGTCCGTGATGCTGCTGCCCGCGGGCACCAGCACCTTGCCGTCGACCGTGACGTCCTCGGCCGCGACCCGACCGGCGATCTTCTCGAAGATCGGCTCGTTCTTCGCGCGCTCGGGGCTGATGTCGCGAATCCAGATTCCGTTGGTGGTGCCGCAGTCCTCCTCCCGCACGATCACGTCCTGCGCCACGTCGACGAGACGGCGCGTCAGGTAACCGGAGTCGGCGGTGCGGAGCGCGGTGTCGGCCAGGCCCTTGCGCGTGCCGTGCGTCGAGATGAAGTACTCGAGCACGGTGAGGCCCTCGGTGAAGTTGGCCTGGATCGGCAGATCGATGATCCGGCCCGTCGGGTCGGCCATCAGGCCGCGCATCCCGGCGAGCTGGCGGATCTGCTGGATGTTTCCGCGAGCGCCCGAGCTCATCATCATCCAGATCGGGCTGAACTTGTCGAAGGCGTGCTCGGTCTGCGCGCCGACCTCTTCGAAGGCGCGCTGCCAGAGCTCGATGACCTTGCGGTAGCGCTCGTCCTCGGTCATGACGCCGCGGCGGTACATC
>CAZXGB010000096.1:0-11620 GCA_964640005.1 uncultured Actinomycetes bacterium | reverse complement strand
TCCGGGTAGATCGCGTCGCGCCGGATGTTCGCGGAGGCGGCGACGAGCCGGCGGATCTTGCTCGGGTACTTGACCGCGGTGTGGAGCGCCACCCCGCCGCCGAGCGAGTAGCCGACCAGGTCGGGCTGGTCGAGCCCGAGGTGATCGATGAGAGCGCCGATGTCGCCGGCCATCAGCCGGTGGTCGATCGGTCGATCGATGTCGGCAGTGCGGCCGTGGCCCTGCAGGTCGACGGCGATCACCTGGTGGCGCTCCGCGAGCAGGGGCAGGGTTGGCCCGAACGTCTCGCCCGACATGAGCCCGCCGTGGAGCAGGATCAGGGGCCGCCCGGCCCCGTGCGTCTCGTAGTAGAGGTTGAGCCCGTTGACGTTCGCGTACTCGCCGGCGCCCTTCGCGTTGGTGGTCCAGTCGGTGGTCATGCTCGTGCTCCTTGGGTGCGCTGGGATTGGTGTCTTGCAGCTATAGACGCCGCCGGGGCCTGAAATTCATCGGAGCTGGCTTGAGAGGGCGTTCCCCCGAGGTCGGCATTCTGGCCCGCGGTATACATCGGGCCAATAAGCGGGGCCGATTCCGGCCGGCTGTATACGCCGGGCACGGATGTCCGCGCTCAGTAGGCGAGCGTGGCTGCGGCGCCTTCGGGCAGGAGAGCGGCCGGACGGTTTGGGGCGACGAGATACAGGTCGTACTGCTGGGAGCTGGGATCGGACGAGGTGCCGATCAGGAAGCTTTCTCCCTTCGGCTCTGGGAAAGCGCCGTACCAGCCCTTGGCCGGCGCCGACCAGACTTCGCGGTGCGTGCCGCGCTCGATCACGACCGGGGAGCTGCCCCGCACCCCCGCGAGCAGCTTCGAGTCGCCCGAAAAGGCCCTGACGTCCAGGTTGTCGATCACCTCGACGACGCCGCCGTCGCTGGTGCGCCGGATAGTCGTAGTCCACGACCCGGAAGTCGATCGGGCCGATTCGGCGAGCAGTGTTCCGTCGCTTGACGCCTGCAGAGAGCTCAGTCCTTGGGCCCCGCCAGCGAAGTAGTCGAACGTCCGTGTGAGCCGGCCAGAGGAGAGCTGAATCACCCATGCCCGGCCGGGAACGAAGCCCTGCCCGAACGCGGCAACCACGGCAACCCCGCTTGTTTCGTCGCATGCCAGCACCGGATAAGACGCGTTGTCACCGTAGGTACCGAAGCCGCTGGCGACGGTTCTGAGCGGCTTACCGATCGCCGCCACTTGCAGTACGAGCGGCGAGCCTGTCACCTCCGGTGACCCGCTGGCGCGGCACAGCTGGTCCCCGGTACTCCAGGTCGCGCCGAACCCCTTGGTGGTCCATGGGAAAGGCGCCAGCTGGTTTCCCGTCCGGTCGTAGATCTGACCCCCGTCGAAGTAGTAGCGCCCGTCAGCCGATTGGATGATGGAAGTTCCGGACGCCCCGGTGAGGCCGCTCTGGCTGAGGTCCCAGGACACCGCTCGCAGCCGGGGATCACTTCCCAGCTTGAGCAAGACCGCCGGCGAACCCGGGTCTCCCTGATATGGACCGGTTCCCAGGCTGACGCGCGGCTCGGCCACGGTGGTAGGCGACGATAAGTCGCTGGACTTCGTCCATGTCCTGCCCGCGTCGGTGGTCCGGAACAGCACCGCTGGGCAGCCGGTGCAGCCGCCGACCGGCTCCATGAGCAGCATTCCCTGGCTGGGCGGACCGAAGACGAGCTGCGTCGCTTCGTAGGGGGCCGGTAGTGCAAGCGACTGCGGAACCCATGTCATGCCTTGATCAGACGACCGGAGGATTTGTCGCCCGACAGCGATGAACCAGGCGTCGCCTGAGGTGGTCGTGAAGATGGGAATACCCGTCACGGCGCTCTGGCCGGACCAGGCCAGGTTTCGAATGCCCCAGGTGGCGCCGTTGTCCCAGCTCGAGTAGAGCACCAGTGACATTGGCGCGCCCACCCCCTGACTTCCAACTGACGTCGCCAGGTTGGCGACGAGCATCGAGCCGGCCGCGCGCCTGACCTCGGTGGTCGCGGAGAGACCTGGATAGCCGGCCTCTGGACGAGGCGCGGGCAGCTCTATGTTCTTCCACGTCCTGCCACCGTCCGTCGTTCTTCGCATCTCGGGCGGCCGTCCGGGAGTGTTCAGATTCAGCCCCAGGAATCCAGTCCGGCTGTCGATGAAAGACACGCTGACCGCTCCCGTTCCGTCGCTGATCCGCTCCCAGGACTTGCCGCCGTCAACCGTGTGCATCACGGACCTCGTCGGCGCGGGGCCAGAGGTAAAGGGAGTCAGCCACCACCCGTCGTCTGCGCTGATGAAGGAGAACAGCTCCTGCTCGTCTTGCTGGTCGGGCATCATCGGAAGCGGATACGAGCGCCAGTGCGCGCCCCCATCGATGGTGGAAAAGACCTTGGCTGTCTTCGGGGGTGGCGCGAACTTGGATGTGAAGCTCTCAGTCCACACGAACACCGCCCGCTGAGCATCGAGAGCTGTGAGGTAGGGCACCTGGCCAGTCCCGACCGCGAGCACCGGCTGCCAGTGCGCGCCGGCGTCGGCGGTCGTGGCCACAGCCAGGTCCTGGGGGAAACCCGGCCCACCCAGCACGGCCCATCCGTGGCCGTCGGCGGCCATCGCCACCCTCACCGGAAGCGTGTCGCTCGCCGGAGGCGCGGTGCGAGCCGAGGTTGCCGGCTGCGGCGGGTGCGTCGATGATCTGTGCAAGGCCGCCCGGCTGCCGAGAAGGATCGTCACCGGCAGCACGAGGAGAAGTACCACTGCCGCAGCAGCCATCCATGGTTGCGCGGTCCGTCGTGGCCGTCCGTGTGCCAGGGCAGAGGTGATCGCGCGGCGAAACGCATCGCTGGGCGCCTCGCTGCGCGCGGCGAGTGCTTCCTTGATCGCGTGCTCGTCCATCATGCGGGCTCCGTCACCTCGAGAGCTGGGCGCAGCGCCCGCCTGATCCGATGCAGGCGCGTCTTGGTCGCGGCCGGCGTGATCCCGAGTGTCGCGGCCACCTGGTCGATCGGGAGATCGAGGTGGTAGTAGAGGGACAGCAGCTGGAGGTCCAGCGCAGGCAGCTTGTCCAGCGCGCGCTGAAGATCGATGCGATCAGCTGGATCAGAGGACGTCTGGCGCGCGAGCGGTATGGACGCAGCGTCCTTGAGCACTCGCCACCAGCGACCGCGCCGGATCGACCGGCATTCATTGGCGACGATGGTCAGAAACCAGGGTGCGGGTGCCGCGCCAGGCCGAAAGCGGTCGAGGTGCCTCCAAGCCTTGAGCGTCGCCTCCTGGACCGCGTCTTCGGCGGCGGTCCGATCGTTGAGCATCGTCATCGCCAGTCGGAATCCCTTCTCGAGGAGCGGTTGGATGAGAGCATCGAACGCGCAAGCGTCGCCCTCGATTGCCCTCTGGACCAGGTCTTGCGGCCACCAGTCCTCATTCACCCGCACGAGTACTACGTGCCGAAGAGCTCCTCGGTTACAAATGCGCGTCGACCGCGTAGCGCAGTCGCATAATCGCCCGATGGCAGACCAGCAACTCCCGCCGGACCGGCTGGGTGGTATCTTTGCCGCCTTCCTTCAGCAGGTTGCGGCCGCGGCGGCCGCGGAAGTGAGCCCGTTGAAGGAGCGCATCAATGCGCATCTCGGTGTCGATCTGGCGCAGCTGCCGATCATGGTCCAGCAGTTCGACACCTTCGACCAACCAAATCTTCAGGTTGCCATCGACGCGTATCTGCAGGGTCCGGATCGGAGCGCTGACCTCGTAGGGATCGACATGGAGAACAAGCGGTGGATGGCGGTTGGGCTGTCCGAGCTGGCGACCTGGAGCGGCTTTCCACGACGTGCACTGACTGAGGGACCGGTTGACTACGTCAACTTCCAACTGGCCGACGGACAGGCGCTGCCGTGCGTCCAGTTCGGCCTCTATCTGGTGCGCGCGGGTGAGGCTCGCCTGGTTGCTCTGTTGCTCGGACCGAGCGAGATGGGAGATCCGCGACGCCAGAAGCTGCGTTTGGAGGTGGCGTCGACCCGGAAGGAAGACGCGCCGGCGTTCATCGCCGAAGTGCGCGAGCTGATGAGCGCGCGGAATGTGTACCGAGGACAGGTGATCTCGCTGACATCGGCGCCGGTGCATGTCGGTCCCGGACCGGTCACCTTGGTGGAGTTTCAGTCGGTCCCGCAGGTTGCGCGTGAGGATGTTGTGCTGCCGGCCGGATTGCTGGAACGGATCGACCGGCAAACCGTGGTCTTCTCGGCGCACGCGTCCGAACTACTCGCCGCCGGTCACTCGCTGAAGAGGGGGCTGCTTCTGTACGGGCTGCCGGGAACGGGCAAGACCTTAACGGTCATGTATCTGATCTCGCGCCTTCAGGGTCGAACCGTAATCCTGAGCACCGGTCGAGGTTTGGGTCTCGTCCAGACAATCGCGCAAATAGCGCGTCAACTGGCGCCCTCAATGGTCGTTCTCGAAGACGTGGACCTGGTGGCCGAAGAGCGCACGATGCCGGGGTTTGGCGCACGTCCGCTGCTCTTCGAACTGTTGAACGAGATGGATGGACTTCACGATGACCAGGACGTCATCTTTGTCCTTACTACCAATCGACCAGACATCCTCGAGCCGGCGCTTGCCGCTCGACCAGGGCGCATCGATCTGGCGGTTGAGCTGCCCCTGCCCGATGCCGCAGGTCGCCGGCGCTTGCTCAGCCTCTACGCGCGCGGCCTTCGGCTCGACGACGTCGACATCGACGCGCTGGTCGAGAGAACCGAAGGCGCTACGCCCGCTTATATCAAGGAGCTGATGCGCCGCGCCGCGTTGCAAGCGGCCGAAGCTGGCGCCGGCAACACAGTCGGGCGCGAGCACATGCAGGCAGCACTCGAAGAGCTGAGCGAGGGTGGGCGGCTTGCGGAACGGCTGCTTGGGCTGCGGCCGGAGTCGCCGGGATCAGAGGTCAGGCCCGGGGTCGTTGCCGGCGCCCCCACGGGGTTCCCGTGGACAGGAGCCGCTGCTCGTGCGGACGGTTAGCTGGATCGCTCTCGGCGGCGCCGAGGAGGAGTTCAGCCCCCGCCCTGGTTGTCGCGACCGGCGGCGTCCCAGCCCTTCCTGAAGAGATAGCCGGCTGCGTAGACGGCGCCCGCGCCCAGCAGCACCAAGGCGGTCAGCTGGAGCAGGCCGAAGAAAAGCATGAATAGGGTCCCCGGGAATCCGAGGCTCCTGCTGATCATGTACAGCAGGATGGCGACGAGGATTCCGCCACCCAGTACGCCTGGCCTCAACCAGCGGGCCGCGCCGCTCACGATGGGGCGATTCTAGGGCGCGATGGAGTGGCTTGGGTGGGGTTTCGATGCGTGGATTGGGTTTCGCGGGGAGTAGGGGTCCTAGCAGAACTTGGCGGCTGGGTCTGGGTGCAGCGTGCAGGGGATCGCGCGGTGCAGGGTGTCGGCGAAGGCGTCACCGGCGCTGACCGCGGATGCGGCTCCCTCGCCAATCGCTAGCGGCAGCACAGCCGACGCAATCAGGGACTTGAGCAGGTCACAGCTCACGCCCTCGATATCTTTGTCGAACTGCTTCACGGCTTCGTTGGCCTGGTCGCCAGCTCCCTCCGCCTCCATGTTCGCGATGATCGCGGTGGCCCGTAAGACCTGGGCCGCGACCAGCTTGCCGAAGATGGCCCAGACGCCGAGCGCTGACATTCCGGCGAGCTCGCCGAAGAGTCCGATCAAAGAGAGCAGCGAGTTCAGGTCGTTGATCTGGCACTCGACGTCGTTTCCGAAGCTGCCTCCACTCCCATCGTCGATGACGCCGAGCAGCGAGCCCGTTCGCGGGTCGACCGCCCAGAAGGCGACTGGCGCGCCGTCGACCGGCACCACCCGGATGTACGAGCTCCAGGCGTTGAGCAGCTCGTACCACCGCACGCGCGACTCGGCGGGCGCGAATTCGAGGCTGGAGCCGTAGACGCCGCCCGGCGGCAGGGCGCGGAGTTGCTTGCCCTTGAGCAGCGAGAGGGTGCTGGTCGGCAAGGCGGCCGCCTCCGCAACCGCCTGGTACGCGCTCTGTCGGAGCGTCGAGGCGAACGCCTTAGCGGGGTCCGGCGAGAGGTTGGCCCAGCGGGTGAGGGGGAGCACGTCGACTGAACGGCGCCGGCCCTTGCCGAACTGCGGATATTCCCTGTACATGACCACGCGCAGGCCAACCTCGTGCGTCAGCGGCTGCTCGCCGGCGCCGACGGGGGGATGAAGTGCCATCAGGGCGCTGGGGGTGAAAGGGAGGCCTTTGCCGAGGGCGGCGACGATTTTGGCCTGGTCCTTGGTCTGAGCTGCTTCCCAGAAGTGCTTGGTCCCCAACCTCGCGGTCAGGACGTCGTCAAGCCAGGTTCCGAGGCTCGGCGCCGCGCCTTCGAAGGAGAGGACCGTGCCGCCGAGGAGCGCTCCGCGGACCTCATCAAGAGTCTCCTGCGGCACGAGCCCGCTGGCCGGCCGGGTGTCGCCGCGATAGCCGGCCAGCACACGGACCACCTCCGGCTCCCAACCGGTCTGCACGCTCAGGTACAGACCGCTCAGCGCGGGCGCCATGGTCCGCTGCTCGGCCGCCGGCACCGTGTACTGCGCGCGCGCCGTCACGCCCTTGGCGGTGGTCACCGTAACCGTTCGCTGAGCAGGTCCGGTCGCGGGCGCGGTGTAAGTCAGGGTGTAGGGCTGGGTCTGGCGCCGGTCCAGGAAGTCGCCGGCCGCCTTTGCGGCGTCGTCGATGCTCGCGGCCGCCCCCGTTACGCCGCCCGACAGCTGCGCGATGTCGTCGCGCACCTTCTGGTTGAACTTGCCAACCCCGATCGCGACCACCGGCGCGCCGGCCGCCGTCATCGCCCGGTAGGCGTCGATGCCGGTCGTCTCTTCAGGTTCGAAGTCGCTGGTCAGGATGATGACGCTCGGCCGAGCCTGGTTTGCGTACTGGAGCCCCCTCCAGATCTCGGACCCGTAGGTGAAGAGAGGCTTGACCGCGGTCGCGACCGCCTCGGGATCTCGGAGCGTGAAGCCGTCCGGGGTGGGCTGATTGCCGCCGCTCACGGACATGACCTGGAAGGCAGCGGCCGGGTGGCGAGCGAGGATGCGCTGGGCCAGGGTGCGCGCGAAGGCAACCGGGTCGCCGCCGCTCGTGAAGTTTGAGTCGAGGTCGAGGACGAGCATGACCCGCGGGGGTGGCACCTGGTTTCCGGAGAGGAGGAAGCCGAGACGGCTGTCCTGCTCCTGGAGGCGGAACGCCGAGGCGGACAGGCCTTCGACCGGTTTGCCGCTCCCGTCGACCGCCGTGAGCCGGAGGCTGATGGTCGGAAAGCCCTGGCTCGCGGCGTCGATCGAGAGGTTGGCGATCGCGTCGCCGGCGTGGGGATCGAGGCTGGCCGGCACCGCCAGCGGCTGGCCGTTGATGGCGACGCCATGATCGCCCGCCGGCGTGATGACGTCGCCCCCGAGCGAGATCGCCGGTCCACTCGCGGAAAGACTCGCCGCCGCGTCGCCCTCCAGGTCGGGACCGGAGACGCTCAGCACGGGCACAAACGTCTGCACGTCGCGGACCTTGAGGTGGACCAGCGTTTGGAGGTCCGGAGTTGGCCGAAAAGCGATGTGAACCCGGCGGCCGACGAGGTCGTCGGCACCCCACGTCTTCTCGACCAGCGGGATCCGCTTGATGGGGTCGGCCGTGGTCGAGGCGAAGAGCTTGACCGTCACCTGGGGCGCCTTCTCCGCGCTGCCCGCTGTCACAGGCTCGTTGGTGGTGTAGGACTTGCCGAAGTCGGCACCGGGAACGTTCGGGTTTGCGTACTTGGCTCCCGACGGCGTCTGGACCCGAACCAGAGGAACACTGCGCAGTGAGGGCACGGTCGACTGGCCGGCGGCGGTGCCCGGCAAAAGGACAGCAGCGATGGAGTCGGCCAGCGCCTTGCTTTGACTGCCGTCGGCGTCGAGGCGGGTGGCGGTCTTCGGGCTCTCCTTCACACCCATCGCGTCGCGCCAGCTCTGGATGGTCGCCATGTCGACCTTCGGCTGGAAGCGGCGGGGGACCGAGCGGAAGATGCTCGCTAGCGAGACCTGCGAGTCCAGTGTGCCGGTCACGATCTCGGCCTTGAGGCCCGATCGCTGGTAGAGGGCGGCGAGCAGCTCCGCCTTTTCGCGTGGGGTTCCGGCGCCGCCGCGAAGCGTTCCTCGCACGCCCCAGCGGATGGCGGTGCTGAGATCCGAGACGGCGGTGGCTGGGGGATAGGTGCCGATCTGGTCGCGGACGAAGGCGAAGATCGCGGCCGGATCCTTGGTGGCGACTGCCCGGTCGGCGGCGGCGGCGACGTGGTCGGGGCTCGAGCGGACGCCCTCTCGCATTGCCGCCCACAGGCCATAGGGGACGGAGGTGTTGACCTTACGCTGACCTACGAGCGGGAGGTCACAGCCGGCCAGGGCCAGGGCCGTGGTTGCGGTGGCCAGGTAGAGGAAGGACCGGCGGGTGATCGGTCGCGGCACAGTGGCGGGAAAGTTTAAGGGCCGCCAGTGTCGGGTCAGCGTGAAGTTGTGGTTCGCAGGGTCCAGGCATGCAACCGGGCGGTATCATACCGGGCGGTTGTATGCCCAGGAGCTCCTTCGTGCCCAACCCCTACCGGATCGGCGGTCCGGCGACCGGCGAGCAGTTCACCGACCGTGAGCGCGACCTGCAGAAGCTGGTCGGCATCATGCTCAACGGGCAGAACCTGATCCTGATCGCTCCTCGCCGCTTCGGCAAGACCTCGCTCCTGCTCCGCGCCGTCGAGGAGGTGCGGGCCCAGGGCGGGCGGACCGGGCGGCAGAGCCTGATCCGCTGCTCCGACGCGCAGGAGGTGGCGGAGGCCCTGCTGCACGGAGTCTTCACCGGCCCGATGCAAGGCGTGGGCGGGTACCTGCGGGAGATCACGCGGCGGCTGGCGGGAGTGCGGGTGGCTCCCGAATTCACCCTCGACCCCGAGTCGGGCGCGCCCAAGGTCAAGCTGGCTCCGGCGGCCAGCCGGGTCGACTGGCGGGAGGTCATCTCCGAGGTCGTGCGGCTGCTCAACCACGTCGCCCAGGAGAAGCACCGGACGAGCCTGATCCTGGACGAGTTCCAGAAGGTGAAGGAGATCGACGGCAACCTGCCGGACGTCTTCAAGGACATGACCGACGAGCTGCGGTCGGTCAGCCTGGTCTTCGCGGGCTCCAAGCGGCACCTGATGCGGCAGATGGCCTACGACGAGCGGCACGGGGCGCTCTTCAACGTCGGCGCCGTACACGAGATGGAGGTCATTCCCCGCGCCAGCTTCGTGCGCTTCCTCGTCGAACGCGCCGAAGGCGGGGGCAAGTCGCTCTCGGAGGCTATGGCCGAGCGGATCTACGACATTGCCGCGGGCGTACCGCACGACGTGCAGCTGGTCGCCTACTTCGCCTTCGAGGCGGCGGCGCGCGCGATCGACGAGGAGGCATTTCGCCTGGCCCTCGTCTCGGCCGTCGGAGACCAGAAGAGCGCCTTTCGCGCCGCCTTCGACCGGATCCGGCGAGCGGGTAGTCAGCAGCGGCTGCTCAAACTGATCGCGCGCGAGGGGCGGCTGCAGAACCCCCAGTCCAAGGGGGTCCTCGCGCAGCTCAAGGTGACCGCCCAGGCCTCGGACAAGGCGGTGGAGGCTCTCCTCCAGGAAGACCTGATCGAGCGCGACCGGGATGATGGGCTGCGGATCGTCCGGGGGTTGTTCCGGGAGTGGCTGATCGGGGACTACGACTAGCCAGGTCGGCAGGACGCTCGTGCTACCGTCGGGGCTCCGTGAGCTTGGTTTGCTTTGACCTCGACGGCGTCATCGCCGACTCCAGCATCGCCATCCCCGAGGGGATCAACTTCGGGCTCGCGGCGGTCGGTCTGGGTCCCCTGCCCGCCGCCGAGCTCCGCCGCTACATCGGGCCGCCGCTCCTCGACAGCTTCGCCCAGCTGCTCCAGGTTGCCGGGTTGGACCCGGGTCGAGCCGCGGTCTGCATCGAGGCGTACCGCTCCTTCTACGGGGAGGCGGCGGCCCGGCTGACGCTCGTCTATCCCGGTGTCGTCTCGATGCTCGACGAGCTTGGCGACTCGCACCGGCTCGCGGTGGTCACATCCAAGCCCGCGGCGTTTGCGGTCCCGATCCTGACCGGGCTGGGGCTCCGTGAGCGGTTCGCGGCGGTCGAGGCGCCCGAGCTGGACGAGCTGCTCGAGCCCAAGACCGAGACCCTGCGGCGTGCGCTGACCAGGCTCGGACGCTCGCGCGACGGGGTCGTCATGGTCGGAGATCGCCACCACGACATCGAGGCCGGACGCGCCAACGGCGCCGTGACGGCCGGCGTGCTCTGGGGGTTCGGGAGCCGAGAGGAGCTCGAGGGAGCAGGAGCCGACCACCTGGTTGAGCTGCCGGCCGAGTTGGTTGACGTCGTCGAGCGGGTTTCTGGAGTCGGATCGCTGTGAGGGTGCTGATCACCGGCGCCCGGGGGCAGCTGGGTTCGGACTTCCACGAGCTGCTCCCCGACGCGGTCGCCCTCGGCCGTGAGGAGCTGGCGGTGCAGGACGAGTCCGCGGTGGCCGCCGCGTTTCGGGAGGCGGCGCCCGAGCTCGTTCTCAACTGTGCCGCTTACAACGCGGTCGACAGTGCCGAGCAGGAGAGCGAGCTTTCGATGGCCGTCAACGGCGAGGCCCCCGGCGTCCTCGCGCGCGCGTGCGCGCGCACAGGCGCGCACCTTGTTCACTTCTCGACCAACTACGTCTTCGACGGACGTTCGGAGCGCCCCTATACCGAAGATGATCTGCCCAACCCGCGAAGCGCCTACGCCCGCTCCAAGCACCTTGGGGAGGTTCGCGCGCTGGAGGCGCTGCCCTCGGCGCTCGTCGTGCGCGCGGGTGCGCTGTTCGGGCGGCGCGGAAGCGCCATCAAGGGCGGGTCGTTCCCGGAGCGGATCGTGGCCCGCGCGCAGGCCGGTGAGCCGCTCCGCGTCGTGGACGACCAGTACGTTAATCCAACCTATACGCTCGACCTCGCCGAGGCTGTCCTGAGGTTGGTGCAGGCGGGCATGTCCGGCATCGTGCACGTAGCGCCCTTCGACTGCTGCAGCTGGCGGGAGTTCGCACTCGAGGCCCTCCGCGTGGCCGGGCTGAGCTCCGTCGAGGTGGAAGCTGCTCGGAGCGGGGACTTCCCGGGAGCGGCGGAAAGGCCGCGGCAGGGGTGCTTGACGAGCGCCCGGGTGGCGCCCCTGCGCTCGTGGCGGGAGGGCCTGAAGGCCTACTGGGTGGCGAGCCAGACGAAGTCGGCCGCCGACGCGCACCCCATGTAGGCGTTGCCGGCGGCCTCGTCGAGGCTGACGGCGATCGTGTAGGTGTGGGTGTCCTTCCCGCTCCAGGGACCGGGTAGGCGCAGCATCGCTGGCGCGCTCCCGTGGGTCTGCGCGAGGCCGGCCAGGGTGCCGCTGTAGAGCGTGGTCGGGCCCTCGGAAACGTCGATGTCGAGCACGGAGGCGGGGTCGGCGGCCTGGCAGTACGGCTGGCTCTGCGGTGCGCGGGTGGCGAAGTGGGCGGTGTAGAGCCCGAGGGCAGCAACCGGCCGGCCGCCAGAGTACGCGATGCGCACCTGGCGGACCT
>CAZXGB010000095.1:0-11772 GCA_964640005.1 uncultured Actinomycetes bacterium | reverse complement strand
TGGCCGGACTCGGCCCCTTCACGCACTCGATCGTCTCCGCGATGGGCGCGGTGCGGCGGGCGCGGCTGGCGGCCAAGCTGGAGCCGGAGATGCGGCGCTTCGGCGAGGACGCCTGGCGGTTGCACCACTCGTTCACGCTGGCCGTCGCCTCGCGCTAGCCGTTCGCCCCTGGGCTCACCAGGCCGGTCTCATACGCCAGCACCACCGCCTGCACCCGGTCGCGCAGGCCAAGCTTGTCGAGGACGCGGGCCACGTGCGTCTTGACCGTCGCTTCGCCAAGGTGCAGGTCCGCCGCGATCTCGGCGTTGCTGAGGCCGCCGGCGATCAGCACCAGAACCTCTCTCTCGCGCGCCGTCAGGGTGTCGAGCTCCGGCGGCGGCGCGTGTGCAGCGGAGGCGCGGGCGAAACGCTCCACCAGGCGGCGGGTGATGGCGGGGGCCAGCAGGACGTCCCCCGCGGTCGCCTGACGTATCGCAGCCACGAGATGCTCAGGCGACACGTCCTTGAGCAGGAAACCGGTGGCCCCCGCCCGAATCGCCGCGTACACGTACTCGTCAAGGTCGAAGGTGGTGAGCATCAGGACCTTCGTCGAGGTGCCGCCCGCCAGCAGCCGGCGCGCGGCGTCGAGGCCATCGAGATTCGGCATGCGGATGTCCATGAGCAGGACGTCCGGCCGGTGCCGCCGGGCGGCAGCGATCGCTTCCTCGCCATCTGCCGCCTCGGCGACCACCTCGATGTCGTCCTCGGCCTCCAGGATCATCTTGAAGCCGATCCGGACCAGAGCCTGATCGTCGGCGATCGCCACCCGCAGCGTCACTGGCCGTCAACCGGGAGGTGAGCGTTGACCTCGAAGCTGCCATCAGGCCGCCGTGCGGCGGCGAGCCGGCCCCCGTACATCTCGGCCCGCTCACGCATTCCGACGAGCCCACGACCGGCGCCAGGCGCAGGATCCGTGCCCTCGGTGGCCTGGGTCGTGATCTCCAGGATGAGGTCGTGCTCGCCATATCCGACAAGAACGTGCGTCGCCGCGCCACGCGCATGGCGGACGGCGTTGGTCAGCGCCTCCTGGGCTATGCGATAAGCGGCCAGCTCGACGCCTGGGGACAGAGGCCGGGGCCTGCCCTCGTAGGTCAGCTCCACTGGCTGGCCAGTCTGCCCCACCCGTTCGACCAGCTGGGGCAGTTGATCGAGCCCTGGCTGCGGAGTGAGTTCGGCCGGCACCTCCTGCGCCGCCAGCACCGACAGCATGCGCCGCAGCTCGGCGAGCGCGTCACGCCCACTGGCCTCGACGGTTTTGAGAGCCGCCTCGGCCGCCCCGGGGTCTTTGTTGAGCTGCCTACGCGCGGCGCCTGCCTGGATCGTCATCAGGCTCACGGCGTGCGCGACGACGTCGTGCAGCTCGCGCGCGATGCGTGAGCGCTCTTCATTGAGAGCCGCATCGAGCGCCTGCTGGCGGCCCGCCGCCATAAGCTCCAGTTCGTGCCTCCGCGAGCGGATGGCCGTCCCAGCGATGAATAGCGCGACCGCGATCAAGGGGCCGAGGGTCTGGCGCGGCAGCGGCGGCCCAGCCGTCGGCACCGCGACCTGGAGCGCAATGGAGAAGCACACCATCACCGTCAAGGCGACCGCCCGCCAGCGCTCGGTGTAGCGGCCGACCGAGTAGATCATGACGAGGTAGCCGGCGTAGCTGCCGAGCGCTGGCGGCTGTGCCAGGAGGCCTCCACCCGCCGCACCCAGGAGGAGTGCTCTCAGGGGCCGCCGGCGGCGGAGGAGCAGGGGCAACGTCGTAAGGAGCGCCGGAGGCAGCCAGCGCCACACCGGCCGGTGGTCCTGGACGGCCAGCTGCGCGACCGCCGCCGCGGTGAGGAGCACGGTCAGGATTACGTCCTGCCAGCGGCGAATCAAGGCGCGCACTGCCGGGGAGGGTAGTCCGGGTAGGTCAGCTGTGGAGTCCGCCTTGAGGATGACGTGACCGCCGCGAAAACCAACCTGCAGGCCGACGCCCCCGGCACCGGTCGGGACCGACGATGCCGGCATGCAAAGGATTCACCGCCGCCCACTCCTGGCCGGCGCCGCAGCGATGACCACCGGCGCCGCCCTCATCCACGCCGCCGTCGCCCCCGGGCATTTCGCCGAGTGGGCGCTGTTCGGGGTCTTCTTCTTGGCCGCCGCCGCCGCGCAGCTAGCGCTGGCCGCGATCATTCTTGTGGCACCCTCGCCGCGGTCGCTGGCCGCCGCCATTGCCGGGAATCTCGGCCTCGTCGTGCTGTGGGCAATTTCGCGCTGGACCGGGCTCCCGGTTGGCCCCTCGCCTTGGCACCCCGAGACCATCGGACTCGCCGACAGCATCTGTGTCGCAATGGAATCCCTGGCCGCCGCCTTCGCGATGGTCTGCCTGGTCACGCGCCCGCGCCCGCGCCGCCCACTCGCGCTGACCGCCGCGCCGGTGGTGATCCTGGCGGCCGCGCTGTCGCTGCCCGGCATCTCATCCGGCGCCAACGCGATGGTCTACGCCTACAACGTGGCGCCGCTCGTCCCCGGCGCGCCGCAGGTGCCAGTCACGATGCTGACGGAGGCGCCCGGCAGCCAGCCGGTGCGCGCCTTCACGCTGGTCGCCGCGCCCACCCGCACCGGCTACGCCTACAACGGAACGGTACCGGGGCCCGAGCTGCGGGTCCGCCAGGGCGAGCGCGTGCGCGTGACGCTCGTCAATCACCTGCCGGTCGCGACGACCATTCACTGGCACGGCATGGTGCTGCCGAACGCCATGGACGGCGTCGCCGGCGTCACCCAGAGCGCGGTTGCGCCGGGCGGTTCATACGTCTACGAGTTCGTGGCGCAGGACGCAGGAACGTTCTGGTACCACAGCCACCAGGACACGTCATCGCAGCTGGCCAAGGGCCTCTACGGGGCACTGGTGGTCGAACCGGCCACGGGGCCGGCAGAGGAGCGTGACTACACGGCCTTGGTGCACAACCTTGCCGACGGCTCGGTCGCCGTCAACGGCGCTCGCGGCGGGCTGACTCTTGACGCATCGCCAGGCCAGACGGTGCGCCTGCGCGTGATCAACGCGACCGTTCCGGGAATGGACGGCTCGCCGATCGCCCCGGCGATCGTTGGCACGCCCTTCCGGGTCGCTGCCTTCAACGGGCAGGACATTGCGGACCGCGGTCCGGTCAGCAATGTTCGGATTCCGCTGGGCATGGGCGAGCGCGCCGACCTCGTGTTCACAATGCCCGCCGCCGGGGCCGTCCGCCTGGCGGCCGGGGCCCTGCAGGGCGAGCTGTCGGGTTTCCAGAAGCTGCTGCTCGCGTTTGGCGTGAAGCCGGCCAGCCAGGACTGGTCGGTCGTTCTCGGGCCGGGCGACGCACCCCAAGTCGCGACCGCCGCCTGGCCTCTGCTCGACCTCGCCGGCTACGCCGGCACATCCGCCGCCGAGACACCGGACGTGGTGGAGCCGCTGGTGCTGGGCGAGCGCCCCGGCTTCCGTTCAGGGACGGTCCAGCTCGTGCACACGCTGAACGGCAGTGCCTCGCCGGTCTCGCCGCCGATCCGCGTCAAGCTCGGCCAGCGGGTGCGCCTGCACATCGTCAATCAAACCGGCGAGTACCACCCGATGCACCTTCACGGCCACGTGCTGCAGGTGTCAGGCAGCGCACTGCGCGGCGACACCGTGCTCGTCGCACCGCACGCCACGGTCGACGTTGACTTCACGGCCAATAACCCGGGCGTCTGGATGCTGCACTGCCACGTCCTACTGCACGCGGAGATGGGCATGATGACGAATGTCATCTACGACGGCTACGGGACGCCGTTCGAGATGGGCGAGCGCTCGGGAAACATGCCCGAGTGAAGCCGTCCCAGGCGCTCCTCGATCAGGGCCCGCTCGCCCGGGTTCCTGGTCAGCTCGAGCGCCCGCTCGTCTGCCGAGGCGGCCTCCGCCTCGCGCCCCAGGTCCGTCAGCAGCGCCGCCCGCGTGGCGTGGAACAGGTGGTAGTGGTCGAGCCGGCCGCTCAGACGGTCGACCTCCTCAAGGGCGGCGGCGGAGCCAGCCACGTGGCGTAGGGCAATCGCCCGATTGAGGAGGACGACGGGCGAAGGCTCGAGCGTCGCGAGCAGGGAATAGAGCGCGACCAGCTGCGGCCAGTCGGTCTCCTCCCAGCTCGGCGCCTCGCAGTGCACAGCGGCGATCGCCGCCTCGACCTGGTAGGGGCCAGGGCGTCGGTGAGCCGCCGCACGCTCGAGCAGATGGACCGCCTCGGCGATCTGGGTCTCGTCCCAGAGCGTACGGTCCTGCTCCTCGAGGAGGACGAGGCGGCCCTGAGCGTCCAAACGGGCCGGCCAGCGCGCGAGGTGCAGGCGGATCAGCGCCAGCAGGCCCATGGGCTCAGGTTCCTCGGGCAGCAGCCGGACGAGGAGGCTCGCGAGCCACTCCGCGTCGCGAGCCAGGTCGCGCCGGATGGGGGCGTCGCCGGCGGTCGCCAGGTAGCCCTCGTTGAAGACCAGGTAAATGACCGTGAGCACCTCGTCGAGCCGCGGGCGAAGCTCGTCCGGGCCGGGCACCCGATACGGAATGCCCGAGGAAACGATCTTGTGCTTGGCCCTGACGATGCGCTTGGCGAGCGTGGCCTCGGGCAGCATGAAGGCGCGGGCGATCTCCTCGGTGGTCAGCCCCACCACGGCGCGCAGGGTGAGGGCGACCTGCGCCTCGCGGGCGAGCGCCGGGTGGCAGCAGGTGAAGATCAGTCGCAGGCGGTCGTCGGCCTCGTACCCGGGCGCCTCGGGGAGCGCCGCGACCAGCGCCAGCTTCTCGCGGTAGCGAGCCTGCCTTCGCAGCCGGTCGAGGCCCTTTCGCCGCGCCGTCGTCAGCAGCCAGGCGGCCGGCCGCTCCGGGATGCCCTCTCGGGGCCAGTGCTCCAGGGCTTCGACCATGGCCTCCGAGACCAGCTCCTCGGCGAGGTCGAAGTCGCCGAGGCGGCGGACCAGGCTGGCTACCAGCCGGCCCGCCTCCTCGCGGAAGACCCGCTCGAGCAGAGCTGAGGCGCTAGCGCTGGACGACAGGCCGCACCTCGATCTTGCCGTCAGGCATCGGATAGGAGCGCGCGATAGCGATCGCCTCGTCGAGGTCGGCCACGTCGAGAATGCCGTAGCCGCCGATCGCCTCCTTGGCCTCCATCAGCGGCCGGTCGACGAGGACTGAGCCCCCATGGTCGAGGACGACCGTCGTTGCCGTGCCCGGCTCCTGGAGCTGGTTGGCCTCGACGATCTTTCCCTCGGCCCGCATCCGCGTCCACCACTCCATCATGTCGCCGAAGACCTTCGCCTTCTCGTCGTCGGGGCCACTTTCCTGCCACTCGCCGCGGGTCAGCAAAAGCATGTACTTCATGTCGTTCCTCCTGAGTAAGGATTGGTATTGCTTAGACGACGAACGGCAGGGCCCAGAAAAGGACAGCCGGCTTAAACGATCCGTTCGGGTCCGGAGTAGACGTTGAAACGCCCCTCGCGAAGGAAGCCGATAAGCGTCAGGCCGAACCGCCGGGCTGTCTGCACAGCCAGGCTGCTGGGGGCGCCGACCGCGGCCACAATCGGAATGCCGGCCGCCACCGCCTTCTGGACGATTTCGTAGCCTCCACGGCCGGAGACCGCGAGCAGGTGCGCCCGCAATGGCAGCCGGTGGTCGAGAAGGGCCCGACCCACGACCTTGTCGACCGCGTTGTGGCGGCCCACGTCCTCGCGCAGCAGCACCAGCTCGCCGGCGTCGGTGAAGAGGCCGGCCGCATGCAGGCCGCCGGTCTGGTCGAAAAGCCGCTGGTGCTCGCGCAGGCTCACGGCAAGCGCTGGCAGCAGTGCCGCCGGAACCATCGGCCCCGGGGGCAGCTCGGGAAAGTCGAGGGCCAGGGACTCGACGGTGGTGGCCCCGCAGACGCCGCAGGCCGAGCTCTGGAGGAACGCCCGCTCGGGTAGCCGAGCCGTCTGACGGAGCTGGAAGTCGACCTCGTTCGATTCCACCAGATCGGCATCGACGGCGACGTCCGCAGGCACCCGCTCGCCGGCCTCGGCGCTGATCCTTACCCGCTCGACCTGGCTGAGGCTGGTGATGACCCGCTCCGCCCAGAGCAGCCCCAACCCGAGCTCGAGGTCGTGGCCGGGGGTCCGCATCACGATCGAGAGCGGCGCGCCGTTCAGCCTCAGCTGAAGCGGCTCCTCGGCCGCCAGCTGGTCTCCGGCCTCGTCCCAGGCGCCGCCTTTCCAGCGGCGGGTTCCGACGCTCGGGGCCTGCGGCCTGCCCACGCCGCAATCGTACGGTCAGGGATATCCCGGGCTCCACGCTCTCGGAACAGATGCACACCCGCTGCCGGTTTAAACAGGTACAGCCCGATACGGGCGAGATCGGCAACCCTCAGTCGCAGACGGGTGTTTTAGTCGCATGAGGTTCCTGAGACTTCCGATCGATCCCGGAACGCTGCCCCGCGGCGCGTGGGCGATTGCCGCCCTGCCGGTCGTGTGGTTCGCCTTCGGCTCCGCGTTCGTGGCCCTCAAGGTCGGCGTCGCCACGTTGCCGCCCTTTCTCTTCTCAGGCAGCCGCTTCCTGCTCGCCGGCACGCTCCTGCTGGCGTGGACCGTCTGGCGAACGGGTGGTCACCTCGAGCTCAGGCGGCGCGAGGCGCTCGTTGCCGGGGCAACCGGGGCTGGCCTGATCCTGGCCGGTCAGGGCTCCGCCTCCTGGGCGTCGCAGTACATGGCGCCGGGCATGGTTGCGGTGCTCGGCTCCACGATGCCGCTCTGGGCGGCCTTGATCAGCTGGGTCACGCTCGGAACTCGTTTGGCGTTGTCGGGCATGATCGGGCTCGTCGCCGGCTTCGCCGGCGTCGTCTTCCTGACCTGGCCGTCCAAAGGCCCCGGAGTGCCGTTGATCCCTGCCCTGGTGACGACCGCGGGCGCGATTGGCTGGGCCGCCGGCGCGCTCCTGGCCAGCCGGGCCGGCGCGGGCCGCAGGCCAACTCTGACGACCGGCCTGCAGATGCTGGCCGGCGGTGGCCTCCAGCTGCTGGTCGGGCTCGGCACCGGTGAGGCTTCCCGCCTCGCACAACCTGCGCTCCTGACAGCGCTGCCGGTCTTCGTGTATCTGGTCGCGGTCCCGGCCCTGATCGGCTTTCCGCTCTTCACCTGGCTTCTCAGGACAGTCCCGCTCCATGTCGCGAACACCGTCGCCTACGCAGCCCCCGTGGTGGCGCTCACCCTGGGCTGGCTCTTGCTTGGCGAGCAGGTGACAGCGAGGACGCTCGCCGGTGTCGGCGTCATCCTCGCCGGCGTGGCCATGATCGTGATGAATGCCCGGCGGCCAACCGAGCGGCGATCGCTACGGGAGTCCGGCGAGGAGCGGTCCGCCGCCTAGCGCGGTAGCTTCTTCGTTACTCCGCACCAGTGCTCCTTTCGGCAAGCGGTCGGCCGGTCTCGAGGAGAGTCTTGAGTCCGCTGATGATGAACATCCAGCCTTGAGCAACACGGTCAGCCGTCTTCGGGGAGTCCTCCAGCCGATCGTGAACAACCGTCAGCTTGCAGACCCCATCGGGCAGCGCCTCGATCTCCCAGGTGACGCGACTTGGCGGCTCGGCGGCGAGTTCAGGATCGTAGAGCGACCGCCAGGTGTGGATGAGGCGGCGCGGCGGATCCGCCTCCAGGATCGAATCGTCGCCCCACAGCGTGGTCCCGTCCGGGGCATAGTGCCTGATCGGCGCGCCGGCCTCGCCGGAGGTCTCGACAGGCGATCCATAGAAGTACCTGGCGGTGAACTCAGGCTTGGTGATCGCTTCCCAGATCTGCTCCGGAGTCGCCCGGATGAAGACCTGGTAGACCTGCTCGGGATGAGCTCGCATCGTTTGACTCCCTTCTAGGTTTGCTTTCAGCGCGGCGAGTGCCACCGCTCGCGGCCGGGTGTACTTGCTGACCCAGCGGTCGTGGATCAGCTGGACGGGGACTGCATTCAGGAAGTGCAGCTTCTCGCGGCCGGATTTGTAGCTCACGACCAAGCCGGCGGCCTCGAGAATCCTCAGGTGCTTCATGACGCCGAAGCGCGTCATTCCCGGCACCCCGGAGTGGAGGTCGTTCAAGGTCCGCCCCTCGCGCTCGAAGAGGCGGTCGAGCAGCAGGCGGCGAGTCGGGTCCGCAAGGGCGCGAAAGACCCGGTCGTCGACCACCGCGCGATTGTATGCAGCCCCCCTGGCCGAGAAGGTTGACACGTGCCCCAATAGTCACGTATCGTACGCGTGACCATTTAGTCACGCAATTCCCAGGAGGTAGGTAGGTCGATGGATAACCCGGTGGTCTGGTTTGAGGTGTTGGGTAAGGACGGAGCCGCCCTGAGGCGCTTCTACAGCGATCTTTTTGGGTGGAAGATCGAGAGCGCGACGGCCAATGCGGACTACGGCCTGCTGACGGGCGTCGACTCCGGAATCGGCGGCGGCATCGGCCAGGGCCGGGACGGTGGGGACGGACACATCACCGTATTCGTCCAGGTTGACGATCCCGGCGCCTACCTCGAGAAGGCGGAGAAGCTGGGAGCGACCACAGTCGTGCCGCCGACGGAGAATCCCGACTACAACCTGACCTTCGCTTACTTCCTCGACCCGCAGGGCCACCTGATCGGACTCATGAAGGGCGTGATCCAGTAGCAGAGAAGAAGGAGGGTGCGCCAGCCGGTCGGGCCTCGGCGCACCCCACACTCACCAGGAGAAGCGAATGAAGTACACGAGCAACGCGGCCCTGCCGGAAGTCACCGACGAGATGCTGAACGAGTCCCTGCCGAAGCTTCGCCCCTACACGCTCGTGATCCTCAAAGCGGGGCCCAACTTTTCGGTGCCCGGACCTGACCGGGATTCGGAGGCGGCCAGGACCATCTGGGAGCACGGAAAGCGCAACTTCGCCCTTCGTACGGCGGGCCTGCTTCCGATCGTCTGCCCGGTGGCGGACGGCAGCGGCGTGACCGGAATCGGCATCTTCGATGCCAGCCCTGAGGATGTGGAGGCGATCATGTCCGAGGACCCCGGTGTCAAGGTCGGGCTCTTTACGTACGACATCCACCCGACCCGCACCTTTCCCGGCAGCTGCCTGCCGGCGCCCGACTAGTTCACGGGCGGCCGGAGCATCGCGGGGTCGCTAGTGGCGGACGCTTCTGAATAGCTGGCTTTCAGGAATCGCCGGACATCGGGCGGAAGCGGCGCCAGCAAATCGTCCGGAATCTGCCAGGACTCCAATCCGCGCTCTTCGTAGTCCTGCAACCCGGCGTGAACAATGGCGAGGATGGCATCCGGTTCCACGCCGAGCTCGTCCAGGCTGGCTCGCAACCTGGTCCGGAGCCGGTAGACGAAGTCAGATTCGAATTGCGCCGCCGCCTGCCCGACTGCCCAGCGCGCAGCGTCCCGTTCGGACGCAGTCGTCGCCGCCAGCTCGCGACCCTTGGCCTGCGCCAGCGATTCCGCGTGGGTCGTTACGACGTCGTTCAGGAGGTCGACGACCTGGCGCATCAGGCGAAGACGCGACTCGGTCAGCGACGCGACTGCGACGTCGCGTGCTGAGGCATCACCGATAGCGCATCGACAGTAGAAGCCGCGGGCCTGGTGCCTATCGAGACCGAGCTGCATGTGCCGGCAGCTGACCACCGGTCGCAACGGCTCGTACTTGAGATCGAGCGGCAGATACCGCACCGGATGGAAGGTTGGACAGTCCACGCTTTCGAGAGATAGCGGCCGCGAATAGGGACACTCGTCGGCAGGTCTCGGCGCGGCCATGGGGGCGCGTGATTCTAGCTCCCCCACCCATCCAACGAGAACCGCCTTTCCGCGCCCGTCCGCCTACTTCAACCGGCCCACGGCCTGACTGACATCGTTCGGGCTATTGAACGTCTCCTCGGGCAACGCCTTCAGAGTATTGAGTGCGTTTTCGTCCGCTCCTTCGCGCTGCGCGACGTTCACAAGGTCGGACTTCCGCGCCGGATAGTCAACTCCGGAAAGGAACTTCTGCAGCTGAATCGGGTTGATACGCCCCATGGCGCTGAGGTTACGACGCGGTCCGTTCCGGATACCCCGCCTCCGTCAGGCCCCGGGGGCGCCACCAAACCAGCGGTCGCGAACCGGGAACAGGTGGCGCCCGGTCAAGACATTGAGCAGCCGTCGCGCCGTGCGGAAGTTGGCGGTGAGCTCTGGTTCTCCGGCCCGAGCGTAGGCGGACTTGCCCAGCCACTCCATCGTCCAGAACGGCTCTTGCGCACGCGCGATCTCCCCCGGGTTCTGCTCGAGCAGGCCGGCCAAGCGCGCCACGATGCGAGGCTCGAGAGGGTGAATGGAAACGTGCTCGGGAAAGACGCCAGAAAGGAAAAGGGCAAGGTCGCCGAGCCGGCTGAAGGCACCGAGTTCGGCCAGATCGACGGGATTCAACTCGCTGTACCGGCGCCGGCGCCAGCGGCCAGCGCTCCGCTCCCACACAGTCCCGCTCTGGACCTTTACGTAGGACGCGAGCAGCACCGCCAGCCGGTCGCGGTAGGCGCGAACCCCCAGGAAGTCGCGCAAGACCTGGACGTCGAACACGGGCAGGCGCTGCCTGGGTCCCAGCCACTCCTCGACGTACGTGGCGTTCGCGAGCTCAGCCGCCGTCTGATCGAGAAGCTCCCGAAACACGTCTTGGGGCGCCCGGTAGATCGCCTCCAGCTCCATGCCTCTACGTTTTACCTTCCCGCCCCACCTCAGCCGGGCTCAACACCGCGGTTTGCTCAAATCTCCTTGACATCTGACATTCTCTGACTAAAGTCAGAGAAATGGAGCCGGCGGCGGTTCAGCGCGTACGGGCCTTCAACCGAACGGTGGCTCAACGAATCGGCGCGCTGAGCGACGGATTCCTTGGTCGCCGGCGGCCGCTGGGCGAATCTCGGACCCTGTGGGAGATCGGACTCGCCGGAGCTGAGGTACGCGAGTTGCGAGCGCGCCTCGGATTGGACTCGGGTTACATGAGTCGCGTGCTGCGGTCCCTCAGCCGCCAAGGGCTGATCGAGGTCGAGCCGAGTCGCAATGATGGACGGGTTCGTTACGTGCGGCTGACCGGCGCCGGGCGTGCCGAGCTCACTGAGCTCGATCAACGCTCTGATGCTGTGGCGTGGAGCTTCCTCGAACCACTCGAAGACCACCAGCGAGCAAAGCTCGTGGCGGCGATGACCGAAGTTGAACGCCTGCTCCGCGCGTCAACCGTGCACCTCGCCGTGGAGGATCCGACCACCACCGACGCCCGCTGGTGCATCGAGCAGTATTTCGCGGAACTGAACGCTCGCTTCGAGACCGGCTTCGATCCCTCGAAGACGACCTCCGCCACCGAGCACGAGCTGGTGCCGCCCGCCGGCGCCCTCGTCATCGCTCGGATGCAGGGACGGCCGGTCGGCTGTGGGGCCCTGAAATTTCATCGCGGAGCGCCGGCCCAGCTGAAGCGCATGTGGGTGGCTCCAGAGGCACGCGGGCTGGGGCTGGGGCGGCGGCTCCTGAGCGAGCTGGAACGGCACGCGCGGGACGCGGGCGCACAGGTTGTCCGGCTCGAGACAAATCGCACGCTCAAGGAGGCGATCCACCTTTACCGCAGCAGCGGATATCGCGAGGTGCCGGCCTTCAACGGCGAGCCGTACGCCCACCACTGGTTCGAGAAGAGGCTCTCCTAGTTAAGGGCGTGGTTGGGTTGCCCGTGGCGGAGCACCGTCCCCTCGCTCATGGCCGCCCGAGTCTAGTCGGTCGCGAC
>CAZXGB010000094.1:0-11782 GCA_964640005.1 uncultured Actinomycetes bacterium | reverse complement strand
AGGCGGCGACGTCCACGACGTGCCCGAGCTGGTGCTGCGTTCCGGCCTGGCGGGGCTGATGCGGGGCGATGACAAAGCCCGCCTGGAAGAGATACTGCCCTCCTACATCGCATCCCAGCGGTGGTTCCGCTCCAAGGCGCGCCGGATTGCCGGCGTCAGCATCGTCGACTCCGTCCCGCTGTCACACGAGCTCGGCACCACTCACGTCGCCATCGCCCAGGTCACGTATCGGGATGGCGATCCCGAGCGCTACTTCCTTCCGCTTGCGGTCGCTCGCGGCGAGCTCGCGCAGCGGGTTTGGGATCGGGCGCCCTGGGCGGTCCTCGCGCGCCTGGCGGAACCCGTCGACGCCGTCGTCATCGACGCGGTCGCCGACCCTGGCTTTGCCCAGGCGCTGCTGGACGCGATCTCTCACCGGCACCGCTATCGCGGCAGGTCCGGTGACCTGGTGGCGCTGCCGGCGCCGATCCTGAAGCGCCTGCGCGGCGAGCCCGGCGACCTCGCGCCTGAACTTCCCGGGGTCGAGCAGAGCAACAACTCGGTCGTCTTCGGCGAGCGGCTGATCCTCAAGGTCTTCCGGCGACTCGAGGAAGGCATCAACCCCGACCTCGAGGTGGGGTGGTTCCTGACCGAGAGGACCACGTTCCGGAACATCGCACCGGTCGCCGGGTCGATGCTTCACCGTGCTCACAAGGGCGGCGTTTCAGTTGTCGGGATGCTCCAGCAGTACATTCCGCATCAGGGCGACGCCTGGCAGTACATCCAGCAGTTGCTCGACCAGCACATCGCCAATCCGTCCTCCTCTGAGCTGGGACAGCGCTTCGTGGACGAATCACGGCTTCTCGGCCAGCGCACGGCGGAATTGCACCTGGCGCTGTCTTCCGACCCCGACGATCCGGCCTTCCGTCCCGAGCCGACGACGATGCTCGAAGCCCGCTCCGTCTACCAGTCCATCCGCACCCTGCAGTCACAGACCTTCGACCTCCTGCGGGCCTCCCGATCGCGGCTGGACCCGCTGGCCTCGGAAGACGCTGAGCAGGTCCTGCGCGCGGAGCGCCAGATGCTGGAGCGGGTGCGTGGCGTCGTTCAACGCCCTCTCACGGCCCAGCGCATCCGCGTTCACGGGGACTTCCACCTCGGCCAGGTGCTGTGGACCGGGCACGACTTCGTGATCATCGACTTCGAGGGTGAGCCCGCACGGCCACTGAGCGAGCGCCGTATCAAGCGCTGGGCTCTGAAAGACGTGGCCGGGATGCTGCGCTCGTTCGAGTACGCGGCCGGCGTCGCCGCCAAGGGTGAGCCGCCGGAGGCCGAAGCTGCGGCCTCGGCCTGGGCAGACGTGCTCTCGGATGCGTACCTTCAGGGGTACATGGAGACGGCGGCCGGCGCGTCCTTCATGCCGCGAACCATGGAGGAGACGAGGCTCATCCTCGACGCGATGCTGATCGAGAAGGCCCTTTACGAGCTCCGCTACGAGCTCAACAACCGGCCCGATTGGGTCCGGATACCGCTGCGCGGACTGCTCAACCTGCTGCTCCGCGGCGCCCCCAGGGGTGCCGTGTGAGGGTCGAACCACGCAGCTTGTTGACCGAACAGGACCTCTACCTGTTCAACGAGGGAAGCCACTTCCGGCTCTGGGATCGGCTGGGAGCGCATCACGACCCGGAGCGCGGCGGTACCACCTTCGGTGTCTGGGCGCCGAACGCGGAGTCCGTCTCGGTAGTCGGCGACTTCAACGGCTGGGATCCGCGGTCACATCCATTGAGCTCGCGCAACTCCTCGGGAATCTGGGAGGGCTTCCTGCCCGGAGTCAGGCCCGGTCACATCTACAAGTTCCACATCGTGGCGCGAGGCGGCAGCTGGCGAGGAGACAAAGCCGATCCGCTGGCCGTCTTCGCGGAGGTGCCGCCCAAGACCGCATCGGTGGTCTGGGACCTCGACTACGAATGGGGGGACGAGGCCTGGATGCGAGCGCGCCGCGACCGCAACTCGGCAACCGCTCCCTGGTCGGTGTACGAGGTCCACATCGGCTCCTGGATGCGCGACGAGCAGGGAGGCAACCGCTCCCTCAGCTACCGCGAGCTGGCCGAACGGCTGCCGGAGTACTGCGAGCGCATGGGCTTCACGCACGTCGAGTTCCTACCCATCACCGAGCACCCGTTCTTCGGGTCGTGGGGCTACCAGACGACCGGCTACTTCGCGCCCACCAGCCGCTATGGCACGCCCCAGGACTTCATGCACCTGGTCGACACGCTTCACCAGCGGGGTGTCGGCGTGATCCTGGACTGGGTGCCGTCACATTTCCCGACGGACGCCCACGGGCTCGCCTACTTCGACGGCACCCACCTCTACGAGCACGAAGACCCGCGCCGCGGCTTCCACCCGGATTGGAACAGCTACATCTTCAACTACGGCCGGTATGAGGTCCGCAGCTTCCTGATCTCCTCGGCGATGTTCTGGCTGGAGAAGTACCACGTGGACGGGATCCGGGTGGATGCGGTCGCGTCCATGCTCTATCTCGACTACTCGCGTAAGCCGGGCGAGTGGATCCCGAACGACTTCGGAGGGCGCGAAAACCTGGAAGCGATCGAGTTCCTCCGCCGCCTCAACGCCGAGGTCTACCAGGCGTTCCCGGACGTGCAGACGATCGCCGAGGAGTCGACCGCTTGGCCCCTGGTCTCACGGCCGACCTACGTCGGCGGACTCGGCTTCGGCATGAAGTGGGACATGGGCTGGATGCACGACACGCTCCAGTACATGTCCCGCGAGCCGATCTTTAGGCGTTATCACCAGAACGAGCTCACGTTCCGCGCGATCTACGCCTTCACCGAGAACTACGTGCTGCCGCTCTCGCACGACGAGGTGGTGCACGGGAAGGGATCGCTGCTGGGCAAGATGCCGGGCGACGAGTGGCAGCGCTTTGCAAACCTGCGCCTGCTCTTCGGCTACATGCACGCCAATCCCGGGAAGAAGCTGCTCTTCATGGGCGGTGAGCTCGGTCAGGGACGCGAATGGAATCACGACGCGCAGGTCGAGTGGTACCTGCTGCAGTACCCCTTTCACGAGGGGGTTCAGCGCTGGTACCGCGATCTCAACCACGCCCACCGGACCGAGCCGGCGCTTCACGACCGTGATTTCGACCCCGCGGGCTTCGAATGGATTGACGCCTCCGACACCGAGAACTCGGTGCTCTCCTTCCTGCGCGCCTCCGCCGGTGGAGATGTGATCGTCTGCGCGTTCAACTTCACGCCGGTGCCGCGGCCTGGCTACCGCATCGGCGTTCCTCGGGGCGGCTTCTGGGCGGAGTTGCTGAACAGCGACGCCCAGGCCTATGCGGGGTCGGGATGGGGCAACCTGGGCGGGGTGGAGGCCGCCGAGGAGCCGTGGCACGGCCGGCCGTTCTCGATCGAGGTGGCCTTGCCTCCGCTGGGTGCGGTTTACTTCAAGAGCACGGCGACGGGCTAACTTTCCTTCCAGCAAGCATGGTCGGTTCGCTGCTCGCCCAGTTCCGGCGGCTTCGGCGCGGTCACCTGAGTGGCCTGGCGGCGCGTGACTGGGCGGACCTGGTCGCCGACCCCGGCTCCTTCCACCGGACGTCAGGCTGGCAGGGGCCGGCCGCGGTCCTGACCGGCACCGCGACCATCGAAGGGCATCCGCTGACCCTCGTGATCAGCGACTTCGAGGTCCAGGCAGGCACGCTCGGCGTGCACGAAGGGGACCTCGTCGCCTCCGCCTTCGAGCAGGCGACCGCCGAGAGGCGGCCGGTGCTCGCCATCTGTGCGTCCGGCGGCGTGCGCCAGCAGGAGGGCGTGCTCGGGTTCATGCAGATGGTCAAGGCGATCGACGCCGTGCGCCGGCACCGGGACGCCGGGAATCTATACGTCTCCTACCTCTGCCAGCCGACGACCGGCGGCGTCTTCGCCTCCTGGGGCTCGCTCTCGCAGGTCACCTGGGCCACTCCAGGCGCCCTCATCGGCTTCACCGGACCCAAAGTCGTGGAGATGCTGACGGGGCACCAGGAGCTGCGTGGGGTCCAGCTCTCGGAGAACCTGTTCCGGCACGGCCTGCTCGATGATCTCTTCCAGCCCAACGAGCTGCGGAGCCGGATGGCGACTCTGCTGCGTGCCCTGGCGCCGCCGCGGCCGAGCCAGCCGCCAGGGGTGCTGCCCGCATCGCTGGAGGCGGGCGTGAGCGCGTGGGAGTCGGTGCGGCGAACGCGCGACCCCGAGCGGCCCTCGAGCCGCGAGCTCTTGAAGCAGGCGCTGACGGACTTCACGATCCTGCGCGGAGACCGCGCCGGCGGGAAGGACGACACGGCCTGCCTGGCCATGATCGGACGCTTCCTGGGCCGGCCGGTCGTCGTGGTGGGCAGCGACCGCGGACTCGGCGTCGAGGTCGAGCGGATCGGCGTGTCGGGGCTGCGCAAGGCGCGGCGGGCTTTGAGGTTCGCTTCCGAGGTCGGCCTACCCGCCGTGGCGCTGATCGACACGCCGGGCGCGGAAACCACGGCCGAAGCGGAGGAGGAAGGGCTCGCTCAGGGCATCGCCAGCTGCATCTCGACCATGCTCTCGGTCAAGACGCCGACAGTGAGCGTCATCCTGGGCCAGGGAAGCGGGGGAGGGGCGCTGGCCCTGGTGCCCGCCGACCGGGTGATCGCCGCCGAGCACGGCTGGCTCTCGCCGATCGCGCCCGAAGGCGCCTCCGTCATCGTCTACGGCACCGTGACCCGGGCCGCCGAGATGGCGGAGGTGCAGGGGATCGTCGCCACCCGCCTACTGGGGGAGGGGATCGTCGACTCGGTCGTACCCGAGGCGGGGGGGTTGCTGGTCGAGCGGCTCACAGGGGAGATCGCTCGGGCGCTCGACGAGCTCGCCACCGAAGCCGGCGATGTTCGCACCCGGCGCCGGCATGAGCGCTACCGTCAGGTCGGCGCGACACCCAGTAGCCGTAGTCTGTAGTCGGGTCGATGCGTCCCCTCAACCTCGCCATCTACTGGCACATGCACCAGCCGTACTACAAGGACGACCTTTCGGGGACGTACCTTCTGCCCTGGGTCCGTCTGCGTGCGACCAAGGACTACTACAAGATGGCGGCTCTGCTCGAGGGTTACCCGCGTGTCCGCCAGACCTTCAATCTCGTGCCCTCGCTCCTGACCCAGATCCGCGACTACGCGGAGGGGGAGCCGGACGACCTCTTCCTGAACCTGGCGAAGAAGCCGGCATCCGAGCTGACCGGCGAAGAGCGCTATTTCATCCTGCACTGGATGCGGGAGTCGCCGAGGTTCCTGCGGGTTCAGTCCTCGCCGCGCTATTTCGAACTGGCGGCACGCAACGAAGACGAGACGTTCACCGAGCAGGACATCCGCGACCTCCAGGTCTGGTCGAACCTGGCCTGGATCGATCCCCGGCTTGTCGAGGGCGATCCCCGGCTCGCCGAGCTCAAGGCCAGGGACCGCGACTTCAGCGAGACCGACAAGTCGAACCTTTTCGCCGCCCAGCGGGAGATCGTGGGCCGGGTCATACCCAAGTACTCCGAGCTCGCCCGGCGCGGGCAGGCGGAGCTGACGTTCTCGCCCTACTACCACCCGATCCTGCCCCTGCTCAACGATGTCGAGTCGGCGCGGATGGCGATACCCCAGATCCAGCTGCCGCATCGCCGCTTCGCGCATCCCGAAGATGCTCTCAGCCAGATCCAACTGGGGATCGCGGACTTCGAACGGATGACCGGCGTCCGGCCGCGTGGGATGTGGCCGAGCGAGATGGCGGTGGACGGTTCAGTGGCAGCGCTGTCCGCGCGTGCCGGTGTCGACTGGTTCGTCTCCGACGACGAGGTGCTGGCGCGCTCGCTCGAGATGGGGCTGACGCGCGATGAAGAGGGAAGGCTCCACCAGCCGGAAGTCCTCTACACGCCCTACTCGATGGAGACGGAGCATGGCTCGACCACCATCATCTTCCGGGACTCGCTGCTTTCGAACCTGATCGGCTTCGATTACCACCGGAGGCCGACGCTGGACGCCGTTGGTGACTTCATGCACCGGCTTCACCGGATACGAGAGCAGCAGGGCGACCGGGATTTCCTGGTCGCGATCGCGCTCGATGGGGAGAACGCCTGGGACTTCTACTCACGCGAGGGCAACGACTTCCTGGAAGCCCTCTACTCGGAGCTCGACGCCGCCGAGGAAATCAACTGCACGACCATCGGCGACTACCTGCGCGAGCATCCCGATCGACGGTCGCTGTCACGCCTGCACGCTGGGAGCTGGATCGGGGCCAGCTTCGACACCTGGATCGGTGATCCCGAGCACAACAAGGCCTGGGACCTGCTCTCCGAGACCCGCGACTGGCTGGTCGGCCACCTCGCAAGCACGCCGCTCCAGACCAGCCTCGCCGAGCAGGCCTGGCGGGAGATTCGCATCACGGAGGGCTCGGACTGGTTCTGGTGGTACGCGCGCAAGCACGACAGCGGGATGGACGAAATCTGGGACAACCAGTTCCGGCTCCATCTGCGCAACGTGTACAAGATTCTCGGCGCCCGCCAGCCGCCGGTCCTCTTCAATCCGATCCTGGAGCGCGTGACACCGGAGGAGCGCCGGCTGCCTGTGCGCGAGATCTCGCCGCGGACGATCGAAGACCCGGCCTGGGAGGGCGCGGGACGCTTCGAGGTGGGCAGCGGGTTCGGGGCACTGCACAGGCCGGTCGGCGTCGTGCAGCGCGTGCTCTACGGCTGCGACGCCGACAACCTCTACGTCCGCATCGACAGCCCGCTCTCCGAGGAGGCGGTCGAGCAGCAGGGGATCAGCTTCTGGCTCTACTGCTCCGGGTCGCCAGTCAAGGACGCGATCGGTCCTTCGTTCCCCTCACCGCTGCGCGCACCTGCGCTCTCCGACCTCGGTTTCGACCCGGCGACTGTGTTGCGCATCCGCGGCCGCGACGTGGTCGTGGCCCGGCTCGCGGATGGCGAAGCCGTGCCCGTCGCCGCCTTCGACAGTGCATCACCGTTCTGCATCGCGATCCCGTTCGCCCTCCTCGACAAGGCACCGGGTGAACCGATGCAGCTGGCTTTGGTGGTCGAGCGTGGCGGCCGAGACGTCGAGCAGGTGCCACCGACAGGTTCTCTCGGCCTCCGAACGCCGCGTCGGGGCGGGCTGCCGGACGCGGAGCCGGGGCCGCCGCTGAAGGTCCTGATCGCGGCCGCCGAGGTCACGCCCTTCGCGAAGTCGGGTGGTCTGGCGGACGTCACCGCCGCCCTTGCCAAGCAGCTGCGGCGCCAGGGTCACGACGTGCGGCTGGTGATGCCCCGCTACCGGCAGGTCAGTCTCGAGCGCTACAACCTGCGGCCGGCCGTGCGCCTGCTCCGGGTGCCGCTTGGCACCCAGGTGATCGAGTGCACCATCTACGAGGGCATCGCGGGAGAGGTGCCCATCTACTTCGTCGACTGCCCGCGCTTCTACGACCGCGACGGTCTCTACGGCTTCGGCGATGACGACGCTCGCTTCGTCCTCTTCTCGCGTGCCGTGTGCGAGATGCTGCGGCCGCTCGGCTTCATTCCAGACGTGCTCCACCTCAACGACTGGCACACGGCGATCGTCCCCAACCTGCTGGCCAAGGTCTATGAGGGCGACGCCGAACTCAATGGCATCGCCACGGTCCTCACCATTCATAACCTCGCCTTCCAGGGCGAGTTCGGCTTTGGCACGCTGGCGCTGGCCGGCCTCGAGAGGTGGGGGATGATGAAGGTGGGCGTGCCGCACCTGGACGACGTGGTCAACCTGCTCGGGCGCGGGATCCACTTCGCTGACGTCGTCAACACGGTCAGCGAGCGCTATGCGGAGGAGATCCAGACGCCGGAGTTCGGCGAGGGCATGGACCGGCTCCTCAAGATGAACGCCCACAAGCTCTACGGGATCGTGAATGGCATTGACACCGAGGTCTTCGATCCCGCGCGGGACCCGCACCTCCGCCACCACTACAGCGCCGAGGACCTGGGTGGCAAGGCCCTGTGCAAGTCGTCGCTGCTGCTCGAGCTTGGACTACGCGACGAGCCGGTGCCGCTGATCGCCTTTATCGCCCGTTTCTACGAGCAGAAGGGGCTTGACCTGCTGGAGCAGGTTCTGCCGCGGGTTCTCGACCACGGCGCGCAGGTTGCGGTGCTCGGGACGGGCGATCGCAGGTACGAGGACATGTTCCGGAACCTGAGCGCCGAGCGGAAGGGGCAGATGGCGGCGGTGATCGGGTTCGAACCCGGGCTCGCCCAGCGCCTCTACGCAGCGGCGGACATGTTGATCATGCCGTCCCGGTTCGAGCCTGGAGGTCTCGCCCAGCTGATCGCGCTCCGCTATGGCGCGGTCCCGATCGTGCGCGCGACGGGTGGATTGGCGGAAACCATCTCTGACTACGACGCGTCAACTGGCCAAGGGCTCGGATTCGTCTTCGAGGAGTACGACCCCTGGGAGTTCTTCGCGGCCGTGATGAGAGCGCTCGAAGCGTACCGTCATCGCGACGACTGGTTGCAGCTGGCGCGCCGTGGAATGCGCGAGGACGTCTCCTGGGCGCGCTCGGCGGGCCGTTACGTGCAGCTCTACCGGGTGGCGATCCGCAGCCACGGCGAGCTCTCGCCGATGCTCGCCCTCGAAGCGGCGGGGACCGCAGCCGCTCCGGCGGGTGACCGATAGGGGGACGCGCGTAGCCAGCAAGCTGCTTGCCGCCTCGGCGCTCCTGGCAGTGTGCGTCGCCGGCTTGGCCGGCTGCGCCCCACCGCGCCTCGTGACCCCGCTTGCTGCCCCGACGCCCACCAACGACGGCACTCCCGGATACGCAGGTCTCGAGCTCGGTTACGACCTCTCCTATCCCCAGTGCAAGCAGGGTGACCGCCCGCTCGCCGGGGCGCGGTTCTCGATCGTGGGACTCAACAACGGCCGCGCCTACACCACCAACCCCTGCTTCAAGCGGCAGTGGGCGAAGGCTCTGCGGCCGCGCTCGATCTACCTGAATTCCGGTTACTACGCACCCAACCTGCTGCGCACGACCAAGGACTGCAGGGTCGCGGCTCAGCGGCGGCTGCCCAGCGCCGACACGGCGCACCGCGACGCCTATGCGATCGGCTGCGGGGAGGCCGAGCATGCGCTCGCGGTCGCCCAAGGCTACGGGGCGACAGGCGCCGCCATGTGGTGGGTGGACGTCGAGTCGAGCAACAGCTGGGACGAGCAGGACCTGGAGCTCAACCGCAACTCGCTGCTCGGCCAGGTCGAGCGCCTCGATCGCGCCGGGGTTGCGATCGGCATCTACTCGAGCTTTCGGGATTGGGCGCTCGTGATGGGTGGCTGGCAGCTGCCCTGGGTCCGGGCCAACTGGCTTCCCTCACGTTCGGTCTCGCAGGCCTGCGCCGCAGCTGGCTTCAGCGGTGCTCCTGTGTGGCTTGTACAGGAGCCAGATCCCGCGCCGGACCCGGAAGTCGACGTCGACCACGCCTGCTGAGGGTGCGCTCGTTTGGCCCCTTCTTCTAGAAGGCGATCTTTTCGTAAGTACGAGTTCGAGCTGCTGACGTAACAAATAGCGACGGTGCCGTAAGGGCCGGCTTTTGCTGGCCCGTTTGAGTCGTGTCTTCCAGGCGAGGGAGACGGTTGCTACGCCGACGAAAGGAGGGCGGGCCCGCGGGGGGAAACTTGGTTCCCTCCGCGCATTTAGCCGCCCCATTCGGGGAGCAGCCGCAGCTGCTCCACCCGGCGCGCGGCCGGCGCGTAGGCCTCCCAGAAGTAGTCGAGAACCATCCGCCGCGCCGAGAACTCGGTGGCTATGTGCCGGATCGAGGCCCGCATCATCGCCAGCCAGTGGGCGGGCAGGCCGCTCGCGTCGCGATCGTAGTAGGCCGGGATGACGTCGCGCTCGAGCACGCGGTAGAGCCCCTCGGCCTCCCCGGGGTCGTCCGCCGCCGGGCGGTCGAGGGTCGCGCCAGAGGGGATCGCCCAACCGATCTCCGGGCTGTAGCCCTCGTCCCACCAGCCGTCCAGCACCGAGCAGTTGAGCACGCCATTGGCTCCCGCCTTCATGCCCGAGGTGCCCGAGGCCTCGAGAAAGCGCCGGGGATTGTTCAGCCAGACGTCGGAACCCGTAATCAGGTGCCATGCGATCTCGATGTCGTAGTCGGGGAGGAAGGCGACGTTTCTTTCGGAGCGGGCGGCGAGCACCACCTGGCGCAGGATCTCCTTGCCCGGATTGTCAGCCGGGTGTGCCTTGCCCGCGAAGACGATCTGAACCGGGCGTTCCGGGTTGTTGAGAAGGCGCGATAGGCGAGGGCGGTCTAAAAGCAGGAGATTGGCGCGTTTGTAGGGCGCGAAGCGCCGGCTGAACCCAATCGTCAGCACCTGCGGATCCAGCTGATCGCCGGCCACCTCGCGCACGAAGTCGACAAGCCGGCGCTTGAGCTCGAGATGGACGCCCCACAGCTCATAGTCGGACAGCTCGTCGATCGCGTTCCACCGCGGGTCGGTGGACTCCAGGTCCCACCAGTGCGGGTCCACGTACTGGCGGAGGAGCTGCGCGATCTCGGGCGCCACCCAGGTCGGCATGTGCGCTCCATTCGTGATGGCGCCGATCGGGACCTGCTCCGCGGGTAAGTTCGGCCAGGCGTCTTTCCAGAGGCGCCGTGACACCGACCCGTGAAGGCGCGACACACCGACGGAGTGATCGGCCATGCGCAGGCCAACATAGGTTGTGTTCAGTGGCTCGCGCGGGTCGCCGGCCTGCTTGCGGCCCAGGTCCATGAAGCGCTCGAACGGGATGCCGACCTCCTGCAAATACGGGCCCAGCAGCTCGTAGATGAGGCCGGCGTCGAAGTAGTCGGAACCCGCAGCCACCGGCGTGTGGGTGGTGAAGAGGACGCCGGCCCGCGCCATCAGGCGCGCCTCCTCGAGGGTCAGCTGACGGCGCTGGCGCAGCTCACGGATGCGCTCGATGGCGACCAGGAAGCCGTGCCCCTCGTTCATGTGGAAGACGTTGGCTTCGATTCCCATGGCGCGCAGGGCCCGGACGCCGCCGATCCCAAGCACGATCTCCTGGCGCAGCCGCCGATCGGGCTCGGGAACGTAAAGCCGGTCGGTGATCGTCCTCATCTCGGGCGGGTTCGCCTCGAGATCGGTATCGAGGAGGAAGAGCGGCACCCGCCCAACGGTCGCGCGCCAGACGCCGGCCCGGCACGTCCGTTCGCCGATGGGCACTTCGACGTCCAGGGGTCTGGAGCTGGGATCGAGAACCCGCTGAACGGGCAGGTCCTCGGGCCGGTTCTCGGGATAGACCTCGTACTGCCGGCCCTCCTCGTCGATCCGCTGGCGCCCGAAGCCGTTCCGGTAGAGGAGCCCGACCGCGACCAACGGCACGGCGAGATCGCTGGCCGCCTTGAGGTGGTCGCCGGCCAGAATGCCGAGACCGCCCGAGTAGATGGGCAGGCACTCGGCGAGCCCGAACTCGAGCGAAAAGTAGCCGACGACGAGCGGGGCCTTGGCATCCAGATAGGGCGGCCTCCGCTCACGCCACTCGGCAATCGCGATTCGCGCTTCGGCGAGCGCCTCGGCCACCTCTGGCCGCTCGAGCGCTTGCGCGACGCCGGCCTCGCCGAGCTGTTTCAGAAGCACGACCGGGTTGTGGTTGGTCTCCTTCCAGCACTTCGGGTCGAGCATCTCGAACAGGCGCTGGATGCGGGGCTCCCAGGACCACGTCAGGTCGAGCGCCAAGGATCGCAGCTCGGCGATCACGCCCCCTTCGGTCACTTCTAGGATGGTAGGGATCCG
>CAZXGB010000093.1:7374-12101 GCA_964640005.1 uncultured Actinomycetes bacterium | reverse complement strand
GCTCGGATCTGAACAGCGCGGCCTTGGGTACTCCCTCTGCACCCTGGCCGAGTTCGAGCTCCAGCGGGGCAATTCGCTGGCTGCCCTGGAAGCCGCCCTGGAGGCGATCGAGGCCGGCCGCAAGTCCGGTGAGCGGGTGGTGATCGGCATGGGACACGTTCTCCTGGGCGTGGCCAACGAGCAGCTGGGCGCTTCCGCGGACGCCGACGCCGCCTTCGACCAGGCGCTCGCGGTGCTCGCCGAGCTCGATCAGCCGCTGCGCCTGCGCGACGCCCACATGCGGATCGCGGAAATCTGCGAGGCGCGCGGAAGCGTCGACAAAGCAGCCGCCCACTGGCGCACCGCCGCCCACCTCGGGCGCGACCACTCGACGTCGGCTCCGCAGCCGGTCGACTGGCTCAAGCCGGCCGCCGTCTGAGCTCCAGGTCGGCTCAGCCTGGACGCTGCACCGACACGAGATCGACCTGTTCGGGGTCACCCTTGACGGTCTGGGTGCGAACGTTGCCGACGCCGGGCGCGTAGTACTTGTGCTGGACCTCGCCCGGGCTGAGCCTTGACCACTCCTCGGTCACCAGCAGGTTGCCCCGAAAGCACTGATAAGGCACGCAGAGCGAGTCGTCGAGCTTGAGCACCTTGGCCATGTCCTCGGCCACACCCGCCGCATGCTCCTGTTGGTAGGTGCGCCCGGGCTGGGGCGACGCAGGCATGACGATTCCCGGCTGAGATCCGCCGGTGCCGGCCTCCCAGGACCCGCTGTGATCCGGCGACCGGCCGGCCTGGTAGGCGGTCGCGTACTCCCCGAAGTACCAGACGTTGCCCTGGTTGTCCTGGGCGAACCAGTCGACCGTATCCTCCACCAGCTGTCCGGCCTCGTACACGCGGTCGCTGACGACGACAGCGGGCACACCGGCGACCGTCTTGGTGTCGTTGGTGACGACGATCTCGACCCGAGTCGACACGCCCTTTCGGGTACCGGCGGAGGTCGTCCGGGTTCCCTGGATCAGCGGGTAGTACTGGTTGGTGACCTTGGTCGGTGTGGAGAAGTTCTGGGCATCGAAGTGCTCGGCGGCGGGCGACTGGCCCGATGCGCTCGGGTTACCGGACGGCTTGGCCTGGCCAGGCACGCAAGCAGCCATCACCGCCAGCAGCGTGCCGGCGACAGCGGCGGCGGCGCACCCGATCCGGAGGTTTTTCACCACACTCCGCGCCCTTCACCCCACTATGCCGTCGCGGACGCCACCCGGCAAGCGACCCTCCGGGCGTTGTGCCGGGTGCTAGCATCGCCCTGAGGTCGCACGGCAAATGGCCAGGTACCTCGTGGTGGCGCATCAGACCGCTGAAAGCCTCGAGCTGAGGCAGGCCATGAGTGACCTGACGGCGACCGACCCGCAGGCCGACTTCGTCTTGCTGGTCCCGGCGACTCCCCCCGCCAGCCTGCTCGTGTGGGAAGAAGGTGAAGCCCGGGAGATTGCGGCGAGACGGGCGGCCAGCGTTCGCGTGAGCCTGGAAGACGCGGGCTTCCGGGTCGCCGACGCCAGGGTCGGCGATGCCAACCCTCTCGACGCGATTCGCGACCAGCTGCGGGAGTACCGGCACTACGGGGCGATCATCGTTTCCACCCTGCCCAAAGGAGTCTCAGCCTGGCTTCGGATGGACCTGATCAGCCGGATCCGCCGAGTCGCGCCTGGATATCGCGTCGTCCACGTGGAGAGTCATGTCAAAGCTTCTGCCTGACGCACCGCGCTACCTGGTCGTCGCCCATCGCACAGCGGACAGCGCCGAGCTGCTTTCGAGGCTCCATACGCTTGCCCTGGCGAATCGAAGCACCGAATTCGTCCTGCTGGTGCCGGCGATGCAGCCTAGCTACCTGGACGAGCTGGCGGAAGGCAGATTTCGACCCGGCACCGCGATCGCCGGGGAGCGCGCGCGGCACATCAGGCAGAAGATGCTCGAGCAGCAGCTGAACATCGTCGCCGCCCGGGTCGGGAACTTCGATCCCGTCGAGGCGATCGCTGACGAGCTGACCTATGAGGCCTACAGCGGAGTCATCCTCTCGACGCTCGCGCCCGGCCTATCCCACTGGCTCCGGATGGATGTTCCGGCTCGGCTGGCACGCCGGTTCCCGGATGTCGCCGTGACTCACGTTGTGGCCAGCCAGAGGGAGCCTGAACCCGCCGGTACACACGAGGAGGTCGCGTCCACTCCTGCTCAGCCGAGTCGAACCAGCAGGGTTCGCGTGCAGCTCGATGAGGAGGAGGTGGACCTGCTGGACCGGGTCCTCGGGATCTACCTGGGCGACCTGAGGATGGAGGTTCGCGTAACCGACAACCGCCGGCTCCGCGCCGACCTGAAGCATGAAGAGGCGCTGGTTCGCCGGGTGATGGGCGACCTCCACCTGGGCGGCCGGCAACCCCAGCGTTCGCAGCAGCAGGCACGGCGCTAGAGCACACTCCTCCCCATTTCGAGCGACGTGGCGTGGCGAAGCCGAGACGGAGGCGCCTGGCCAGGCTCGACGCCGGCGGGGGTGGACGAGAATTTATCCGCGGCTATCATGGGGCCCTGGCGCCAGCGGCAGGGGTAGTCCGCCGGCTCGAACAAAGCTGCCGGCACAGGGTCCGAATCGATCCCAGAAGCCCTGCGGCGGGCCACGACCAAGGTGCGGGGGTAAGGACTGGTTAGATCACGAGCGCTCAGCGGCCGATTTAGCCGGCCAAGACCATCCTTTAGGGGGGTGCGTCGCCGGGCCTCGAGGCCAGGTCCTGGAGCCTGGCGCGGAGTACTGGCGACTGCGGCGCCGCTGCTGGCGCTGGGGTTGATCGCGCCGGCCAGACCGGCCTACGCGACAGCGACACCCACGCTCTCACCGCCCATCTCGCCGCCCATCTCGACGCCGACGCTGAGCCAAGCGACGCCGACTCCGGACCCGTCCCAGTCGACTCCGGCGCCTACCTCAACTCCGACTTCGACCTCGACGCCGACTCCAACCTCGACGCCAACTCCACCGCCGACGCCGACGTCGACTCAGCCGCCGACCCCTATCGTGACCCCGGTTCAGGTGGTCCCACTTCCCACCCGGAGCCTGCCGCCGGCCTTGCCGCCGGTGCAGATCGTCCCGTCCGGGACGCCGGAGCAGCCGTCGGACACCCCGACGCCGGCGCCCGCGACCGCCGAGCCGCCGTCCGCCTCTACGGCGCCGGCTTCGGTGCCGGGCAGTCCTTATGCCCGCAAACCTGCCGCCGCCGCCTCGCCCAGCGGGAGTGTGCCGGTCGTCTTGACGTGGGCACCGGTGGCTGCGGTCACGCAGCCGGGCGGTGCGCTGGTCCCCCCGATCTTCGCCCGATTGCCAGGCGTCGTGACGGCGCTGGCCACGCTCGCGCTGTGGATACTGGCGCTGGCCGCAGCCGCCCGGCTAGTGGCCGGCCGGCGCGGCTTGGACCGCCTCCGGACCTGGAGAATGAACCCGGTCCAGCGGCGGGTCGCGGTCCATCACGGTATCCGGCCCGTGGAGCTGGCTACGCTGTCGGACGAGGCTCTGCGGAGGCTGCAGGAGGAGGCGGCGGTCGACCCCCTGACCGGTACCTTGAGCCGGAAGGCCGGAATCGCCGCCTTGAACCGCGCGGTCGCCGTGGCCGAGCGCTACGCCGGGTCGCTTTGCGTCGCGGTGGTCGGCCTGGACGGGCTGCAGGAGGCCAACGAGTCCCAGGACCCGGGATCCGCGGATCAATTTCTCCGAGGTGTCGCCACCTGCCTCCGGCAGCGGCTGCGGTTCGAGGACCTCATCATTCGCTACACGGCCGACGAATACGTCTGCGTGCTCGTCCAGGCTCCACCCGAGGAGGCCGTCAAGGTGATGGAGGAGATCCGGCAGTCGGCTCGAGCCAAGGGCTTGAGCTTCACGCACGGCCTTACCTGCTACCAGACCGGCGACCACACGGTCGATCTCATCACCCGTGCCACGCAGGAGATGCAGAAACGCCGTCCCGGCGAGGCGGTGGCGTCCGCGGAGCGTCCGCGGGCGGCGCCTCTAAGCTCTCCCCGGTAGGTCCTACTGGAACCGCTTGAGGGGCGGATACGCCCGCCGTGTGCATGATGAACACCGCCGCCGCGTAGGACTCGCGCGCAGCGTCTCCAGACTCGCCCACCCCGCACTTGCCGGCAGCTGTCTAACGTCAAACTCCTGTTGGTCTCGACTCGTCGGACCATCGCCATCTGGGGTTTCGCCGCCGTCGCGATCGTTTTCGATGTCCTCCTCCTCTGGATGGGGTTTCACCGATTCGACCGCCCGGCACCGGTAAATGCGGCCGCCGATCCGGTCGCGGTCGCCGGTGGCCAGGGCCGGCCGTTCTGTGCAGGTGACCGGATCTGCTCGGCGCTCAGCCTGCAGCCACCGGCTGCGGCGAAATCGGCGGTCGACGGCGGTGTGCTGGCCGCGATTGCCGATCGGGGCACGAGTCCGCTGGCGAGGGCGGTGGCCGTGGCAACCCCAATCACCAGGGGGAGCGCGCCCGCCGGCGCGCCGGCGAACCCTGCGACAGCACCCCCTGTCCCCATTCAGCCGGCAGGTGCTGCGACGCTGCGGGCGACAGCGCCGTCCGGCGCGCCACCCTCAGCCCCGACCACCGCGCCGACGACGGCCCCGACGGCAGCGCCAACCACGGCTCCAGGGACCGGCCCGACCACCGGCCCGCCCACCGTGCCGACGACCACGCCGACGACCGCGCCGACGA
>CAZXGB010000093.1:0-7274 GCA_964640005.1 uncultured Actinomycetes bacterium | reverse complement strand
GCGCCGACGGCCCCGTCCTCCTCGAGACCGAGTCCGCTACCCATCGTGAGATCCCCGGTGACGCCCGTGTCGACTCCCCAGGCAACTCTGCAACCGACCGTGAGAGCGACTGCCACCAGGGCACCGACCCCCGCCGTCACAGCGCCACCGACTCCGAGCGGCACGCCCCGGATCCGCTAGCCGGCCTGAGTCGCCGAAGCTCTGGACGTCCCTGCCGTCTTGATCAGCCGGCCCGCTTGATCCGGTCCTGTTCGTCGACGACTTCCTGGGCCGTCTTTTGCCCCTCGGGCCGGATTCCCGTCACCTGGACAATCTCCGCCTCGTCGAGGGACTCGTTGCGCAGGAGCGCCTGGGCCAGGGCGTCGAGCTGCGAGCGGTGCTCCGTGAGCAGGCGCTCGGCGTCGGCCTGGCACTCTTCGGCGATTCGGCGCACCTCCTGGTCGATCACGTTCGCCGTCGCCTCCCCATATGGCCGCTCGGCCAGCGCGCCGTCCGGAATCAAATTGAAGTTCAGCGGCCCGACCTTCGGGCTCATTCCCCAGCGCACCACCATTTCACGCGCGATCCGCGTCACCTGCTGGAGGTCGTTCTCGGCACCGGTCGTGACGATTCGGTACACGATTCGCTCCGCCGCCCGGCCGCCCAGGGCGCCGACCATGCGCGCGCGCAGGTAGTCCTCGCCCAGATTGAAGCGGTCGTCGACCGGGCTTTGCAGCGTCACTCCGAGGGACTGGCCGCGAGGGACGATCGTGACCTTCCGTACCGGGTCGGCACCGGGAACCAGGAGCCCGAGCAGCGCATGACCGGATTCGTGATAGGCGACGCGTTCCCTGTCCAGAGGGCTGAGCAGGAGGTTGCGTTCGGCGCCCAGTAGACCCCGTTCGATCGCCTCGGTGAAGTCGGCGGACGTGACCTGCGACTTGCCTTTGCGGGCCGCGGCCAGCGCCGCCTCGTTGACGATGTTTCTGAGGTCGGCGCCCACCAGGCCGGGCGTCTGAGCCGCAACCTCGTCAAGGTCGACGTCCGGGGCCAGTGGTACGTGCCTGGTGTGGATGCGCAGAATGGCGGCCCGGCCGCGACGGTCGGGCGGCTGAACCACGATCCGGCGGTCGAAGCGGCCCGGCCGGAGGAGGGCCGGATCGAGGACGTCCGGCCGGTTGGTGGCGGCGATGACGATCACTCCCTCGCGTGCGTCGAAGCCGTCCATCTCGGTCAGGATCTGGTTCAGCGTCTGCTCCTGCTCATCGTTGCCGCCCGCTCGTATGGCCGCCTGGCGGTTGCGTCCGATGGCGTCCAGCTCGTCTATGAACACGATGGCCGGGGCCGCCGCTCGCGCCTTGCTGAAGAGGTCGCGGACTCGCGCGGCGCCCACGCCCACGATCGCCTCCACGAACTCCGAGGCGGCGATGCTGAAGAAGGGCACCTGGGCCTCGCCGGCGACAGCCCGCGCGAGCAAGGTCTTGCCGGTGCCGGGCGGGCCCACCAGGAGGACGCCCTTCGGCACCGTCCCGCCCAGACGCTGGTACTTCTGCGGCTCGCGCAGGAAGTCGACCACCTCCATGAGGTCGGCCTTGACCTCATCGATGCCGGCGACGTCATCGAAGCTGACACTCGGCCGTTCGGCGTCGTAAAGCCGGGCTCGGCTCTGACCGAAGCTGCCCAGCACGCCCCCGGCACCACCCGACACGCCGCGCCTGAACAGGTAGAGGAAGCCGAACACGATCAGCAGGGTCGGCCCGAAACTGAAGAGCAGGGTCTCCCAGAGCGGCGTCGGCGGGTTGACCGGCTTGGCGTTGATGGTGACGTTCTGGCTCTGCAGCAAGCCTTCCAGGTTGTCGTTCGCGAAGGCGGGACGCTGAGTCTGGAACTGCTTGGAGCTGGGCCCGCTGGCCGATTCCTTGATCGGATTCTTGGCGGTGCCCGTTATCGATTCGCCGGTGGCGGTGATGCTGCTCACGTTGCCGGCGGTGACCTGCTGCAGGAAGACGTTGTAGGGGATCGTCACGGTCTGCGGCTGGCCGCTGGAGAACAGGTAGTTGGTGACCAGGATGTTCAGACCGAGGAGAACCGCCAGGAGGAGCCAAAAGCGTCCGGAGCGCATCAGCACCGCCAGGGGAGTCGACCCCTGGTTTCCCTGGTTGTTCCTCTGGTCCCCGGGAGGTGGCCGCCGCGTTTCCGGCGTCACTGATTCACCATACAGGGCCCAGGAGGTGCAAAGCCGTCGAAAATGCTCCCCGCGAGGGAGGCGGGCTGGACCGTGAGGAGCCGGCCTGGGCCGTGAGGAGCCGGCCTAGGCGGTGAGGAGGCGGCCCGCCCGCTCGCAGTCGATCGCGATCAGCTCGAGCAGCTGACGCGCGACCCTTGCGCCCTCGCTACGAACACGCTCGCTGGATGCCGATTCGTCTTTGCCCGCCAGTCTGGGGTCGGCGCTGCCGGTAAACGTGAGCCGGACCGAGCCGTCGCGAGGGTGGATCAGCGCCCGGAGACGGCCGGCGAGAAGCGGCGTCGAGCCCAAGGAGGAGTCGAGCAGCCAGATGGTGCAGATGACCGCGCGGGCCGCCGTCATCGGCAGGCCCACGTGCAGTCGCGAACCCGGAAGCTCGACCTCGTTGCCCTGGTTCTGTGACAGCCACAGGTAGAGGTCGGCAAGTGATGTGAAGAGCTTCGTATCAGCCAGGACGCCGGCGACCATCCGTGCACCTCCTTCGATGAATGAGGCGAGGCTACTCTCGCCCGGGAGGCGTCGATACGTCCACCGGACACAAGCCCGCAACGCCCCACCTCGTATGCCTGATCTGAACCGGCTCTCGACCAGGGAAACATGAGGTTTGCGCCGGCCTTCACAGGCGTAGGGTGTTCGCATGGGGGAAGCGAGGGGATGCTGATCGGCGAGTGGTGGACAGCCACCCTGGGAGTCATCGCCGTGATGGGGGCGGTTGCGATTCCGATCGGCTGCATCGGCCTCTACGTCATCTCGCGGGCGGTGCGGCGGGACCGCATCGGCCGCCGCCGAGTCGAGTAGCCGCCTGCGCCGTCAGCGAAGCCGCGTCCGGTCGCTGAACGGCCGCTGGTCCGCCCGCGGCTTCCTGGGCGAGGAGTGGCGGATGCGGCGCGCGCACCGCCAGGACATGACCGACCACCGCTTCTGGTCTGACGCGCGCGTCCCCGGCAGCGTGCTCGACGATGCCTGGCGCGCCGGCCTCGCCCGCAACCCCTACCGCGATCGCAACTCGCTGCTCGACGAGTGGGTGCCGGCGCGAACTTGGGTCTACCGGCGCACCTTCACCGCTCCGCCCACCAGCCCCCGCGCCGAGCTCCGCTTCGAATCCATCGATCCGGCGGCCACCATCTTTCTCAACGGAGAGGAGCTCGGTCGCCACGAGGGGCTCTACTCGAAGGCGCGCTTCGAGGCCGGCGACTGCCTCCGGTGGGGCGACGAGAACCTGCTCGCCGTCGTCCTCGAGCGGGCGCCGTTCGAGCAGCCACAGGTAGGCCGCACCTCGCTCGTCCGCCACTTCCGGCCGCGCTTCAGCGAGGGTTGGGACTTCTGTCCTCGCCTGCCTCACCAGGGGATGGGCGGGGTCGAGCTGTGGACGGGCGGCGACGCCCGGATCGACGACGTCTGGGTCCGAGCAAGCCCGGAGGAGCTGCGTTACTCGGTCGCCTCAAGCCTTCCGGCCGAGATCACCGTCGACGCCGCCCGAGCAACGGCCACCGGCCCCGAAGGCTCGATGCCGCATGAACTCGAGGCGTGGTGGCCCAACGGGTGCGGACCGCAACCCCTGCACAGGTTGACCGCCACCTGCAAGGCCGGCGGCTGGGAGGACGTGGTGAGCGTCACCTTCGGAGTTCGATCGCTGGACCTGGTCCAGAACCAGGCGGCGCCGATCTCCGCCCGCCCCTACACCCTGGAAGTCAACGGCCGGCTGATCTACATGCGGGGGCTGAACTGGGTGCCGCTCGACGTGGTCTACGGAGTCCCGCGCAGGCGGCGGCTTCGGCGCCTCCTCGGCTTGGCGCGGCACGCAGGCGTCAATCTGCTTCGGGTCTGGGGCGGCGGCCTCATCGAGGGGCGCGACTTCTATGACCTGTGCGACCGCCTCGGCATCCTGGTCTGGCAGGAGTTCTCCCTCTCCAGCTCGATGCTGGACAACCGCCCCGCCAGCGATCCCGGTTTCCTGTCCGCGATCGACCGCGAGGCGCGCGCCGCGATCCGGGCGCGGCGCCATCACCCGTCGCTGGCGCTCTGGTGCGGGGGGAACGAGCTTGCCGAGGCCGGCGGTGTTCCGCTCGACGAGACCGAGCCGGCGCTGGCGACGCTGCGGCGGGCGGTCGCCGACCTCGACCCCGACCGTCCCTTCCTGCCCAGCTCGCCCTCCGGACCCACTTTCGGCAACGACATCGCTGCCATCGAGGCCGAGCCCGACTCGCTCCACGACGTTCACGGTCCCTGGGAGCACCAGGGCCTCGAGGCCCAGCACAGCCTCTGGAACCGGGGCACCTCGCTTCTCGTCAGCGAGTTCGGTGCCGAGGGCATATCCAACCTGCGCACGCTCCGCCGCTACGTGACCGAGCCGCTGTGGCCGGCCACGCGCGACAACCCCGCCTGGACTCATCGCGGCGACTGGTTCATCAACGAAGCGCGCGTCCAGGCGTGCTTTGGCGGCATCGGCGACCTGGAGACGCTGGCGCGGGCGAGCCAGCTCCTGCAGGCGCACGGGCTCCGAACCGCGCTCGAGGCCAACCGGCGGCGCTGGCCGCGCAACAGCGGGTCGATCCCCTGGCACTTCAACGAACCCTTCCCAGCGGGTTACTCGACCTCGGTCGTCGACTACGCGACGCACCCGAAGCTCGCCTACTACGCCGTTCGCGCCGCCTACCGGCCGCTCCTCCTGGCCGCCACCCTGGCCCGAACCGCTTGGCCAGGTGAGGGCGAGTTCGACGCCGAACCCTGGGTGTCGAGCTGGGCAGGGGCAGGCGAGGGCCGGCTGGAGGCGCGACTGCTGGGGAGTGACGGGCGGACGCTGGCGGAGTGGGAGAGCCGCCTTTCCTGGCCCTCCAACGGAACCGCGACCGCCACGCCTCTGAGCTGCGACCTCTCCTGCATCCCGCCCGGCCTCTTCCATCTCGAGCTCCGGCTTGGCGAGGTCGCCGCCGCGCGCTATCTGCTCGCGCGCGGGGACGACCTGCGAGCGCTGCGGGAGCTGCCGCCGGCACGGCTGGCGGCCGAGGTGGCGAGGGACTCTCTCGTCGTCGCCAACATCGGAAGCGTGGTTGCGGTGGACGTCCGGGTGGAGGAGCCGGGCGCGCTTCCCTCGGCATTGATCGAAGACTCCGGCTTCTCGCTGCTGCCCGGTGAAAGCCGGTCGCTGGCCGTTGGCTGGCCCGGCAGGCCGGGGCGGTTATCCGTGCACGCCTGGAATACCGACGCGGTCGAGGTTTAGGCGAGCCGGCGGCGTGCCTCCGCCAGGATCCCTTCCGCATCCGCGCCGCGGACGATTTCGTGCCTGGGCAGGGGCTCCACCGGCCCCGTCACCTCGGGATCCCCGGTTGGAAAGACCGTGAGACTCGGAGCCCCAACCCCGTACGCGATGTGCGCCGGGCCGGAGTCCGTTGTGAGGAAGAGATCGCACGAGGCCAAAAGCGCGCCCAGGACCGGCAGCGAGGTCGGCAGGCAGCCGGGGTCGGTTCCGATCCGAAGCACGCTCGCTCCGTCAGCTTCGAGATTCGCGGCAACCGTCGCGGCCGAATGCCACCGGCGAGCGGCGTCGCGCGCGCCGCTGTGGATCGCGACCACCGGGCGGCGCCGGCCGGCGAGGATCCCTCTAGCCGTGCAGACGTCCTCGCTCCGGAGCGGAAACTCCAGGTGGCGGCCGCGAGGCTCCGCGCCCAGAGCGGCCGCGAGTGCGAGCGCGCGGTCGACCTGGTGACCGGCGTCCGGCATGGCCAGCCCCAGGTCAAGCCTGCCTGAAGAGTCGGACGCGCGGACGAAGCCGGCCGTGCGACGAGCTCCGATCAGCAGCGCCGCGGGATTGGAGTAGACACCTGAGCCGTAGATCTGGACAGCGAGGTCGAAGTCCCGCTCCTGCATCTCGATCATCCAGCCCGCAAAGCGGCGCGCCTCGAAGAACTGCTCGGCGATACCCGGGAAACCGGGGAACTCGATCAAGTCGTCGATCCAGGGTGATCGCTCGACCAAGGGGCGAACGAATGGCAGACCGACCAGCTCGAACCGGCAGTCGGGACGTGCCGACTTCATCGCCCGGAGCGCAGGAATCCCGCACATGAAGTCCCCGATCCGTCCGGGCCTCAAAACCGCCACCCGCCCGCCGGGCGGCACCTCGTCGAGAAGCGGTCTAGAACACACCTCGGTAGGCCGAGCAGCCGCGGCAGACGTCAGGCGGCCTGTCGGTGAGCAAGCGGCTCCGGAAGCGCCGGTAGCGGACGCCGTTCCAGAGCTTGGCGAAACCCGCCTTGGAGACCGAACCCAGGGCGCCTCGATCCGAGCCCATGAGCATGCAGCAGGGCTGGACGGTGCCGTCGTGGTTCACGTAGGCGGACCGCCAGGGCCAGTCGCAGCCGGGTTCCCCCTTCGGGCGCCCGCGCTGAGGGTCGGCATGGAGGGCCGGCAGGCGCAGCCGGACGCCGAGGCGGCGGGCCTCCTGGCGCGCCCGGGCAAACGCCTCCTCGGCATCGGCCAGATCGTCGCCCCTCCAGAGCGCCTCGTCACGGGCGAAGCGCCGGATGCCGGCGTAGCCCCCACTCGGGTCCGTGTCCTCGAAGGAATGGGACAGGTTCTGCACCCACAGCCGGTCGAGCCCCCAGTCGTGGGCCAGCCGGACCAGCACCGGCAGCTCGCCGACGTTCCTCCGCATGGCCACGAAGTTCAGCTGCAGTCGCGGGGTGGTCGAGCCGGCCTCGCGCTTGACCTCGGCCAGTGCTCGGATGTTGGCGACCACGCGCCGGAAGTCGGCTCGCTCCCGGATCGACTCATAGGTCGTCGCGGTCGCGCCGTCGAGCGACACGTGGAGCCAGGTCAGCCCGGCGGCGACCAGCTCCCGCGAACGGGCGGGGGTCAGGAGAACTCCATTGGTGTTGAACCCGACCTCGATTCCGCGCGCGGATGCAAGCCGGACCATTTCCACCAGGTCCGGCGCCAGCAGCGGCTCTCCGATGCCCTGGAGCGTCACCCGCTTGAGCCGCGGGTTGCCGTCGAGCAGGCGCCGGTACAGGTCAAGGGACAGCGCGCCGGACTGGCGGGAGACGGCGGGGCG
>CAZXGB010000092.1:0-12213 GCA_964640005.1 uncultured Actinomycetes bacterium | reverse complement strand
CGTAGAGAATGCCCGGCACGTAGTAGACGGAGGTGCCGATGTCGGCGAACACGACACCCCAGCACAGGAGCGGGCCGAGGTTGCCGCCCCGCACCTTGACCCGGCGTCGGGGCCGGGCGCGAACGTGAGCCGGGGCCGCGATCGACGCCATCTAGGCGCTCGCCTTCAGCTGGAGCAGGTAATGGCGCAGCGAGCGCAGCTCATCGAGCAACTGCTCGACGCTCACATCGATCCCTTCGTCTCTGAGGTCCAGCGAGCCGAGCGCTACGACGTAGAGCTCGGCGCGCTCAAGCTGGCGGATCGCGATCCGCAGGTTCCGCCTTCGATACTGGCTGGCGCGCCGCTGGTCCTCGGCAACCACCCGTAGTGGGTCTCTCATGGCCACGACGTTAGGAGTCGCGGCGTAGGCAACCTGTGAGGAAAGACGCGAGACCCGTATGGATCGCGTATGGAGTGAGTGAACCGCGAATCTTTTATACGCGCCGTTGAGGCCCGGCCGTCCCGAAGTGCCGCCGCCTAGTTCTCGAGCCGGTACCCCACTCCGGGAACGTTGGTGATGTACCGCGGCCGGGCCGCGTCGTCGCCGAGCTTCTTCCGCAGCTGCGCGATCACGTAGCGCGTGTTGTAGCGGTCGCCGATCGCGTAGTCGCCCCACACCTCGCGGAGCAGGGACGTGTGAGTGACCGGCCGGCCGGCCCTGAGCGCCAGGATGCGCAGGACCTCGTACTCGGTCGGGGTGAGATGGAGCGCAACATCCGACCGCGTGACCTCTCGGCGGGCGAGGTCGATCTTGAGATCGCCGGCCTGGAGGACCGGTTCGCCCGCCCCGATCGCGGCTTGGCGCCGCAGTACCGCCCGGATCCGAGCCAGAAGCTCGCGCATCCCGAACGGCTTGACGATGTAGTCGTCGGCGCCCTCTTCGAGCGCCTCTACCTTGTCGTGTTCGTCGGGCATCACGCTGACCACGATCACCGCGACCCGGTCCCCGCGAGCACGCAGCCGGCGCAGCACTTCGAGGCCTGGCATTCCCGGCAGGCCGAGGTCGAGCAGCAGCACATCCGGTGTCCATCCGGTCACCATCTCGACGGCTTCCTCGCCGCTGGCGACCGCACGCACGTGGAACTCGGAGTGTTCCAGGCCCGTTCGCAGGGCCCGCCGCATCTCGGCCTCGTCATCGACCACGAGGATCCGGCCGCTCACTTGTGGGCTCCCACCGGCTCCGCCTGCGGCAGCCGAACCGTGAACCGAGGACCGCTGCGCAGGTTGCGCACCGCGATCGTTCCGCCGTGGGTCTCGACGATCCGCCGGCAAATCGCCAGGCCGAGCCCGGATCCTTCGGGCCGGGCCGTCCAGTAGCTGGAAAAGATGTCGGAAAGGGCCGCCGAGGGGATCTCCGGGCCCTCGTTTTCCACCCAGGCCTCGACCACTCCTTGGCGCGCACGCGCGCCAACCTGAATCCGGCCCCCGGCGAGGGTCCAGTGGGCGGCGTTCTCGAGCAGGTTCGCGAATACGCGATCGAGCTGGACCTCGTCGCCCAGCACGGGAGGCAGGTCCTCGGGCACGGTGACCGCGAGCTGGAAGGGCTCGAGCACCCGCTCCAGCGAGCTGACCGAGGAGCCGACGACCTCGGCCAGGTCGATGGGGCTGCGCTCGCCGGTGAGACCTTCGTCGAGCCGCGTCATGGTCAGCACGTCATGAACGATCCGGTCCAGGCGTGCCGTCTCGGTCTCCAGGCCAGTGAGCAGGCGGCGCTGGTCGTCCCTCAGCCGGCGGTCCAGGACCATGGCCGAGAGGCCTGTGCGCAGCGACGCCAGCGGTGTCTTGACCTCGTGCGCGAGCGCCGAGAGAACCGTCGCCTTGACGCGGCCGGACTCCTCGAGGGCGCGCGCACGGGCCGACTCCAGGTTCCCGCGGCGGCGGTCGAGCAGCAGGCCGGCCATGGCGACCAGGGCGGCGAGCACGCGCGAAACCTCGGGCGAAGGCCCCCTGCCGTCGGTCCGGATGACCGCCACCCCGCCCGGCAGCCGCAGGTAGGCCGGCTGCGGCGGGAACTGCTGGAACACCTCGAGCCGGTCGCTCTCGACGCGGAGGCCTTGACTCGTCTCGTTTGTGACCGTCCACGCTGCTTGGGACAGCTCGCCCGCCGCGACCGGCGCGCCGGCCACCGTCTCCAGCCGGCCGCCATCGGCCTCTGCCAGGACCGTCATCGAGGAGATCCCTGGCTCCTGTGAAGCCCGCCGGCAGAGCACCGCGAGCGCGGCCACCGGTTCGCTTTCACGTAGCGCGGTGAGTGCCACCTCGTACAGGCTCTGCGACTCGCGGGCCTTGGCCTCGGCTCCGGTCGTGCGGACCACGAGGGCGCTGACCACGCGCTCACTGATGCCGGCCGCGACCAGGAGGACGAGCAGGCTGACCGCATCACGTGGCGCGCTGATGGTCAGCGACCCGTACGGCGGCACGAAGAAGAATTCGTAGACGGCGAAGCTGAGCAGCGCGGTCGCCAGCGCCGGCAGCCGGCCCGCGCGGGCACCCAGGTAGATCACCAGGACGATGTAGGCGACCGTCAACGTCGGCGTGTCCACCCAGCGTCCGGCGATGCCGATCGCCGCCGTGATCAACGCCACCCCGCTCGCCCCGGCGAGGTAGGGCAAGATCCGCCGCCCGCCCATCGCGCCCGAGGATAGCTCGCGGCGGAGAATTGGCCCATGCGGGCGATGGTTCTGGACGAGCCGAAGGTGCCCCTGCGACCGGCCGAGCTGCCGGTGCCGGAGCCGGCCACAGGACAGGTGCGCATCTCCGTCAACGCGTGCGCCATCTGCAGGACCGACCTGCACGTCGTCGACGGCGAGCTCCCGAACCCGAAGTTGCCGCTCGTCCCGGGTCACCAGGTGGTGGGAATGGTGGAGTCGGTCGGAGATGGGGTGGAGGGGATCGAGGTCGGGATGCGCGTTGGCGTGCCCTGGCTCGGCTGGGTCGACGACACCTGCGAGTACTGCCGCCGTGGCGAGGAGAACCTGTGCCCCAACGCCCGCTTCACCGGCTACCAGCTCGACGGCGGATACGCCGAGTGGATGGTCGCCGACGCCCGTTTCTGCTTTCAGCTGCCGGCCGGCTATGACGATCTCCAGGTCGCTCCGCTGCTTTGCGCGGGTGCCATCGGCTATCGCAGCCTGCGCCTGGCCGGGGAGGGGCTGCGGCTCGGCCTGTACGGTTTCGGCGCCTCCGCCCACATCGTGGTGCAGGTCGCCCGCCATCGCGGCCAGCGCGTCTTCGCCTTCGTCCGTCCGGGGGACCAAGCGGCGGCTGAGTTCGGCCTCGCGATGGGTGCCGAGTGGGCGGGACCCTCTGACGCGCTCGGCCCCGAACCCTTGGATGCGGCCATCATCTTCGCGCCCGTCGGCGAGCTGGTTCCTTCCGCCCTCAGGGCGGTCCGGCCAGGAGGCATCGTCGTCTGCGCCGGGATCCACATGAGCGACATCCCTTCTTTTCCCTACGAGCTGCTCTGGGGCGAGCGGATCCTCCGCTCGGTCGCCAATCTCACCCGTCGTGACGTTCGGGAACTGCTCGAGATCGCGCCCAAGGTGCCCCTCCGCACCGAGATCGAAGCCCACCAGTTGGAGGACGCGGTCGGCGCGCTGGACCGGCTCCGAGCCGGGAAGGTCGAGGGCGCCGAGGTGCTAGCGATCCGGGCCTGACTTCTTCTCGTCGAGGTACTTCTGGTAGGCCCGGTAGGCCTCCTGCTTGCGAGCGTCGACGATCCGCGTGTAGCCCTGCAGGGTGTTCAGGTTGGCGTGCCCAAGCACCTCCTGAACGAGGCGAACATCGCCGCCCGTCACCTCGAGGAGGCTGGTGGCAGCGGTGTGGCGAGCCACGTGGGGCGACCGGAACGACCAGGCCCCCAACTGCTTCCGAAGGCGGTTGACGACGTGGCGGGCCCCGGCATCGGTCAGCCGGCGGTCGTCTCCCGGGCGGAGCTTGCGGTCGTAGTTGACGAAGAGCGCCATCGACGTGTCCTCGCGCGATTTCAGGTAGTCATCGATGATCCCGCGCGCGTCCTCTGTGAGGTAGACGACGCGCTGCTTGCTGCCCTTGCCGGTCACGACCAAACGGTTGCCGTCGACCGGGATGTCGTTGCGGTCGAGCGAAAGCGCTTCGCTGATGCGGCAGCCGGTGCTGATCAGAAAGTTGACCAGAGCGCGATCGCGCTTCTCGATCAGGGACTCGCTCGGCAGCGAGGCCAGCAGCCGGGAAAGCTCTTCGGGTTGCATGGGCTTGGGAAGCCGTTGCTCGAGCTTGGGCAGGGTGATCCGGTTCGAAAGGTCCTTGACGATCAGCTCCTCCCGGGCCAGCCAGCGCAGCCAGGAGCGGATCGCGACCAGCGCTCGGTGGCGCGACGATGCTTTCGGCAGGACTTGAGCGAGGTGCCGCTGATAGGCGCGGATGTCTTCGTAGGCGACGTCTTCCATCCGCAGGGAGTGGCCGCGCGCGGCCAGAAAGCTGCCGAAGCGCCCGATCTCGCTGCCGTAGGCGCGGACGGTGTTCGGGCTCTTGTTCGCCTCCAGCTGAAGCCAGCCGAGGTACTCGTCGCGAGCGGCCTGGAAGTCGAGGGGCATGGCGAGGCCGCGATCATGCTAAGGCACAGTGGCCGCCGTCTATTCGCAGCGCGGGGACAGTCGTTGAATAATCGCTGGATGGCGGGTGCGCTGAAGGTCGTCGAATCTCAGGAGCCGGTGGCGTATGGGCGCGACGACTTCGGCTTCGATCCCGCTTTCACGATGCGGATGAAGCCGCTCTTCGAGTGGTTCTACCGCCAGTACTTCCGTGTGGAGATCGACGGCGTCGAAAACGTGCCCAGCAGCGGCCGGGCCCTTCTCGCCGCGAACCACGCCGGTGTGGTGCCGTGGGATGGCGCCATGATCCGGACGGCGATCATGGTCGAGCACGAGCAGCCGCGTCACGCTCGGATGCTGGTGGCCGACTTCGCTTTCGCGATCCCGGCTTTGTCCGACTTCCTGCTTCGGACCGGCAACGTGCTCGCGCATCCGAACAACGCGCAGACGCTGCTCGAGCGCGACGAGCTGGTGGGCGTCTTTCCGGAGGGTGTCAAGGGCGCCGCCAAGCGCTTCAGCCAGCGCTACCAGGTCCAGAGGTTCGGGCGCGGCGGTTTTGTCCAGGTGGCACTCCGGACGGGTGCGCCGATCATCCCCGTGGCCGTGGTCGGCGCCGAGGAGATACATCCCGTGATCTACGACTTCCCGGCGCTGGGCCGCGTGCTGGGCACCGGGACGGTACCCCTCACCCTCACGTTCCCCTGGCTGGGTTTGCTTGGGCTGCTGCCTCTGCCCTCGAAGTGGTTCATCAGCTTCGGACGGCCGATCGAGACGAGCAGCCTCGGGCCGGAGGCCGCCGGCGACCAGGCCCTGGTGCTCGAGATCAGCGACGAGGTCCGCAGCTGGATCCAGTCACGCCTCGACCAGCTGCGGGGCCGGCGCTCGACGCCCTTCTTCTAGATAAACCGAGTCCCTAGCCGCGACCCGGTCGGCGCTTGGGCTTGACCTCGGAATAGCCCTCACCCGGTTCAGCGTCGATCGTCGCCGCCTCAGCTCCTTTGCGAGAGACCTGGATGCGGATCTTCTCGGGACTTCGCGGCCGCGTCTTGGGGATGCGAATGGTGAGAATGCCGTTGCTGACCTCCGCCTCCGCCTGCTCGTACTTGAGGTCGGCGGGCAGGGCAAGCTGCCGGAACCAGTCCACCGGCTGGATCTCCTGGTGCACGTAGTCGTGGTCGTCCACGCGAGTGCGGGCGCGAATAGTGAGCAGGCCGTCAGCGCACTGAATGTCGATGTCGTCGGGCCCTGCGCCGGGGATCATCGCCCCGACGATCATGGCGTCGGAATCCTGGTGAACGTTGACTGGCATGGGCTGACTGCTGCCCTGGCCGGCTGCCGCCCGCGAAGCCATGTGTCGCCGGTCATCTTGGAGGAACGCCTCCAGGAGGTCGCGCATCGGACTCGGCTCGAAGAAAGGCCAGCGAACCATCGCCACAAGCTTAGCCCCGAGCGGTGGCGTCAGTGGGCGCCGGCAGGCGGTCGGGCGAAAGCGCGGCCGGCGTGATGCCCAGTCTCGCAATGTCATCAGGCAGACGGCCCTCCAACAGCAGTGACGCGCCCGCGCGCGCGAGGGCGGGCGCCATCTGGATCCCGTAGCCGCCCTGCCCCGCGAACCAGAAGAAGCCTGGCTCGTCCCGGGGCGCGCCGACCACCGGCGAGCGGTCGGCCACGAACGAGCGCAGCCCGGCCCACGCCTTCCGGACGCTCCGGAGTCGGAGAGTAGTGAATTCGTTCACGACCTCGATCGCCGCCGCCACGTCGACCTCTTCGGGCCGGACGTCGCGCGGCTGGTCGGGGACCTCGTCGGCGGGCGACACGACGACCTGGTCGTGCTCGGCATGGAAGTAGTACCGCTCGGCGATGTCGCTGACGAAGGGCCAGCGCGAGATGTCAGCGTGGCCGGTCACCGGGCTCGTGAAGATCGTTCGCCGCAGCGGCATCAACCCCACGCGCCGAACCGTCGCCATTCCGGCGACGACGTCAGCCCAGGCGCCGGCCGCATTGACCACCGCGTCGGCCACGATCACGCCGGCGCGGGCGGTCACCCGCCACCCGTCTCCTTCGCGGGATATGGCCGTCACCGCCTCTGAGCGCTGTATCTCACCGCCGTGATCGAGCAGCCCGCGAACGTAGGCCTGGTGCAGGGAGGGCACGTCGATGCTCATGGCCTCGGTGTCCAGGGCAGCCGCGACCAGGTGGTCGCGCTTGAGAACCGGGCACATGGCGATCGCGTCCTCGGCCGTCACCGGCTGCACCGGACCACCCATGCGCAGCAGCTGCTCGAGCTCCGCCTGCGACTCGGCGTCGGCGGTCCAGAGCAGGGGCACTGGGGTCAGGAGCGGCGGCGTTTCGAATCGAGCCCCGAGATCGTCGAAGTCGCCGCGGCTGGCCACGGTGAGCGCCCGAACCGGCACGTTTCCATAGCTCTGCAGGTACATGGCGGCCGACCGCCCCGTGGTGTGGTAGGCGAGCTGCGACTCCTGCTCGAGAAGCACCACCCGGGCGCCCCGTCGCGCCAGCTCGAAGCCGACCGAAACGCCTGCCATTCCGCCGCCGATGACAACGATGCGCACCGGGCGCAGCTTCGCAGAAACCGGATGGCTCACGAAGTTACACGGACGGTCGCGGTGCGCTGCTCGGCGTAGCTTGGGCCGCATGGCACGGTTTGGATACACCCTCATGTGTGAACAGCGCGGCCCGGCCGACCTGGTCCGCGACGCCGAGCAAGCAGAGGCGGCAGGGTTCGACTTCGCTGTGATCTCCGACCACTTCAACCCCTGGCTCGAGGAGCAGGGGGAGAGCCCATACGCATGGACCGTCCTGGGAGCGGTGGCCGAGCGCACGCAGCGGATGCCCCTGATGACGATGGTTACCTGCCCGATCGGCCGCTACCACCCGGCCATCGTGGCCCAGAAGGCGGCCACGGTTTCGCTGCTCGCCGGTGGCCGCTTCACGCTCGGTCTCGGGGCCGGCGAGAAGTTGAACGAGCACGTCGTCGGCATCGCCTGGCCGACCGCTCTCATCCGCCACCGCATGCTGGAGGAGGCGATCGACATCATCCAGCGTCTCTGGACCGGCGAGACCGTGACCTACGACGGGGACTACTTCACGGTCGAGGACGCCAAGCTCTATACGGCTCCTCCGGAAGGCGGTATCCCCATCGGTGTCGCGGCTGGCGGGCCGGACGCTGCGCGACTGGCGGGCAGCGCGGGCGCGGCCCTGATCGCCACCGAACCGAAACCGAACCTGGTGGAGGCCTACCGGGTGGCCGGGGGAGAGGGGCCGACCTACGGCCAGCTCGCGCTGTGCTACGGAAGTGATGAGAGTTCGGCCGCGGAAACGGCTCGCCGGTACTTTCGCTACGCGGTCCCTGGCTGGCCGGTGCAGACGGAGCTGCCCAACCCGGCTGCTTTTGCGGCGGCCAGCGAGCCCTACTCGATCGAAGACGTGACCAAGCTGGTGCCCTCCGGACCTGACCCGCAGAAGCATCTGAATGGGATAAGGAAGTACGTCGAGGCGGGGTTCGACCAGATTGCCCTTCTCCAGGCCGGCCCCGACCAGGAGGGGTTCATGCGGTTCTGGGAACGCGAGCTGCGGCCGCGACTCGCGGAGGCTGCTTGGGCGGCGTAGCCGCCGCGGGCCGGCCGCAGGTAACTTTGGGTGGCCGTGCTTGACGTCGCCGTACGCCGCCTGCTCGCCCAGCGTCTGATCGGCGATCCTTTTGGATCGCCGGTGGAGGCGGTCCGGTGGCTTGGCGCCGTACAGTCGCAGGACTACGGTGGCGCCAAGTGGGGGCTCGCGCAGCGGGTATCGAGCACCACGGACGCCGAGCTCGATCGCCTGGTCGATTCGGGCGCCATCCTGCGCACGCATGTGCTGCGTCCGACCTGGCACTTCGTGCTGCCGGAAGACATCCGCTGGATGCTCGAGCTGACCGGCCCCAGGGTCCGCGCCGGGCAGGCCGGCCGGCACCGGGAGCTGGAGCTCGACGAACTGACGATCGCGCGGGCCGCCGATGTATTTGCCCATGCGCTCGAAGGTGGCAACCAGCTGACGCGGCCGGAGCTCGGCGCCGAACTGGAGCGGGCGGGCATCTCGCCTGATGGCCAGCGCCTGCCCCACCTTTTGCATTGCGCCGAGCTGGACGGCATCGTAGTCAGCGGTCCCCGGCGGGGTAAGCAGTTCACGTATGCGCTGTTAGCGGAGCGCGCGCCGGAGGCGCGCCGCCTGGAGCGCGACCAGGCTGTCGCCGAGCTCACGTGCCGGTACTTCCGGAGCCACGGACCGGCGCAGCTGCAGGACTTCGTCTGGTGGTCGGGTTTGACGATGGCTGATGCCCGCAGGGGTGTGGAGCTGGCCGGGCGGGGCCTGGATCACCATGAGGTCGACGGCAAGGACTACTGGTTCGACGCCGCCCTGGAACCTGCCCCACCCGTCGCGGGCGAGGCCCACCTGCTGCCCAATTTCGACGAATACACCGTCGCCTACCGCGACCGGGGCGCGGTTCTGCACCCGGACCGGCCGTTCGACCCGTCCTTCTTCTCGTACTACCGAGAAGCGGCTCCTCAGGGCGGCATCCTCTCCAACGTGCTCACCGTCACGGGGCGTGTCCGGGGCGCCTGGCGCCGAAACCTTCAGCGGCGTGGCGTGCGCGTGGAGATCAGACTCCTCGACAGCCTCGATCCCGCTGAGAAGGCGGCCGTCGAGCAGTCGGCGGCGCGATACGGCCGGTTCCTCGGGCTGCCGGTCGAGCTGGTCTGGAGCTAACCGCTGAGCTCACCGAGCAGGAAGATCCGGTTCCCGTCAGGATCGAGCAGGCTCGTCGCTCGGTAACCCCAGTCCTGGTCGGCGGGCTCTGATTCGAGCTCCAGGCCGCGCTCGCGAGCCTGCCTGGACGCCGCATCGACGTCTCCGACCCAGAGGCTCACGTGATCGAAGCCGGTCGGATTGGGGGTCAGCTCAGCGCTCCGGCGCGGCGAGCGGCCGCCCGCGACCTGGAAGACCCAGAGGCGCGCCTCGCCCGCTCTCAGCGTCGCCGCCGGCGTCTCGTCGCGGGCTTCGATTTCGAAGCCCAAGGCTGTGTAGAAGCTGACCGCACTCTCGAGATCCGTCACGGCCACGCCGACGTTGTCGATGCGCTCGATCACACCGAAGAGCGTAATGCTGGCCATCGGCGGGAAGCTTGGAGTTGCTAGAAATTTAGAGAAGATATAAAGTTGCTGCCAGTTCAACGAACAGGAGGTGACTGAGATGGCGATCATCAAGACCAGGGAAGACGTCCGGGAGACGAGTGGCCGGTGGTGGGCGGCAGCCGCACTGCTCGTGAGCGCGCTCGCGATCGGCCTCGACATCACCGTTCTCTTCACAGCGCTGCCGACCCTTGCCACCAAGCTCTCGGCCAGCACGAGCGATCTGCAGTGGATCTCGGCCTCCTACACACTGGCGCTGGGCGGACTTCTGCTCCCCGCCGGCGTGCTCGGCGACCGCTACGGCCGCCGCCGCCTGCTTCTGATCGGTCTCGTCATCTTCGGCGCGGCGTCCCTGCTGGCCAGCCAGATGACAACCGCCAGCGGCTTGATCCTGATGCGCGCCCTGATGGGCGTGGGCAGCGCGATCGTGCTTCCGCTCTCGGTCTCGATCCTGCCCTCGATGTTTTCGGAGGCTGAGCGGCCGCGCGCAGTCGCGCTGCTCTCCGCAGGCGCGTTGGTCGGACTTCCGGCCGGCCCCCTGGTCGCCGGCTACCTTCTGACGCATGCGAGTTGGGGCGCGATTTTCCTGATCAACGCGCCGGTCGTCGCAGTCGGTCTGATCGGCGTTTGGTTACTGGTGCCCGAGAGCAAGGACCCCGAAGCCCGGCCCTTCGACTGGGTGGGCGCAGTCCTGGCTGTCACCGGAGTGACCGCGCTCGTCTACGGGATCATCGAGCAGCCGGCAAACGGGTGGGGCGACCAGCGCGTCCTCTTCGGTCTCGGCGGCGGCGTGATCGTCCTCGCTGCCTTTGTCGTGTGGGACCTGCGACAGGCCGCTCCATTCGTCGACCCCCACCTTTTCCGGAGCCGGATGTTCGCCTGGGCGACGATGGCGTTCGTGGCCGTCGGTTTTGCCATGACCGGCGCCTTGTTCGTGCTCACGCCCTACATCCAGGTCGTTCTCGGCTACGACGCCCAGGCCACCGGCCTTCGCCTGATTCCGATGATCGGCGCGATGATCGCGGGTGCCGTGGTGGCCGACCGAATCACCCGGCGCGCCGGCACGCGGTTCGCCATTGCGGGTGGGCTGACGATCGTGGCAGCCGGCCTGCTGGTGCTGTCGCGCGCCACCGGTTCCAGCGGTTACGGTCTGATCGCCGCGGGTATGGTCGTCACCGGGCTGGGCCTGGGACTGGCCATGCCGACGGCACTCGACACCGTCCTCGGCTCACTGCCGTCCGGGCAGACAGGCACGGGATCCGCGCTCACCCGCGCGCTCCAGCAGGTCGCCGGATCCTTCGGGGTGGCGATCCTGGGAGGCATCCTCAACAGCGTCTACCGCTCGGATGTCGAAGGCGTCGTCGCCGGGCTCCCGCCGGCGGCCGCCGAAGCCATCCGTTCCAGCGTGGCCGGCGCGGCCGCGGTGGCTGCTCACCTCCCCGCGGCCAGGACGGGTCTCGTGCTGGGCGCCGCGGGCGACGCCTACGCTCACGGTTTCTCGCAGGTGATGATCGTGTGTGCGGTCATCATGCTCATCGTTGCTGCGGGAGTCGCGGTCTTCCTGCCTTCGCGAGCGCCATCTCTGGCGGCGCCGGACGCGGACCAGGCATGACGGAGTCGCAGCTCGGCCTGCGCGAGCGCAAGAAGCAGCGGACCAAGGAGGCCATCCAACGCGAGGCCCTGCGCCTTTTCGAAGCGCAGGGCTACGAGGCGACGACCATCGAGCAGATCGCGGCCGCCGCGGACATCTCGCCGAGCACCTTCTTCAACTACTTCCCAGCAAAGGAAGACGTGATCATCTTCGACCCCTACGACCCGCAGCTGATGGCGGCCGTTCTGAGCCGGCCCGCCGGAGAACCGCTGATCGATACGCTCCGGCAGGCCCTGATGGAGCTCAGCCCGCTCTTCGAACGGGATCGCGATGTGATCCTGTTGCGGAGCCGGATCGCGCTCAGCGTCCCCGAGCTCCAGGCCCGGATGCTGGCTGAGGTCGAGCGCGGGCATGAGCTGCTCTTTGGACTCGCGGCTCAGCGTCTGGACCGCGATCCGGGCGAGTTCGAGATGCGGGTGTTCGTCCGCATGCTCATGGGCGCGATGTGGGAGGCCATCCTGGAGTGGGTGCGCCAGGATGGGCGACCTCCACTCATGCATCTGATCGACCAGGCGATCGGCGTCGTCGAGGCGCGAGGGCGGATCGAGCCCTCGACTCGGTAGCTCCAGACAGGAACAGGCTGGCTTAATCGAGCCCGCCCCGTGCTTTAACGGATCCGTCCCGCGGCCTTAATCGTCGATTTTGAGACTCATCGCATGTTCTTGCGATCGTTAGCCGCCGTTAGCTTGCTGGCGGTTGCCGGCTGCTCGTCAACAAGCGGTTCGAATAACAACGTGGCCTCGAATCCGCTCGAGAAGATCAA